>NZ_CP110921.1:617000-925500 GCF_026247885.1 Methylococcus mesophilus | reverse complement strand
AACGCAGAAAAAATCGCATTATGCAGAAATCGAAGCGGAGACGAAAAATAATTGTCCGCCGCCAAACACGCCTGGTCAATGCGAAGACTCGCGGCGTGCATGCGGTCGACTTGCTTCATAAGGGCATCAACCTTATAATGCGAAGCTCTGGGCCGTTAGCTCAGTCGGTAGAGCATTGCACTTTTAATGCAGTGGTCATTGGTTCGAATCCAATACGGCCCACCAAAAATATCAAAGGGTTAGGCGAAAGCTTAACCCTTTTTTGTTTCTGAGCGTAGCCGATTCGTAACCACCAAGCGCGGGCCTCCGTGTAAGGCTACGCGCAATTTGGCATTGTTTCGCGCGCAATTTGGCACAAACATCACTATCATCCCAGAACCAAGGCGTACCGCCGTAACGAGACGTCAATTTGAGCTAGTGACGGAGAGCCTCCTTCTTTGCCCGAACATCTTCATCGTTCGCTTCCCGATCCCATCCTTCTGCGATTCGAATGAGCATCGCGGCAGTCCGGGGAGAATCCGGAATAGCATTGGCCCACTGTCGCGCTTGTTGCGCCAATGCGCGCTCTTGGTCACCGCCTTCCGCGAAAGCCTTGGTGTACACGCCTCGCATGTTATATCGCTCAGTCATCAATCCTCGCTCAACCTTGTCAGAGGCCAGTTGCTCAATAACTGCTCGGACTGCTTCGTGTGGCCAGACTTGGTCGACTGAGCTCGGCGGGGAATGGGCAAGTAAGGTCCCGATTTTGAAATCCACGACAGCCTTACGGTCCATCTCCTCAGCGAGCTCGCGAACTCCAAAGCACCAGTTACTCAGAGCCCCGAAGTCTATATTCTCGTCGCTCTGGCCCGGTAGAACCCGCAGTTCATGCAGCACTTCATACGCGGCCTTGGCAAGTCGCATTTCGCCATCTGACAACTCTCTGCGTTCACCCTCACCGCCGGCGGGTTCATATACCGCACATATCATCCGCATATAGATTCTTGCGTCCTGAACCATTAGACGATGTAATGTGAGAGTTTTCTGCCGATGGCCGAGGAAAGGCACGTACGCCAACTCCATTCTTGCGAGATCTTCTGCAGCCACGTCACACCGCTTTTCAAGCTCGTCAAAGATCTCTTCGATGTAGTAGACGGATACCGTTCCCCTGTCATCTTTTGAGGCATTAATTTCTGGTATAGCAGCGGTGAGCAAACGCATAAGACTCTCCGACGGGACGTCACCAAGTCGACGAATTGATGCCTCGATTGCTGCAAACGGTCTATCCCAAGAAAGGTATGTCTCCATTGCAAACTCGAGGTCTTCTGTCGTTCCGTCAAAGGGGAACGAACGCTTCTGTTTCCAATACACCTCCTCGACAACCTCACCGAAGCCGTGCACGATATCCCAAGTCTCTTTGGAATCTTCCAGTGCGACTAGGAGTTCGGCCTTGCGTTCTGGCACAAGATTCATGTCGGCGGAGATTGCACGGAGCACATCGATCCACATTGTTCCGAATCTGGCTGCGCCATTACGAATTACTAATGATCTAACGGCGGCGGTGCTTTCTCCACCGTCCAGTGAGAGGCGCAAAAGCTCGCGAAAATCGTCAAGCGACAGATCTAGGCTGCGCCAGCTGGCAACCGCAAGCTGTGGAAACTTCGCCTTCTTTGCCAGTTCCATTAGTCCACGAACACCCATAGACCTGTAAACTGCTAAGATCGCCTCCCGCCGTGCATGGTCGATCGCGACCGTCGGATCCTCGATTTTGGTGCTTTTGTTCGGAATGTGAGGTAGCCACTCGTCGAACAGCCATATGTTCGCCAAAAGCGGGGCGTTGGGTTGATACTTGCTGACGACCTCATTCAATCGAGCAAGCCTCCCCTCACTTAATCCCCACTCTGCGTCCGAGAAGGTATGATGGCGATTTGCTTCCTGCCGTAATGCGTCCCAGATGCCGAACCGCTCCTCTGCCGACAGCTTACCAAAGAGCGAATCCAACACGATGAGTGCCTTTTCAAAGGGCGCTGGCTGGAATCTACTTATCCTGTGGATAAGGGCTCCCCACCGATCCGCATCCGTCCCAGCATGCTTTAGTGCAAGGTCAATAATTACGGCCTCACTCTCCCATACGATGCCATATGTCAGGACCTCTATTTTAGCGTTTTCACATTCGCGGAACTTTGGTTTTACGGTTGGATGTGAAATGTCCCCGTATTCTGGCAGGAGCTTTGACAGTAAGGCCCACGCGATTCCAGGAACATGATTTACAACGTGAGTCAGCACCCCCATTCGCTGATCGAAATTGGCATTTGTATTTGGGGCCCATTGACCTGCTCCCCGAGATTAGTCCGGTCGTGATGTAGAGTCTGCCTCGATAGGAGGCAGCATGAAGAAGCGTTTCACCGAAGAACAGATCATTGGCATCCTGAAGGAAGCCGAAGCCGGCCTAAAAGTAGCGGAGCTGTGCCGCAAGCACGGGCTCAGCGAGGCGACGTACTACAACTGGAAAGCGAAATACGGCGGCCTGACAGTGTCGGATGCGCAGCGGCTCAAGGCACTGGAGACCGAGAATGCCCGGCTCAAGCGCCTGCTGGCGGAGGCGATGCTGGACAATGCTGCGTTGAAAGAGGTTGTAGGCCGAAAGTGGTAAGCCCACAAGCCAAGAGGGTGGCGGTCTCCCATCTGATGACAAAGCACCAGATGGGCGTCACGCGGGCTTGTGGGCTGATCGGTATTTCTCGGTCGCTGTATCGCTACGATGACCTGCTCCCCGAGATTAGTCCGGTCGTGATGTAGAGTCTGCCTCGATAGGAGGCAGCATGAAGAAGCGTTTCACCGAAGAACAGATCATTGGCATCCTGAAGGAAGCCGAAGCCGGCCTAAAAGTAGCGGAGCTGTGCCGCAAGCACGGGCTCAGCGAGGCGACGTACTACAACTGGAAAGCGAAATACGGCGGCCTGACAGTGTCGGATGCGCAGCGGCTCAAGGCACTGGAGACCGAGAATGCCCGGCTCAAGCGCCTGCTGGCGGAGGCGATGCTGGACAATGCTGCGTTGAAAGAGGTTGTAGGCCGAAAGTGGTAAGCCCACAAGCCAAGAGGGTGGCGGTCTCCCATCTGATGACAAAGCACCAGATGGGCGTCACGCGGGCTTGTGGGCTGATCGGTATTTCTCGGTCGCTGTATCGCTACGAAGCTAAGCGGCCAGTAGACCAGGAGCTCAAGGAACGACTGTGCGAATTGGCAGCGCAGAAGCGGCGCTATGGGTATCGCCGGCTGCACGTGCTACTTTGCCGAGAGGGTTGGGAAATCAACCGAAAGCGCACCTATCGCGTGTATCACGAGGCCGGCCTGATGGTCCGCAAACGAAAGCGGAAGCGCATTGCCGGCGTGGAGCGCCAAATCAAGGTCGCGCCATCGGCGCCTAACGAGAGTTGGTCTATGGACTATGTTTCGGACGGTTTGGCCGATGGTCGGCGGCTGCGGTGCCTGAATATCGTCGATGACTTCACGAAGCAGTGCTTGGCCATCGAAGTCGATACTTCGCTGCCTGGCAGACGTGTAGTCGGTGTGCTGCAACGGCTGGCAGAGATCCGCGGATTGCCCAAATCAGTCACCGTCGACAACGGCCCCGAGTTTGCCGGCAAGGCTTTGGATGAATGGGCCGATAGCCAAGGACTGTGCTTGAGCTTCATCCAGCCAGGTAAGCCACAGCAGAACGCCTACATCGAAAGCTTCAACGGCAAATTCCGGGATGAATGCCTGAACGAGCATTGGTTCGTCTCGATGCGCCATGCTCGCCAAGTCATTGAGGAGTGGCGTCGGGAATACAATGAGCAACGCCCCCACAGTTCGTTGGCTTACCTGACGCCAGATCAGTTTGCAGACACATTTTTAACCGCAGACTCTATGTCCGTTTCGGACTAAATCGGGGAGCAGGTCAACCCGACGCGGGCCGCCGGTGTAAGGCCGCGCGGAGTTTGGTATTGATTCGCAGACGAATTGGCACAGGCAAGGTCCGTCGATTCAGCGCTGAATCGCACGGGTTCTTAGAGCCTGTTCACGATCTTCTGATGAGCAGGACGAGATACGCCAAGGGGATGAACTGCAAGCTGGCAATGAGCTTGCGCTCGCAGTTCTTCCACAATCGGCGACACTTCTCCAGCCAGCCAAAGCTGCGCTCCACCTCCGAGCTCCCGGCGGTGGAGCGTTCGAGTGCTTATGACCGAGAGAACGAGCGTGTCGGAATTGTCGTGTCAGCGACACGACAAACCGCTGCTGCTGGACGCCTCGAATATCGAATCCCGGTCGTTGATTGAGATGGCTATGCTGGCTTTGAGCTTGGAGATTTGAGTACGGTGGTCTTGTAAGGGTTCCGCCGAAGACTCCCTGTAGCCTCGTAGAAACCTGCGGATGTGAGCCGAGTCCCCTCTCTCCACCAAACACCAAGCAAGAGCAAATTCTCTGGCTTTTTGTGCCCATCTACAGGCCACGGATGGCGCGGTTTCCGCATTCTGCCTCTTGAATAAGACTCTCCCTCACGCCCTCTTCCTGGCCTGCAGCGTAGGTTAATTTGGCGACATTATCCTTGGTAAAGAATCCCTGAAAATCGCCGAAGCGCTGGACGTATTCAATGATCAAGGAAGAAAAATCCGACGCTGATGAGAAAATTTGCTTTAAACCCGCGCTACGCGAGCCGATAGTTTCCAGCAGGAAGCCCTTACCCTGTCCTGAGATGGCATCGACAACAATATCGATATACTCCTTTCCATCCTGCTGGCCATCCTTCACCTCCACAGCGATGTGGTGCAGGCGCGGTCCGTAGTTGCGCACAAATGTCTCCGTTGGACTGGGTAATTTATCTATGTGATTGAGACAGTATGGATGGTTGGCGGCAGTAAATACTTTGGCTGGACTCACTGATTCGGATACCCCCCGAATATTCTTGGTGACGTTGGTGGACGAATTTTGGTCCTTGATATTGTAGCTACCCCAGTAGTAGTAGCTCGACAATGCTAGATATTCTAGGATTGCCGGTTCCCGATTTTGGCTGTAAACCCGAGTTGCAAGGTGATCAACGGGGCAGAGGAGGTCCTTTATCCCTAAGCGCTCCTGCATTTCCTTGCCGCGGTCGTTAGCGCGCTGGGCAGCAGCGAGAATGATGCAATCGCCGTGATGGTAAACGCGTATTTCGTTGGCTTTGCGCTCCATGTAACCCAACACGTTCTGCGTATAGGGAGATGGCTTAGATAGGCTAACATTCAATGGAAGATCCAGCTCCGCGAGCTGTCCGACCTGAAAAAACCGAAATTCCCGTTGCTGCTGCAAGGCCACAACCTGGTGTCGGTCGGCACACGATAGAATTTCGCCCAGGTAACGGCTATGCGGACGCTTGGCGCCAACAGGATAGAGGTCATTCAGGCCGCGGAATATGTCCATATAATCCGCTGTCTTGGGTTCTCGTAGAAGGATGTCCGGCGAATGCATATCGATACGCAACACGTGCGTCATATGTTTTTCGCTGTCGAGCGTCACCAAATAATTGTAGGGCGTCATCAGCGCCAGCTCAGCAATATACTCGACCGAATTTCCTGGCTCGACGCTGATTAACATCGCCTCGATGCCGCCAATCAGCTCGGTAAGCCCGGAGCGGTCCCTTTCTTCCAACAATCGGATCAGATATTCCTCGAAGAATTCTGAATTGATCTTGTCGCCATGGCGTAGCTGAGTAGTGGAGCACAGCATGCATCGTCCTCGTTAAGGAACCTCTGAACAAACCCGATTTGGGCGACAAAAGCACATCCTGCTGATAATCAGGCTTTGAAAATGGGTGAAGGGTACCGAAATTCCTTACTTACCGTGGCGATTCCCGCCCGGATGCGCCCGTCGGGGCGGATTCCGGACGCACCTCGCCCGTCAGGTCATCAATGCGTACCGCTTCAGGTAGAGATTGGTCAACCCTATCAGGGTAAACACCTGGGCGGCGTTCTTGGCCAGGCCCCGGTAGCGCGTCTTGGTGTAGCCGAACTGCCGCTTCATCACCCGAAAGAGGTGCTCGACGCGGCTGCGCAGCGAGGACAGCTTTCGATTGCAGCGTTTCTGTGCCGACCCCAGCCGCCGTTTCGGACGGGCCTTCAGGGCCACGCCCCACACGACCCCGGCCTGCCGCGCCGCGCGCTTATAGGTGTCGTTGACGTAGCCGGCATCGCCGAGGATCAGCCGGTCGTCCTCGCGCAGCAGGTTCGGCAACTGGCTGATGTCCGAGGCGTGGGCCGGTGTGACCGAGACCGTGTGGGCGACACCGGTGTGAACATCCGCTCCCACATGCACCTTCATGCCGAAGAACCACTGATTGCCCTTCTTGGTCTGATGCATCTCGGGATCGCGGGTCTTGGCTTTGTTCTTCGTCGATGGCGCGGCGTGGATGATCGTCGCATCCACCATCGTGCCGCCCTTGAGCAGCAGCCCTCGCGCTTCCAGCACGTCATTGATGGCGTTCATCAACTTCGCCGTCAGCTCGTGACGCTCCAGCAGGCGCCGGAAGTTGAGGAGCGTGGTTTCATCCGGCAGCGCGTCATCGGCCAACTCCAGACCCGCAGAACGCCGCATCGATTCGATCTCGTACAGGGCATCTTCCAGGCCCGGGTCGGACAAGGCATACCATTGCTGGAGGAAGTAAAGCCTGAGCATCGTCGCCAACGGGTACGGTTGACGACCGCGCCGACCCGCTTTCGGGTAATGCGGTTCGATCACCGCCAGCAGTTCCGGCCACGGCACCGCCTGCTCCATCTCGGCCAGGAACTTCTCGCGCCGGGTCTGCTTCTTCTTCCGGTCAAAGGCTAAGGAGGCGAAGGTGGTCTGTTTCATGGGGGCTCCGCGTTCAGGGCTTCTGGGCAGGAATAGCTTACACCCGCTGGATTTGTTCAGAAGTTCCTTAAGGGTTTTCCCAGCGAAGGTCCAAAGTCATCGGGAAGCGGGGGTTGGTCGGTTCGTCGCGCACGCGCATCGGCCCTGGGGTGTGACCGTGATCCCAGAAGCGGGCGCGGCGGCGTGCCTCGGCCTCATTGGCATTGACCGGGAAACTGTCATAGTTGCGGCCCCCAGGATGACTGACGTGATACGTGCATCCACCTATAGCACGGCCGTTCCATCCGTCGTATAGATCGATCACCAGGGGTGCCTGAATACCGATGGCGGGATGCAGTGCAGAAGGCGGCGCCCACGCTTTAAAGCGTAACCCGGCGACGAATTCACCTGGTACCCCGGTTGCATGCAAGGGTAATGCCCGGCCGTTACACAGAACCCTATGGCGGCCGCCTGTCATGCCCCTGACTTTGACCTGCAGACGTTCCACGGAGGAATCTACATAACGCGCCGTGCCGCCCGCGCTGACTTCCTCGCCAAGGACATGCCAGGGTTCGATTGCCTGTCGTAGCTCGAGTTGTACACCATCGTAGACGACTGTGCCGTAGTGCGGAAAGCGAAATTCAAGGAAAGGCGCGAACCAGGCATAGTCGAAGTTATAACCCGACTGCCTTAGGTCGCGGATGATATCGCGAAGGTCGGTTTCGATCATGTGAGGTAACATGAACCGGTCGTGCAGAGCAGTGTCCCAGTAAACCATTTTGCCGTGATAAGGTTTACGCCAGAACCGAGCCACGAGCGCCCGCAGCAACAGAGCCTGGACCAGGCTCATTCGGTAGTGCGGCGGCATTTCGAAAGCGCGGAGCTCGACTAGACCTAAGCGCCCTGCAGCGGTATCCGGCGAATACAGCTTATCGATGCAGAACTCCGCACGATGGGTGTTACCGGTCATGTCGATAAGCAAATTGCGCAGCAACCGGTCGATCAGCCACGGTCTGGAGCTTTCCTCCCCCGGGGTTAGTTGGGTTGCCAGTTGCTGGAAGGCAATTTCAAGTTCGTAAAGATTGTCGTCACGCGCTTCATCCACCCGCGGTGCTTGACTGGTCGGTCCGATGAACTGCCCCGAGAAGAGATAGGAAAGCGCAGGATGCTGCTGCCAATAGATTATCAAGCTTTGGAGCAGATCCGGCCTCCGCAGAAACGGACTGTCCGCTGGCCGGGTTCCACCCAACGTGACGTGATTACCCCCTCCCGTGCCCGTATGGCGGCCGTCGAGCATGAACTTTTCAGTCGTCAGGCGCGCTAACCGAGCCTCTTCGTAAAGTTCCCGGGTCCGTTGCTCCAGTGTTTCCCAGTCGGCTGAAGGATGGATGTTGACCTCGATAACCCCGGGATCAGGCGTCACTGAGAGTAATTGCAGACGCGGATCTCGCGGTGGAGCATAACCCTCCAGACGGATATTTTGCTTTAGTTCCTCGGCGCAGGACTCGACAGCGGCGAGCAATGCCATCCAATGTTCCAACCGGGTCGTCGGTGGCAAGAACACATGTAACAGGCCGTCACGCACCTGCAGTGCCAGTGCGGTATGAATGACTTCCCGAGCTGTCGGTGATTCATCAATGTCTTCCATTGCGCCAACGGCCGCGGCGACAGCGTATTCAGGCAAGTCGCTACGGGGCTCGAACGGGTCGGGCGGCAACTCCAACTCGAATTCTTCGGGAGCAACCCAAGGCAAACTAGCCAGAGGTAACCGGAGTCCCATAGGCGAGTCGCCGGGCTGTAGGTACAGGCGCTCGTGCTTGAGCGGCCAGCGGCTCGATTTCCAACAGGGCGAACTCGGCCGGTCTAGCGCCTTGAGGGGGAGAATAAACCCTACGACAGAAGCCAAACCCTTCCGCAACTGCCTCGCCAAAATTGAGCGAACCTCTATGTCATCGAGATCGGACTGTAGCGGATCGATATTTGCGGGAAGGCGGCTTTCCTGATCCAAAGCCAACCAAGGATCCTCATAGGCGGGCATCAAGTATCCGGGATTTAGACCTAATTTTTTGGCTATCAACTGTCCGAAGGTTTCAGCGGTAGTTTCGTTCTGTGTGGCTTTGGGGTCCTGCACCAGTAACGCAGCATTCCGCCAGACTGGAACCCCGTCGCTTCGCCAGAATACATTCAGCGCCCAACGTGGCAACGGTTCTCCCGGATACCATTTGCCCTGGCCGACGTGGAGTACGCTACCGGTGGCAAAACGATGCTGTAGACGACGGACCAGATCATTTGCAAGAAGCCATTTATTTTCACCTAAGGCGGTGATATTCCACTCCGCGGCGTCCATATCATCGACGGACACGAAAGTCGGCTCTCCACCTTGAGTAAGACGGACATCGCCAGCTTCCAGTTCCTGGTCGACTTGTTTCCCCAGCGCGCGGATTTCCTCCCATTGTATGTCCGTATAGGGCTTGGTTACGCGTGGATCCTCATGGATGCGGGTAACTGACATGGATACGTCCAGTCGAGCCTCGCAAACGCTGGTCATTCCGATTACTGGCGCTGCGGATGTCGGCAACGCCGAGACTGCCAGTGGGATGTGACCTTCCCCGGCCAGCAAGCCCGAGGTTGCGTCAACGCCAATCCAGCCGGCGCCGGGGATATAGGCTTCGCACCAAGCATGGAGATCAGTGAAATCTGCTTCTGGTCCGGGCGGTCCATCCAGCGGCTTCTCGTCTGGCTCAAGTTGGATGAGGTAGCCGGAAACGAACCGTGCAGCGATACCGAGATGTCGGAGCAGCTGTACGAGCAGCCACGCGCTGTCGCGACAAGAGCCGGACCGTTTGGACAAGGTTTCTTCACAGGTCTGGACGCCCGGCTCCAGTCGAATTAAGTACGAGACCGCTTGCTGAACATTTGTATTCAGCATTACCAGAAGGTTAGTGGTGGTAATCTTGGAAGGAATTGTTCGTCGGAATTCATTGAGCCACGCTTGGGTCAACGGTCCAGCGGCATCGGCCTCTAGAAAAGGCGCCAGCTCTGAAGTCAACAGTTCCGGGTAAGCAAAGGGATAGTGCTCTGCCCATTCTTCGACGAAAAAGTCGAATGGATTGATGACCGTCATGTCCGCTACCAGTTCAACGGTTATCTCTATCTCGCGAGTAGGTTGCGGAAAGGTGAGGCGCGCCACGAAGTTGCCATAGGCATCCTGCTGCCAATGTAAGAAGTGCTGCTTTGGCTTAATTCGTAGCGAGTAGCCCGAAATGGGGGTTCGGGTATGGGCAGCAGGTCGTAGGCGTATTTCATGCGGCGCAGCTACTACCGGCCGGTCGAAGCGATAACGGGATTGATGATGTAAGGCAACACGGATGGTCATGACGGTCCTTGGTGGTGCTCGATTACCGGGGCAAGAAATGCGGATAAATCTTTGTCTTCCGTTATTGTCAAGACGTCTTCCCGGTCTAGCTAGCGAACGTACGAGATGAATTAAAGGGGAAAGTCGCGCGGTAGCGGTTCGCTCAGCCAGTCTGGACTGGGAAGCGATGCGAATACGCCGCGCAGTCCTTCGCTCCAGCGCCGACTTATCTGCGAAAAATACGGGTCGTCGTCGGTGATGTGCTGCACCAAATTCAAATCGAAATGTGACTCGCTGTAGCATGCAAGATCGATGGGTAAGCCGACCGACAAATTACTGCGCATGGTCGAGTCGAACGACACCAAGACACACTTAATCGCCTCGTCCAGTGGCGTGTCGGGCTTGATGACCCGGTCGAGAATCGGCTTACCGTACTTCGTTTCTCCAATCTGGAAAAATGGTGTTTCCTCGCCGGCCTCGATAAAGTTGCCCTCGGCGTAAACCAAGCACAAACGCATAGGTTCGCCGCGAATCTGGCCTCCGACAATGAAATTGGCACTGGCGTCGACGTTGCTCTGTGCCAGAAAGGCGCCATCGTGCTGGCGCACTGACCGCAAGCATTCCCCCAAAAGCTGCGCGACGTCGAACATCGATTCCACATTCCAGATATTCCGATTTTCAGGATGCCGCCCCTGTTGCTCCAACAGGTTGATGGCGTTCTGCGTGATCGATAAATTGCCGGAGCTTAGGATTACGATGGTGCGGTCACCGCGATTGATAAAGGTCCGCATCTTCTTAAACATGGCAATGTGGTCGACGCCGGCGTTGGTACGGGAATCCGAGGCAAACACCATCCCGGCGTTCAGTTTAAGAGCTAAACAGTAAGTCATGGTGGTCGTGAAATCGGGGTATCAAGCGACGTGGCGTAGTTTGTCCATCGCCCCTGGGCTTTGTCGGGACATGTAAGAATTGCGGATCTCCTGTCCGAGCAAGTCCGTACGCCTAAGGAAATCCGTCAAATATTCATGTAAACCGCGTGTAAACACATCCTCTATTCGACCGAAATGCAGATCAGCATGGATTTCGCCTGCGAGCCGACGGGCTTCGCGACCGGAAAGTCCGTTGATCTGAATCAACGCGGTTTCGACCTCATTTAGGCAGGCATGGAGAGAGCGCGGCATGTCGTCACGCAGAATGAAAAGCTCGGCTACCCGCAGTGGCGCGATGACGTTTCGGTAAATCTTCCGGTAAGCTTCAAACGCACTGACAGACTTTAACAAGGCTCCCCATTGGTAGTAATCGGCCGCTCCTCGGACATCTGCCACACCGGGCAGAAGGATATGGTACTTTACATCGAGGATCCTCGCTGTATTGTCTGCTCGCTCAAGAAAGGTACCGAGGCGGATGAAATTGAGGGCAATATCCTTAATGATGGTACCGAGCGTTACGCCGCGGAACAAATGCGAACGTTCTTTGACCCACTCGAAGAAATCTCCATATTGCTCTTCGCGCATCCCCTTGGAGAGTCGGCCTACTTCTAACCAGGTAGCGTTGATTACCTCCCACATCTCCGCGGTGATGGCGCCACGCACGGAGCGCGCGTTTTCACGGGCCTGGCGTAGGCAGCAATAAATGCTCGATGGATTGTCCGGGTCAAGTGCCATGTAGCGCGTGACGGCGTCAGACCGGGCAAGCCCGTACTGGACCTCGTAACTGGCAGCGCAGCCTGTAATGTTCAGGGGCGCATACCATAGATAGGCCTCGCTCCCGTCCATGTCCAACGGCACCAGGGACGAAAGTTTCGCCACATCCAGGATACGAGCGGTGTTCTCAGCTCGTTCGATATGGCGTGCCATCCAAAAGAGGTTTTCGGCGGTTCGGGAAAGCATGATTTAGACCCCTGTTATCCAGGTATCCTTAGTACCGCCTCCTTGCGAGGAGTTGACGACTAAGGACCCTTCCTTTAGCGCAACCCGAGTGAGCCCACCCGGAACCAGCCTGATCTCCTTGCCGGATAAAACGAATGGGCGCAGATCCACGTGCCGGGGAGCAACGCCTGCCTCTACCAGAGTTGGACAAGCGGACAGCGCTAGCGTTGGCTGGGCAATAAAGTGTTCGGGACGGGCCAGAATGCGCTCTCGATAAGCTTCGATCTCGGCTTTGCTGCTGGTAGGGCCGATAAGCATGCCATAGCCACCGGAACCCTGTACTTCCTTCACTACCAGTTCGGGCAGGTGTCCCAACACGTATTTGAGATCGTCAGTTTCGCTCAATCGCCAAGTAGGGACATTTGACAGAAGCGGCGACTCTCCGAGATAGAATCGGATCATTTCAGGGACGAACGAATAAGTCGATTTGTCGTCTGCCACGCCGGTCCCTACTCCGGTAGCTAACGCGACATGGCCACTTCGATAGGCCTCGAACAACCCCGGCACGCCCAGCATAGAATCCGCCCGAAAGGCCAGCGGGTCAAGAAAATCGTCGTCGACCCGCCGGTAGATCACATGTACTTGTTGGGGCCCCTCTGTCGTGTGCATATAGACCTTACTTTGGTCGACGAAGAGATCCTGTCCTTCAACTAATTCCACTCCCATCTGGCTGGCGAGGAAGGCGTGCTCAAAGTAGGCGCTGTTATAGGCTCCCGGTGTAAGTACTACGATCGCTGGATTGTCAACATAGGCTGGGGCGGACTCACGTAAAGTATCCAACAGCATCTGCGGATAATGCTCGACCGGTTCGACTGTGTGCAGCGCGAAGAGCTCGGGAAATAGCCGCATCATGGTCCTGCGGTTTTCCAGCATGTATGAAACCCCGGAAGGCGTTCGCAGGTTGTCTTCCAGTACATAAAAGTCATTCTTATCCACCCGTACCAAATCAATGCCGGCGATTTGCGCATAGACTTGGTTAGGCAGATCTACTCCTTGCATCTCTGGGCGGTACATTGCATTGCCAAGAACCTGCTTTGCGTCGATGATTCCTGCCTTGAGAATTTCTTGGGTGTGATAGATGTCGTTAAGGAAAGCGTTCAGCGCTCGTACACGTTGTTTTAGACCCAACTCAAGACGGCGCCACTCCTCGGCGCCGAAAATACGCGGCACGATATCAAACGGAATCAGACGCTCGGCGCCATCGGCTTCCCCGTAGACGGTAAATGTAATACCCATTCGACGGAAGAGCAGCTCAGCTTCGGCGCGTTTGCGCTCCAGCGCGCCTGCTCCAAGGCCATTGAGCCACTGCTTGTACGCAAGGTAGATGTCACGGACCGTTCCATGGTCGTCGTACATTTCGTTGTAGAAGGGTTGAGCGTCTTTGGGAGTCATGTCCAGAAAAAAGCAAGGTGTAGGCCACACCGTAGGGTGAGCGCCGTTTCGTTGCTCTAAACAGAACTGACCGCGACCACGCACCAAAATGGACGATTTGTTGAAGTTCCATCGCATCATTTTGGTAAGATGGAACTGTGTTCCTGTCAAGTTGCCAAGAAGGTGACAGCAGCGTCACTTTATGCCGGTTTGAGGGGCATCCTGGAATGCAGGGATACCTCCTCACCGGCCGAAGAGACCCCGCGCGCTATCGGCGCCACTCTTCAGGAAGCCGGCCAGAACATCCGTGAGGCTATCCTTTTTCACCTGGACGGTCTCAAAGTAGACGGAGAACCTGTTCCAGCCCCTTCCGCAGTCGTCGAATATTGCGGGTTCGCTGCTTGAATTCAACCGTGCGCTCATGCTTGAGAGCGCCACGGACTGCGAGCGTCCGACCGGGTCGGGCTCGCGCGTTTAGCCACTCGGTCGGAAGACCTAACGGCATAAATCACCGATGAGTTTCCGAGTTTTCTACAAAAAGGCAACTTAAATGCAAATATGGGTCGATGCTGACGCCTGCCCCAAACTCATCAAAGACATCCTGTTCCGCGCCGCCGAGCGTGCGCAGATCATGGTGACGCTAGTGGCCAATCAAAATGTGTTCACTCCGCCGTCGCGATTTATCCGGGCCATCCGGGTAGCCTCAGGCTTCGATGTGGCAGACGAAAAGATAGCCGCCCTGGTGGACCCAGGCGACTTGGTGATTACCGCAGATATTCCACTGGCGGCGGCAGTGGTCGAAAAAGGCGCCCATGCCTTGAATCCCCGCGGGGAGCTGTATTCTAACGAAAACATCCGCCAACGGCTGGCGATGCGGAATTTTATGGAGGAGTTGCGCAGCAGCGGCGTCAATACCGGTGGCCCAGCCTCCTTATCCCAAGCCGAACGGCAAGCCTTCGCCAACCAACTGGATCGGCTGTTGAGCCGATATCGCGCGGAGAGCGGGAACTGATGCCATATGACCCTGATACCACAGGACGAAGCCATCGTCAGGTCCTGGACAAATAGCCAGGGCATCGAACGATAATGCCGAGCAAAGGCGGGAGGGCTTCCGGGGGGAATGAGGCGATATTCGATGCCTAAGGCCTGGCAGAGCTGATCGGACTCGTGTTGACCGGAAGGCTCCAGGGACCGGCTGCCAAACCGACGGTCGGTGAATTGCTCACCCCTTCCCCGGGGTTCGTCCCGCCGGGAGCCGCTACCGCGGTCCAAAGTCGCTCCTGGCGATTTGATCCTGCTCCTGTTTCTCGGACACCCGGATAAGCGATTTAATATCGGAATCCGAGATGAGAGAGATGACGAAGAAGGCAGAGGCGAAGACGGAGCGCACGCGGTACAGCGCGGAGTTCAAGCAACAGGCATTGCTTCGGGCCGTGAAGGACGGCGTGTCGGTGGCGGCGCGCGATCTGGGCCTGCAGCCGGCGCAGATCTACGCATGGCGTGGCAAGGCCCAACAGCAAGGCCAGGACGCGGAGGCGCGCCGGCTGATAGAGTCCGAGCACGCACGGCTCAAGCGTGAGGTGGCGCGATTGGAGGAGGAGAACGCTTTCCTAAAAAAGGCGGCGGCGTACTTCGCGAAACAGCCGAAGTGAAGTACGCGACGATGAAGGCGCATGAGGATGAATTTGCGGTGCGCCTGATGTGCAGGCTGCTGAAGGTATCGCCGAGCGGGTACTACGCGTGGCGGGGCCGCAAGCCATCGGCGCGGGTGCAACGGCGAGCGGAGCTGGATATCAAGGTCAAGGCCGTCTTCGCGGCTGAACGCAGCCGTGCAGGCGCGCCACGGTTGTCCAAGCGGCTTGGAGCGGGGCGTCGGCAGGTGGCAGAAAGCCTGCGGCGCCAGGGCTTGCGCGCAAAGGCGGCGCGTCAGTTCAAGGCGACGACGAACTCCAAGCACACGCTGCCGGTAGCAGAAGACCTGCTGCAACAGGACTTCACGGCCGGGCGGTCCGATCAAGTGTGGGTGGGCGACATCACCTGTATCGACACTGGCGAAGGCCGGTTGTACCTGGCAGCCGTGCTGGACTTGTTCTCGCGCAAGGTGGTGGGCTGGTCGATGTCTGAACGTATGACGGCCACGCTGGTCTGCGATGCCTTACGCATGGCACAGTTCCGCCGGCAACGGCCGCGCGGCGTGATCGTGCACACCGACCGCGGCAGCCAGTACTGCTCACGTGAACATCGCGCCCTACTCGACGCGCACGGCCTGATCGCCAGCATAAGCGCCAAGGGTAACTGCTACGACAACGCGGCGATGGAAAGCTGGAACCACAGTCTGAAGGTCGAGGCGATCCATGGGGAGCACTTCGCTACACGTGAAGAGGCCAAGGCGCACGTGTTCGACTACATCGAGGTTTACTACAATCGAAACCGGCTCCACTCGACCTTGGGCTATCTCAGCCCGGAAGAGTTCGAGCTATCCCGTGTCCCTTAAACGGATGTCCGAAATTCGGGGGCAAGATCAAAGTTACTATGACCTGCTCCCCGAGATTAGTCCGGTCGTGATGTAGAGTCTGCCTCGATAGGAGGCAGCATGAAGAAGCGTTTCACCGAAGAACAGATCATTGGCATCCTGAAGGAAGCCGAAGCCGGCCTAAAAGTAGCGGAGCTGTGCCGCAAGCACGGGCTCAGCGAGGCGACGTACTACAACTGGAAAGCGAAATACGGCGGCCTGACAGTGTCGGATGCGCAGCGGCTCAAGGCACTGGAGACCGAGAATGCCCGGCTCAAGCGCCTGCTGGCGGAGGCGATGCTGGACAATGCTGCGTTGAAAGAGGTTGTAGGCCGAAAGTGGTAAGCCCACAAGCCAAGAGGGTGGCGGTCTCCCATCTGATGACAAAGCACCAGATGGGCGTCACGCGGGCTTGTGGGCTGATCGGTATTTCTCGGTCGCTGTATCGCTACGAAGCTAAGCGGCCAGCAGACCAGGAGCTCAAGGAACGACTGTGCGAATTGGCAGCGCAGAAGCGGCGCTATGGGTATCGCCGGCTGCACGTGCTACTTTGCCGAGAGGGTTGGGAAATCAACCGAAAGCGCACCTATCGCGTGTATCACGAGGCCGGCCTGATGGTCCGCAAACGAAAGCGGAAGCGCATTGCCGGCGTGGAGCGCCAAATCAAGGTCGCGCCATCGGCGCCTAACGAGAGTTGGTCTATGGACTATGTTTCGGACGGTTTGGCCGATGGTCGGCGGCTGCGGTGCCTGAATATCGTCGATGACTTCACGAAGCAGTGCTTGGCCATCGAAGTCGATACTTCGCTGCCTGGCAGACGTGTAGTCGGTGTGCTGCAACGGCTGGCAGAGATCCGCGGATTGCCCAAATCAGTCACCGTCGACAACGGCCCCGAGTTTGCCGGCAAGGCTTTGGATGAATGGGCCGATAGCCAAGGACTGTGCTTGAGCTTCATCCAGCCAGGTAAGCCACAGCAGAACGCCTACATCGAAAGCTTCAACGGCAAATTCCGGGATGAATGCCTGAACGAGCATTGGTTCGTCTCGATGCGCCATGCTCGCCAAGTCATTGAGGAGTGGCGTCGGGAATACAATGAGCAACGCCCCCACAGTTCGTTGGCTTACCTGACGCCAGATCAGTTTGCAGACACATTTTTAACCGCAGACTCTATGTCCGTTTCGGACTAAATCGGGGAGCAGGTCAACTACCCTAGACAAGGATCAAGCATGAACTTTACTGATTGGACATCGAACCGTACCGGTCGCCTGGGCTACTGTTACGACGGCTTTGCCTCCGCGAAATCGTGTTTCTTCAAGCAGTGGATAGCATTTGCATCGGAGCGGGGCATCGCGATGCCCAATGACTTATCTGGTTCGTGCAGGTATGGCTCGTTATTTATGCAGTCTGTCTTTGGCGGATCAATACGTGGGCATTACCAACATCAGTACAATTTGATTGATGGTCGACTGGTAGATCTCAGCCACGACGCCAAGGATGTTGGCGGCATGGCCAACCCGTATTTTCATGAGCCTCGATACTTTGAAATCCCCGAATTGCAGTCATCGTTGGCTGCTTGCACCCCGAGAGCAGAGCGCTGGGCAAACGAATTCATTGCAATGTATCAAACAGCAGTCCGCGCCGGAGGGATAGAGGCCGGACGCCCGAATGAGAAGCCCATCAAGCCAACGTAGATTCCAAGATGCGCCGATAACCAGATCGTGACAAATCTCTTGGCGATAGACTGAAGGCTGATTGGACACAGCAAGGGGCGTGACGATGCCACGCGTAGGAGTGATCGCGTTGCAGGCGAGCGATTTCGGAAGCGATCTTGCGGTTGGCTGACGGAGAGTGCGTGCAGGCGATGGCGGAGCGTGAATGGCCTCGGGGCGTTCGGCTTCCTCTTGACGCTGATCGAACGGTTCCAGAAGCCCCGGGTGGTGATTCTGGACAACGCCTCCGTCCCTACCGCGAAGGCGCTGGCACCGCTTGACTTCCTGCCACCTTAAAGCCCCGAATTGAACCGGATCGAACTCCTGTGGAAGACGGTGAAGTTCGAGCGCCTGCCATTCAGCTCCTTTGCTCCCGCCGAACAAGACAGGCCCTCGACCACATCGGCGCAGGCTGCGGGCTACCATACCAACGGACTCTCTGCTAGATACTTGAGGCGTGACACGGACGGGCTTGGTCGATGGCACCGATGCTGCCGTACCTTCCGCGGCCTGCGGACGTTCCTTGCGTCGACAACGCGCGGAGGTAGGAGAGGTGCCCGGTCGATTCGCCCCGGCTCACAATGTTAGACTTTGCCGGTTCAATCAGTCCGGAGGTCTTGAGAAGCACTATGGCGGGTCATAGCAAATGGGCCAATATCCAGCATCGCAAGGGGGCCCAGGATGCCAAGCGCGGCAAGTTGTTCACCAAGCTCATACGCGAAATCACCGTGTCCTCGCGTACCGGCGGTCCCGATCCCGGCAATAATCCGCGCCTGCGCACGGCCATGGACAAGGCGCTGGTCGCCAACATGTCGAAGGACACCATCGAGCGCGCCATCAAGAAGGGCTCGGGTGCCGGGGACGGCGATAGCTACGAGGAGGTCCGCTACGAAGGGTACGGTCCCGGCGGCATCGCCGTGCTGGTCGACTGCCTGACCGACAACCGCAACCGCACCGTGGCCGAAGTGCGCCACGCTTTTTCCAAGGCCGGTGGCAATCTCGGCACCGACGGCTCGGTCGCCTATCTGTTCGCCAAGGCCGGGGTCGTCAGTTTCGGCGCCGATCTGGGCGAGGACCGGGTGATGGAGCCGGCGCTGGATGCCGGTGCCGACGATGTGGTGGTCAACGAGGATGGTTCGGTGGATGTGCTCGCGGCGCCCGACCGGTTCGAAGCGGTGCGCGATGCGCTGCAGTCCGCGGGGCTTACGCCGGAATCGGCTGAAGTCACCATGCGCGCCAGCACCAGCGTCAGGCTGGACAAGGAAGACGCGGAGAAAATGATCCGCCTGCTCGAACGCCTGGAGGACCTGGACGATGTCCAGAACGTTTATTCCAACGCGGACATCAGTGAGGACATTCTTGCCGAGCTGGGCTGAGCGGACGCGATGACGCGGGTGCTCGGCATCGACCCCGGGTCCCGGGTGACCGGCTATGGCATCCTGGACTGGACCGGTAAGCCGGTGCTGGTGACGGCGGGCTGCATCCGTACCGAAACGAACGACTTTCCCGAGCGCCTGCGCCGGATCTTCGAGGGGATCAGCCGGATCGTGGAGGAGTTTCAGCCGGAGGAAATGGCGGTGGAGCAGGTGTTCATGCACAAGAACGCGGATTCGGCGCTCAAGCTGGGCCAAGCCCGCGGCGCGGCGATCTGTGCCGGTGTCTCAAGGGGCTTGCCGGTGCACGAGTATGCCGCGCGCCAGGTGAAGCTCGCTCTGGTGGGCAAGGGCAGCGCCGACAAGGCGCAGGTACAGCACATGGTCTGCTTCCTGCTGGGCCAGCCCGGCCCCTTGCCGCTGGATGCCAGCGACGCGCTGGGCGTGGCGTTCTGCCATCTGCACCACCGCCAGACCCTGAGCCGCATGAGCCGGATGGCACGACGATGATCGGCTTCATCCGCGGCGTCCTGGTCGCCAAGCGCGCGCCTTCGCTGCTGATCGACGTGCAGGGTCTGGGCTACGAGGTCGATGCGCCGATGTCCACATTCTATGGCCTGCCTGAGATCGGCGCCGAAGTACGGCTCTATACCCATCTTCAGATCCGCGAGGACGCCCATAGCCTGTTCGGTTTCGGCACGGAGGCCGAGCGGGGACTGTTCCGCAGCCTGATCCGGGTCAGCGGCATCGGCGCCAAACTGGCGTTGGCCATCCTCTCCGGCATCTCGGTCGACGATTTTCGCGCCTGCGTGGAGCGGCAGGATTCGGCGCGGCTGGTGCGGCTCCCCGGCATCGGCAAGAAGACCGCCGAGCGCCTGATCATCGAACTCCGGGACCGGCTGGACATCGGCGTCCCGTCTCTGGCTCCTGCCAGCTTCGCCGGCGGCGCAGCGCCCTTGCCGGCCGCCGATCCTGCCGACGAGGCCGTGAGCGCCCTGATCGCGCTGGGTTTCAAGCCCCAGGAAGCGAATACGCTGGTCGCCAAGCAGCCGGTCGAAGGGCGCAGCGCGGAGGATCTGATCCGGCTGGCGCTGCAATCCGCGGTGCGCTGAGGGAGCTCGAACGATGACGCAGCGGCTGGTGAGTGCGGCGGGACAGTGGGACGAGGAGGCGATCGACCGCGCCATCCGGCCCAAGCGTCTGGAGGATTACGTCGGCCAGCGCGCCATGCGCGAGCAGATGGCGATCTTCATCCAGGCAGCGTTGGGGCGCGGCGAGGCGCTGGATCACGTCTTGATCTTCGGCCCGCCGGGCCTGGGCAAGACCACCCTGGCCAACATCATCGCCAACGAGCTGGGCGTCAATGTCCGCCACACCTCCGGGCCGGTGCTGGAGAAGGCCGGCGACCTGGCGGCGCTGTTGACCAACCTCGAGCCCCGAGATGTGCTGTTCATCGACGAGATTCATCGTCTGGGCGCCGTGGTGGAAGAGGTGCTGTATCCAGCGATGGAGGATTATCAGATCGATATCATGATCGGGGAAGGCCCCGCCGCCCGTTCGATCAAGCTCGATCTGCCGCCGTTCACCCTGGTCGGCGCCACCACCCGCGCCGGGCTCCTGACCTCGCCCCTGCGCGACCGTTTCGGCATCGTGCACCGGCTGGAGTTCTACACCGTCGAAGAGTTGGGCAGGATCGTCGCCCGTTCCGCCCGGATACTGGGCAGCGAGATCACCCCGGAAGGGGCGCTGGAAGTGGCGCGCCGTGCCCGTGGCACCCCGCGTATCGCCAACCGCCTGCTGCGGCGGGTCCGCGACTTCGCCCAGGTCATGGCCGATGGCCGGATCACCGAAGAGGTGGCCGGTCGCGCGCTGGAAATGCTGGATGTTGACCCGAACGGCTTCGATCAGTCGGACCGCCGTCTGCTGCTTACTATGATGGAAAAATTCGAAGGCGGCCCCGTCGGCCTGGACAATCTGGCCGCAGCGATCGGCGAGGAGCGCGGCACCATCGAGGACGTGTTGGAGCCCTATCTGATCCAGCAGGGCTTCATCATGCGGACGCCTCGCGGCCGCGTCGCCACGCGCAACGCCTATCTCCATTTCGGGCTGAAGCCGCCGCAGAGGACGAATATCAACGAGGAAATATTCGGCGATGAGTGAAGAATTTGTCTGGCCGGTGCGGGTTTACTACGAGGACACCGATGCCGGAGGCGTGGTTTATTACGCCAATTACCTCAAATACATGGAACGCGCCCGTACCGAATGGCTGCGCGCGTTGGGATTCGAGCAGGACAGTCTGCGCGAAGAGCTGGGAGTGATCTTCGCCGTACGCTCGGTCCAGGTCGAATACTTGAAGCCGGCACGTTTCAACGATGCGATCGGGGTCGGCGTGGCGCTGGTGGAAGCGCGGTCGGCGAGCTTCAGTTTCGCTCAGCGGGTGACGCGGGGTGACGCCGTTCTGTGCGACGGACGCGTCAAGATCGTCTCTCTCTCCGCCAATGGATTTCGGCCCCAGGCCCTGCCTGAAGCCGTGCTGAAGCGGCTGCGGGGTGTGGCCTGAGTACCCGCGCGCTCAGTTTCCTGCTTGTGGCAATCCAGCCAGGCCGGGGGCCGCGACGGCGGCGAGGTCATCCGCCAGTTGCCTGAGGATGGTCTTGGCGAGTTCGGGATAGCGGAAATCGTCCTGCACGCTGTAGATCCAGCTCGTCTTGCCGATCTGGCGGGAATACTCCTTTTCCCACAGGACCTTGCCGTTGCCGCTTTCGACGAGCCTGAAGCCTAGCACGAGTTCGTTGTCGAAGCTGTCCGATGGTGCGCCCAGGATCCAGAACAGCGGACCGAAGACCGACAGCCCGTAGCTGAAGGTCTTCGAATGGTACTGGGTCGATTTCACTGTGCCTTCGAGCCTGAGGTCGGCTTCGCCGCCGTTCCGGCTGAACGCCACCTGTCTGAATATCCTGGCCCGGTCGATTTCCGCCACGGCGGCGCGGGCCAAGTCCTCGTCCGGTTTCCACAGCCATGGCCCCGTGCTCGCGTGCCTTTGCGCGTACTCCGGATGCGAGAGGTTCTGCCAGCCGAAGGGGAACACCGGCATGGCGTAATGCATCAGTTCGTCCGTGTTCGCGTTGGTGCGGAGATCCTGGAAGGGCGGCACCGCAACCGTCAGAACGAGCAGGGGGCTGCGCGCCGCTGCCGTTTCGGGCCGGTAGATCCAGGCCCGTTCGGTCCCGCAGCCGGCGCAGGCGGCCGCGAGCACCCCGGCCCAGGCCCACTTTCTCATGCGGTGGAGAAGTCTTTTCAGGGGCCTTCGACCGAACGCCGCTCCGGTCCGACGGCGGACGTCACGATCGCGTAGGCATCGCGGACGGTCCGCTGCTTATCCAGCTCAGCCTTGAGTTCGGCGTCGAGGTCGCGGGTGAGCTGTTTCATGATGGTCTTGGCGATTTCGCCCTTGATGGAGTCGAAATAGCCCAGCAGTTCGCCTTCCAGCTCCTCGAAATAGTTCTTGATGCCCCGGCGTGCGAACTTGTTGATCTGTACCTGCTGCCGGCGGGTATATTCAAGCAGGCCGGCCTTGTAGCAGTCCAGGGCGCGGTCGATCTCGTCTCCCCGGATCGTCGCGGCCGCGAGCTGCACCGGCGCGCTTTCGCCTCCGCTGCTCTTCGCGTCGGCCAGGCTGTCCTGAATGCGGCGCAGCTTGTCCAGACCGAGAGCAAGCATTTGCTGCGCTCCCTCGCCGGGACCGATCAGATGCAGGTTTCTGGCGATATCCAGCGCGCGGTCGGCATTCTTCTGTACCTGCTCCAGGATGTCGTCCCTTCT
Source organism: Methylococcus mesophilus (assembly GCF_026247885.1). Classification (NCBI taxonomy): domain Bacteria; kingdom Pseudomonadati; phylum Pseudomonadota; class Gammaproteobacteria; order Methylococcales; family Methylococcaceae; genus Methylococcus; species Methylococcus mesophilus. The sequence goes on along the minus strand of NZ_CP110921.1, from coordinate 902,604 downwards.
GCGGCCCGCATCGCCGGCGGCTTGCGCCATGATGTCGCGGCCGAGATCGTCGATCACCTCGCCGTACTCGAACAGGAATACGTCGCACATTCCCTTCAGCCGGTTGAGCATGTCGCGGCCGCTCAGCCGGTCCTGCAGTACCGCCAGCACCTCGGGCGGCAGGGCTTCGGTGGCGGTGATGTCTTCGAGCAATTGTGCCAGATGGCGGCGCACCATCTGCTCTTCCAGCAACTGCTGCAGCTGGCAGCGGAAGGTGTGCTGGATGTGCAGCTTTTCCTCGATCTTGTGCGGCAGGCGGCTGACCACGCTGTGCAGGTCCAGGCCCTTCAGCAGCTCGTTCTTGAGCGCTTTGCGGTCCAGGGTGTCGATCGCATGGGTGATCTGCTGGCCCAGTTGTTCCTGGTCCTCGTCGCGCCAGAACACGAACTCGGGCAGCACCTCGGTCCGCAACGCCTTGATGTGCTCTTCGACCGTGGAACGCAGGCGCCGCAGGACTTCGTCCTGACGACGCGACAACTCACTGGCGATGAAGGTGTTTTTCATGCTGTCGTCGCTCGTGTTGAGGTAAGTCTGGTGGAGGGGTTCCAGGTGTTCGCGCAGCCGTTTCGCCAGATCCATGTACTCGCTGCGGGCTTCGTCGAGGAATTCGGCGCGCGCAGTATGCGCAAGGTAATCGAACAGTCCGCTGCGGAAAGCCGCGAAACTCTTGGCTTCTTCGAGCGACTTGAGGTGGCGTTCGGCCTCGTGGCGTTCGGGGATTTTGCCGAGCGCCTTCTGGAGGGCATCCACATGTTCGCGGAGGCTGGCGCTCTGTTCCAGGCGGCCGTCCTGAATCAGTTTCAGCAGCAGGTAGTTGAGTGCCGAGACCCGGAACACGCGGTCCTTGGCGATGTGGAAACCGTAGCGGTCGATCTTCTGGCCGAAATTGACCTGCTCTTCCTTCTTCTGCTGAGCGCTCAGAACATCCCACTGGTTGATTACCCAGAACGCCCGCTGCAGCACGCGTTTGCGCTGGCTGTGGATCTCGGCCAGCAGCTCGATTTCCTCGCCCTCCAGCAGGTGGAACACCTTCATGGCGATGACGAAGGCCTTGGCGTCGTTTTCCACGTAGGACTTGGTCACCTTGCGATGGCGCGGATTGACCACCCCCAGCCCTGGCAGGTCCACCAGCACCACGTTTTCCGGAATACTGACGTCGGTGAGGAAGATTTCCGCTTGATTGACGAAAAGCACATCCTCGTAGTCTTCGGTGACGTAGCTCGGCAACTCCTCCAGGGCGATTTCCTTTTCCGCGCCGCTGAGCTTGCTCCAGCCGTGGACGAGGGCTTTCAACTCGTCGAAGAACTTCTGTTTATTGAACGACCCGAACTGCCCCTTGTGCTGCTCGATGTCCCGGCCGAGCTGGCTCAGCAGCTCGCCCCGGCTCAGGCTCCGGTAGGCGTCGCAGCTCTTGCGGAGCTCCTTGGAAATCTCCTCGACATACAGGTTCTTCAGTTCTTCCCGCTCGTTCTCGTCCAGATAGTGGATGACGGCCTTGGCGCTCTTGCCTTTGCGGATGAGGGTGGGGATGGCTGTGAAGGACTTGGTGGCCTGCGGCAGGATGTCGTTGCCGAGCACCGCGTTGATGATCGTGCTCTTGCCGGCCGAGAACGCCCCCAGGAATGCGACCGGGAACTCCGGCGACTTCAGCCGTTCCAGCCAGGTCCGTTTGCGGTTGACGTAGTACTTGAAGTCGTCGGTGAGGCCGAGGTAGGGGACGGCGGCGTCATAAGCTTCGAACAATCGGGTGAACGCCTTGACGTAAAGGCTGTAGTCCGGCTCTTTCATTGCATGGGTTTCCAAAGAGGGTCCTCGTGGCAGGCGGCTGGCGGGCGGGCCGGGTGACGAATCCATGAATATCGGGCCGCCGCATTTTAGCATCTAAGCCTTGTGAACGAATCCGCCCGGTGTGTCGGCGCTCCCGCCGCTTGATAGGCCCGGCCGGTATTTCATAAACTAGCCGGCATCCGGAATGCGAAATCCTGCCGGCCACCTTCTTGAGCCGCATGCCGGTTCCCTCAATTTTAGCCGTTCACCTACCTTAACTCTCAGAGCAAAAATGAATTCTGAGCTGTCGATTATTACCCTGATCAAGGAAGCCAGCGCGGTCGTCCAGATCGTCATGTTCATTCTGATCGCGGCGTCCGTGATCTCCTGGACGTTCATTTTCGGCAAGTACCGTGAGATCCGGCGGGCCGAACAGACCTCCATGGCTTTCGAAGACCGCTTCTGGTCCGGCATCGACCTGGCCGACCTGTACCGCCAGCTGGCCACGGAAAGCGAAGACTGCGGCGGCATGGAACTCATCTTTCTGGCCGGCTTCAAGGAGTTCGGCCGCCTGCGGCAGCAGAGCGGTATCATGCCGGAGGCGGTGATGGAGGGCACCCAGCGAGCGATGCGCGTGGCGCTCAACCGCGAGATGGACAAGCTGGACGAAAGGCTGCCGTTCCTTGCCACAGTGGGATCGACCAGCCCGTACATCGGCCTGTTCGGTACCGTCTGGGGCATCATGAATTCGTTCCGCTCGTTGGGCTCGGTCAAGCAGGCGACTCTGGCGATGGTGGCGCCTGGCATTTCGGAGGCGCTGGTTGCCACGGCCATGGGTTTGTTCGCGGCGATCCCGGCGGTGATCGCGTACAACCGGTATTCGACCAACATTTCCCGGCTGGCGAACCGCTACGAGTCCTTCACCGAGGAATTCCTGAGCCTGTTGCACCGGCAGGCGCACACCAAATGAACGTCTCGACCGGAGCCGGACGCGGCAGCCGCCGCCGTCCCATGGCCGAAATCAACGTCGTACCCTACATCGACGTCTCGCTGGTGCTGCTCATCATCTTCATGGTGACCGCGCCGATGCTCCAATCCGGCGTCGACGTCGATCTGCCCAAGGCCGAGGCGAGGGCGATCGACCCGAATCAGGACAAGCCGATCATCGTCACCATCGACAAGGACGGCCAGCTCTACCTGGATGCGACCAATCAGGAAGACGTTCCGGTCGACCCGGCCACTCTGACCGAGAAAGTGACTCGCGCTCTGGCTGAAAAACCAGGCACCGCCGTCCTGATCCGGGGCGATCAGGCTGTGGATTACGGGCGGGTGATCACCGTGATGGCCGCGCTCAAAAATTCCGGCGTGCCGCAGGTAGGACTGATGACGAATCCCGTCGAAGATTGATGGCCGATTCCCGTCTCCGCAGTCTGCGTGGGCCGTTCGCGCTGGCGCTGGCGTTCCACCTCGTTCTGCTGGTCCTGTTCGCGCTGAAGTTCGAATCCTCGCAACGATCGGCCGAAGCGCCCCAGCCCGAAGTCATCGAGGCGGTCGTACTCGATGATCCCCGCATCGCCGCCGAGGCGGAACGGTTGAAGGCCGAAGCGGCTCCACCGGTCGAAACGGGGCCGGAACCCGTGGCTGAGCCGTCCGAGCCTGCTTCAACCCCGAATCCGGAAGAGTCTCGGCGCGCTCAGCAAATCGAGGCCGAACGCAGGGAGGCCGAGCGCCGACGCATCGTCGAACAGAAGCGGCTCGACGTGGAACGGCGCGAGGCTGAGAAGGCTGCGGAAGAGAGCCGGCGGCAGATGGAAGCCAAGAAGCTTGCTGAGCAGACGCGGAAGGACGAGCAGAGAAGGAAAGCGGAAGCGGCGGCGAAGGAACGAGCGGCGGAGGAGACCCGCGAAAAGGCCGAGGCGGAGGTGCGCCGCAAAGCGGCTGAGGCTCGCGAGAAAGCGGAGGCCGAAGCACGGGAGAAGGCTGCGGAGGAAGCGCGAGCCGAGGCGAAGCGCCAAGCCGCTGAAACGGCGCGTGAGAAGGTCGAAGCCGAAGCGAAGGAGAGGGCTGCGGAAGAAGCCAGGGCCAAGGCGGCCGCGCAAACGGCGGCCAAGAAGAAGGCGCAGGAAAAGGCGAGGGACGCCGCCGAGCGCAAAGCAGCGGAGGAAGCAAAGGCCAAGGCCGCCGCCGAAGCCTCGCGTGAAAAGGCGGAAGCCGAAGCGAAGGAGAAGGCTGCCGAGGAAGCCGCGGCCAGGAAGAAGGCGGCGGAAGAAGCCAAAGAAAAGGCAGAGGCTGAGACCCGGCGCAAGGCGGCCGAGGAAGCGAAGGCCAAGGCCGCGACGGAAGCGGAGGCGAAACGGAAGGCGGCGGATGCCGCGCGTGAAAAGGCCGAAGCCGAAGCAAAGGAAAAGGCAGCCGAAGAAGCCAGGGCCAGGGCGGCCGCGCAGGCTGAGGCAAGGAGGAAGACGGAGGAAGCGGCGAGGGAAAAGGCCGAAGCGGATGCCCGGCGCGAGGCGGCGGAGGAAGTGAAGGCCAAGGTCGAAGCCGAAGCGAAGCAGAAGGCCGCCGAGGCAGTCAGAGCCAAGGCGGCTGCGGAAGCCGCTGCAAAGAAGAAGGTGGCGGAAGAAGCGAGGGCCAAGGCCGTGGCGGAAGCCGAGGCGAAACGGAAAGCCGCCGAAGCCGCGCGTGAAAAGGTCGAAGCCGAGGCGAAGCAGAAAGCCGCTGAGGAGGCAAGGGCCAAAGCGGCCGCGGAAGCCGCCGCCAAGAAGAAGGCCGCTGATGAAGCGCGCAAGCAGGCGGAAGCGGAGGCAAGGCGCAAGGCGGCGGAAGAGGCCAAGGCCCGGGCCGTCGCCGAAGCCAGAAGGGAAATGGAAGAAGAAGCCAAAGCCATGGCGGCTGCGGAGGCGCGGAAAAAGGCGGCGGAAGACGCCCGGCGCAAGGCCGAACTCGATGAGCAGATAAACAACGAACGCAGGGAACTGATCGAGCGGGAAGCGAACAAATGGGCGAACCGTTACATCAAGCCCCGTGTGGAAGGCCTGTGGCTCAGGCCGCCTGCCGCCAGAGCTGGCCTGTCCTGTATAATCCAGGTACGAACGCTTGGGGATGGAACGGTCGTGGAAGCCCGAGTGGTCAAGAGCAGCGGCGACGCCACCTTCGATCGTTCCGCGGAAAGCGCGGTAAAAAAGGCCTCCCCCCTGCCCATGCCGTCCGATCCCAAGGTAGCCGCGGAACTCAGGTCTTTCACGTTCAAATTCGATCCTTCCGGTTAGTCGAGTCAAGGTACAAAGCATGAACAAGGCGCGTGCGATCGCCCGTTGGGTTTCGTTCCTGTTGCTATTCGCTGCGGGGCCGGTCCTGGCGGAACTCCAGGTTCAGATCAGCCAAGGTGTCGAAGGAGCGATTCCGGTGGCCATCGTTCCTTTCGCCGACCAGGGGAGCTTAAGCGACTCCCTCAGCCAGATCGTTTCCGCCGACCTGCAGCGCAGCGGGCGATTCAGGACGCTGGCGGAAAGCGCGATGCGGGAGCGGCCGACTGCACCGGACCAGATTCAACAGTCGGCATGGCAGGCATTGGGCCAGGATTTCGTCGTGGTGGGGCAGGTTCAGCCGGCAGGTGGCGGCTATGAAGCCGATTTCCACGTCGTCGACGTCATTCGCGGCACGCTGGTAATCAGCTACAGGCTGCCCTTCGGTCGGGCTGAAACCCGCCAGGCGGCCCATCGGATCGCGGACGTCATCTATAAGGCGATCACCGGCGAGCCCGGCGCCTTCGCCACTCGCGTCGCTTACGTCACCGTGTCGGGCGAAGGCGCCAACCGCCGCTACAACCTGCAGGTGGCTGATACGGACGGCTACAACCCGCAGAGCGTCATCGCTTCGAAAGAGCCGATCATGTCGCCGGCGTGGTCGCCTGACGGCACGAAGATCGCTTACGTTTCGTTCGAAAGCCGGACTTCGGCGATCTACGTCCAGACGCTGGCGACCGGCGAGCGCCGCAAGGTGTCGGACGCTCCGGGTATCAACGGCGCGCCGGCGTTCTCTCCGGACGGATCGCGGCTGGCGCTGACCCTGTCGAAGGGCGGCAATCCGGACATCTACGTCATGAACCTGGGATCGGGCGCGCTGAACAAGATCACCGACTACAGCGGGATCGACACCGAGCCGAACTGGTCCCGGGACGGCCGCTCCCTCGTATTCACCTCCGACCGTGGCGGCAAGCCCCAGTTGTATCTAGTGTCGGCAAGCGGGGGACCGGCCGAGCGGCTGACCTACGACGGGGATTACAACGCCCGCGGCGTGTTCTCCCCGGACGGGCGCAGCCTCGCCATGGTGCACGGCAAGGGCGGCGACTACCGGATCGCGGTGATGGACTTGGCCAGCCGTGCGGTCCGGGTTCTGACCAGTGGCCCTCTGGACGAGTCGCCCGGATTCGCGCCGAATGGCAGCATGATTCTGTATGCGGCGCGTCGGGGGCAACTGGCCGCGGTTTCGATCGACGGCAAGGTCCGTCAGAGCCTGCGTATCGAAGGCGGTGCCGTGCGCGAGCCGGCGTGGTCGCCTTGACGGCGCCGTAATCGGCCACAAATCTTGAAGTTTTGGAAAGGTAGGCAATATGAATCGCATTAGAATGGGTTTGGTGACAATGGTTGCGGCATCGCTGCTGATGGCGGGATGCTCCAAGACGGAAGAGGTGAAGCCGGACGACGCGGCCGGCGTAGGGCTTGAGGGCGGCGGTCCGGGCGGACCCCAGATCGGCAAGTACGGCGCGGGCGGCGGGGCCGGCAAGGCTTACGGCGGAACCGGCGGCGCTTATGGCGGCAGCGGTGCATACGGCAGCGGCGGCGCGGGTGATCCGGCGCTGAACGATCCCTCCAGCCCGCTTTCCAAGCGCGTGATCTACTTCGGCTACGACAGCAGTGAGGTGCTTCCGGAGTATGTATCGGTGGTCAATGCTCATGCCGCTTATCTGGCCTCGCATCCCAACGTCACAGTGACGCTGGAGGGGCATTGCGACGAACGCGGATCGCCCGAGTACAACATCGCGTTGGGCGAACAGCGCGCGCGCTCGATCGCCAACACCATGCGTTTCCAGGGTGCCAGCGATGGCCAGATGCAGATCGTAAGCTTCGGCGAAGAAAAGCCGGCGGATTCCGGAGGCGGAGAGTCGTCCTGGTCGCGTAACCGCCGTGTCGAAATCGTCTATCCGGGAAACTGATCCGATGAAGCCCATACCTGTTCTGTTCATTCTTTACGGCCTGTCGCTGGCCGTTCCGGTTCGCGCGGAGCAGGGCTATGGCGGCTATGACGCCGGCGGCTACGGCGCGGAAACCCTGGACGAGCGCGTCGCCAAGCTGGAAAAGAAGCTCTCCGGCCAGGTGCTGATGGACTTGAACAGCCAGATCGAGCGCCTGCAGCGGGAGTTGGCGAAAACGCGCGGCCAGCTCGAAGAGGTCAACCATAAACTGGAGTCGCTGAAGAACCAGCAGCAGGCCATGTACACGGACCTGGACCAGCGGATTCGGCAGGGCGGCGGCGTCCCGCCGGCGACGTCGCCTGATGGCGCCGCGGCAGATGCCCAGGATGCCGTAGCGGATGATGCCGGGAGCGGCGGCGACACCCGAACTGCCTCCGCGACACCGACCCCCGCGCCCACGAGCAGGCCGGTCGCGCCTCCTCCCGCGTCCGATGGTGCCGCCAGGGAAGCGGCGTATCAGAAGGCCTTCGGGACGCTCAAGGATGGCAGATACGCCGAAGCCATCAAGGAATTCAAGAGCTTCACCGCCCGATATCCCAGCGGCGACTACGCCGACAACGGCCAGTACTGGCTGGGCGAGGCCTATTACGTCAACCGCGACTTCCCCAGCGCGAAGGATGCCTTTCAAAAGCTCATCAAGAGCTTCCCGCAAAGCGCCAAAGTCTCGGACGCGGCGCTGAAGCTGGCCTACATCGAATCCGATACCGGCCAGGCGGCCAGCGCGAAGCAGATGCTGAACGACGTCATCAAGCGCTATCCGGGGTCCAGCGCGGCCAAGCAAGCCGAAAAGCGGCTTCAGAAATTGCAGCAGGAGAAGCGCTGAAGCCCGTGCCGGAAACCCCCGTCCGCATCACCGAAATCTTCTTCTCGCTCCAGGGCGAAACCCGCACGGTCGGCCTGCCGACCGTGTTCGTCCGTCTCACCGGCTGCCCGCTCCGCTGCGTGTACTGCGATACCACGTATGCGTTCAGCGGAGGAGAGCGCATGAGCATTGCTGAGGTCGTTGAACGGGTCGACGGCTACGGCGCGCGCCATGTGACGGTGACGGGCGGTGAGCCGCTGGCCCAGAAGGCCTGCCTGCCGCTGCTTGCCGCGTTGTGCGACCAAGGCTACGAGGTGTCGCTGGAGACCGGCGGCGCGCATGACGTCTCGGCGGTGGATCCGCGCGTGGTGCGGGTGGTGGACCTGAAGACCCCTGGCTCCGGTGAAGTTTCCCGCAACCTCTACGGGAACATCGATGCGCTTCGGGCGGGCGATCAGCTCAAGTTCGTCATCACCGACCAGGCGGATTACGATTGGGCCGTGGCGAAGCTGAACCAATACCGGCTCGCCGAGCGCTGCGAAATCCTGTTTTCTCCGGTGGCCGGCTCGCTGGATCCGGCGCAGCTCGCCGAATGGATCCTGCGGGACCGGCTGCCGGTTCGATTCCAGCTCCAGTTGCACAAGCTGCTCTGGGGCGACAGTCCGGGGCGATGATGAAACCTGCCGTAGTCTTGTTGTCGGGCGGACTCGATTCCGCCACCACGCTGGCGATCGCCCGGCGCGAGGGTTTCGCCTGCCATGCCATGAGCTTCGATTACGGCCAGCGGCACAGCGCCGAACTGCGGGCCGCACGGCGCGTCGCCCACTCTTTGGGGGCGGTCGAGCACAAGACCGTCCACATCGGCCTCGATGCGATCGGCGGATCGGCGCTGACCGATCTCAACATCGCCGTACCCGATCATCCGCAGAACGGGATCCCGGTCACTTACGTTCCCGCCCGCAATACCGTGTTCCTCGCCTTTGCGCTCGGCTGGGCCGAAGTGCTGGGATCGACGGATATCTTCATCGGCGTCAACGCCGTCGACTATTCCGGCTATCCCGACTGCCGGCCGGAATTCATCCGGGCCTTCGAGCAGCTCGCCAATCTGGCGACCAAGGCCGGCGTCGAAGGCGGACGGTTCCGGATTCACACCCCGCTGATCGATCTTTCCAAGGCCGACATCGTCCGTACCGGCACGGCTCTCGGCATCGACTACGCCATGACGGTATCCTGCTATGCCGCCGATGCGGAAGGCCTGGCTTGCGGCGTTTGCGATTCCTGCCGGTTGCGCCGGCAAGGGTTCGAGCAGGCCGGCATCGCCGATCCTACCCGCTATCGCCCCTGAAGCGGGCCGGCGCGGCCGGTCTGGTATCATTGGTCCCTTTTCCAATCCACCGCTCACCCATCAGGTTCTAGGGATGACCCACCGCACACGTTTCGCACCCAGCCCGACCGGCCATCTGCACATCGGCGGCGCCAGAACGGCGCTGTTCTCCTGGCTGTACGCCCGCAAGCACGGCGGCACCTTCATCCTGCGCATCGAGGACACCGACCTGGAGCGTTCCACGGTCGAATCGGTGAACGCCATCCTCGAAGGCATGACTTGGCTGGGGCTGGAATACGACGAGGGACCGTTCTACCAGACCCACCGCTTCGACCGCTACGGCGAGGTGATGGAACAACTGCTGGAGCAGGGCCATGCCTACCGCTGCTACTGCACCAAGGAGGAGCTGGATGAACTGAGGGCCGGGCAGATGGAGCGCAAGGAAAAGCCGCGTTACGACGGCCGCTGCCGCCATCGCACCGAGCCCAGGCCGGGCGTGTCCCCGGTGATCCGCTTCCGCAATGCGGCCGAAGGGGAGGTGGCCTGGGACGACCTGGTGCGCGGGCGCATTGCGTTCCGGAACAGCGAACTCGACGATCTGATCATCGCACGCTCGGACGGCACCCCGACCTACAACTTCACCGTGGTGGTGGACGACCTGGACATGAAAGTGTCCCATGTCATTCGGGGCGACGATCATGTCAACAACACCCCGCGCCAGATCAACATCCTCAAAGCCTTGGGTGCCGAACTTCCGCACTACGGCCATGTGCCGATGATCCTCGGCGCCGATGGCGCGCGCCTGTCGAAGCGCCATGGCGCGGTGAGCGTGATGCAGTACCGCGATGAAGGTTATCTGCCGGAAGCCTTGCTCAACTATCTGGTCCGTCTGGGCTGGTCCTACGGCGACCAGGAAATTTTCTCGATCGACGAGATGATCGAATATTTCGAAGCGACCGATATCAACCACTCGGCTTCGACCTTCAACCCGGACAAGCTGCTCTGGCTGAACCATCATTACCTGATGCATTCCGATCCCGCCCATGTCGCCCACCATCTGCGGTGGCATCTGGGGCGGCTGGATATCGATCCGACCGACGGCCCCGACCCGGTCGAGGTTGTGCTGGCTCAGCGCGAGCGCAGCAAGACCTTGGTCGAGATGGCGCAGTCCAGCCGGTTCTTCTATATGGATTTCGACGACTACGATCCGAAATCCGCCCAGAAAAATCTCACCGCGTCCAGCGTGCCGGTGCTGGAAGAACTGCGGCGCCGGCTCGCTGGCGTCGAGACTTGGGAAAAAGAGCCGCTGCATGCCGTGCTCGTGTTTACGGCCGAAGATTTGGGCCTGAAGCTGGGCCAGGTCGCCCAGCCGTTGCGGGTCGCCGTGGCCGGCACCGCCGTATCGCCGCCAATGGACGTGACCCTGTACTTGCTCGGTCAATTGCGCACCCTCAGCCGTATCGACCGGGCTTTGCAGCACATCCAAGCTAAAAAGGACTAGACAGTTGGGCGATCCGTCTCTATAATGATTGCTCAACTTCGGTTGGGGCCATAGCTCAGCTGGGAGAGCGCAACAATGGCATTGTTGAGGTCGGGAGTTCGATCCTCCCTGGCTCCACCAACTCAAAGTTAGAAGCCAGTCCTGTCCCCATCGTCTAGAGGCCCAGGACACCGCCCTTTCACGGCGGCGACGGGGGTTCGAATCCCCCTGGGGACGCCAGTTATATCAGGCGCTTACAAGAGAATTTTGGCGCAGGACACGGGTCATGTCCGCAAGATGTCCGCCAAGTGTTCCGGAATCGCACGTCAGCAAGGTGCTTGGATTTCCGAAAAATTCGAGATGGCCCGCCCAAGGCTCTCGCGTAGAATCGGGCTGTTGATGCGGTCGAGACCGCAGGCTCACACTATTTGCAACTGAACTTGCAATCGGCGCCGCTGGCTCGCAATCCATCTCTTCGAGCTCATGCTTTTTGCCAGGAGTGCGACAGTGAGCCAGCCAATCGCTTCTGGATCCGCCGGAGTGGCAAGATGAACTCGACCAAATAGGTAAGCAGCGCTGAATGTGCGCGGCTCACCGACAGGTTAACTGCTCCAGGTGTTCAGGGGACCGATCCCCCGCACTGTGATTTTCGAAGCAACATCGTCGAGTTCCCGAAGGTCATCCGTAGTCAGGTCAATCGTCGCTGCTGCAAGGTTCCCTTGCAAACGATTCAATTTGCGGGTTCCCGGGATGTGAACGATCGAGGGCTTCTGAGCCAGCGGCCAAGCTAACGCGATCTGAGCCGGTGTCGCTTTCTTCCGGGTTGCAATTGAGCCGAGTAGATCGGGTTGGCTTTCCAGCTTCAGCCGTAAAGCGGGGGAGTGCATTGCGAAAATCGGTACTCTCAAAGGTGCTGGCTTCGTTAATCTTTCCTGTCAGGAAGCCCTTCCCGCAAGGACTTTGTGGATCGAAACCGATACCCAACTCTTCGAGGGTCGGCAGAGCTTCGGCTTCCGGACGTCGCCTCCAAGAAAGTAGTCGCTCCGCACCGCCGTGACCGGCTGTACGGCAGGGGCGCGGCGGATGGTCGGTATGGATGGCTCCGACAGACCAAAGTGTTTTACCTTGCCAACCTGAATTTTCTCCTTCACCGCGCCGGCCACTTCCTCGATGGGAACGTCCGGGGCGACACGGTGTTGGTAGAATAGATCTATGGCTTCGACCCTGGGCCGCTTGAGGGAACCATCGGCAACCTGCTTGATGCGTTCGGGCCGGCTTCCAGGCTAACCCACTGCGGTGCGCTGGCGAAGTGCCAGTGGTTCAAGTCGATCGACTATGGCGGGTGCGTCACGCTGCCGGACTCGCGGTCACCGTGACCGCGTTCAAGCTTCCCGTCCGGTATGAAGCGCAGACCCGCCGCAGCGGCTTCGATACTGGACGCCTGTGCGACCTCCGCTGGGCAGCCGCTGCGCGAGGTGGTAAGCGGTCAAGCGTGGTGTAAAGCGCGAGGTCCTCACGCCGCTGGGTGCGCCGGCCGCATTCCGGAAAGAAGCCAAGCGGGAAGGGGAAAATCGCAGAGCCGAGCAGGACACGCCGCTCATCCGAGCACTCGGCCTCGCGCATTACTGGCAACGGCTGTTGGACGAGGGGAAGTTCGAATCGCTGTCCGACATCGCGGCGGCGGAGGGCATGAATCTGAGTCAAGTCAGCCGAATCGCCCGCCTGGTACACTTGGCACCGGGAATCGCGGAGACTTGTTTGGCCGAGAATGATCCTGAGCTGATGCTGGAAGATTTGAATCGCCATGCGCACTCTGTCGATTGGGCGGTGCAGGCGTAGCTCAATACCCCGGATATCCGATTTGGGTTCGGACATAATCACACAAGATTTAATCCAATTTTCCTTCGTCGGTGCGGCGCCGTTCCATTCCGGCTGTTAAGATTGCCTAAGGAACCTCTGAACAAACCCGATTTGGCCGACAAAAGCATATCCCGCTGATAATCAGGCTTTGAAAATGGGTGAAGGGTACCGATAACCCTTGCTTATCCTGGCGATTCCCGCCCGGATGCGCCCGTCGGGGCGGATTCCGGGCGTACCTCGCCCGTCAGGTCATCAATGCGTACCGCTTCAGGTAGAGATTGGTCAACCCTATCAGGGTAAACACCTGGGCGGCGTTCTTGGCCAGGCCCCGGTAGCGCGTCTTGGTGTAGCCGAACTGCCGCTTCATCACCCGAAAGAGGTGCTCGACGCGGCTGCGCAGCGAGGACGTCTTTCGATTGCGGCGTTTCTGCGCCGACCCCAGCCGCCGTTTCGGACGGGCCTTCAGGGCCACGCCCCACACGACCCCGGCCTGCCGCGCCGCGCGCTTATAGGTGTCGTTGACGTAGCCGGCATCGCCGAGGATCAGCCGGTCGTCCTCGCGCAGCAGGTTCGGCAACTGGCTGATGTCCGAGGCGTGGGCCGGTGTCACCGACACCGTGTGGGCGACACCGGTGTGAACATCCGCTCCCACATGCACCTTCATGCCGAAGAACCACTGATTGCCCTTCTTGGTCTGATGCATCTCCGGGTCGCGCGCTTTGGCCTTGTTCTTCGTCGATGGCGCGGCGTGGATGATCGTCGCATCCACCATCGTGCTCCCCTTGAGCAGCAGCCCTCGCGCTTCCAGCACGTCAGCGATCGTGTTCATCAGCTTCGCCGTCAGCTCGTGCCGTTCCAGCAGGCGCCGGAAGTTGAGGATCGTGGTTTCATCCGGCAGCGCGTCATCGGCCAACTCCAGACCCGCAAAACGCCGCATCGATTCGATCTCGTACAGGGCATCTTCCAGGCCCGGGTCGGACAAGGCATACCATTGCTGGAGGAAGTAAAGCCTGAGCATCGTCGCCAACGGGTACGGTTGACGACCGCGCCGACCCGCTTTCGGGTAATGCGGCTCGATCACCGCCAGCAGTTCCGGCCACGGCACCGCCTGCTCCATCTCGGCCAGGAACTTCTCGCGCCGGGTCTGCTTCTTCTTCCGGTCAAAGGCTAAGGAGGCGAAGGTGGTCTGTTTCATGGGGGCTCCGCGTTCAGGGGTTCTGGGCAGGGATTAGCTTACCAGCAGGGTTTGTTCAGAAGCTCCTTAATTGGCAATCGCCTTATGAGGGATCAGGACACACGCTTACACACAAAGCCGAAAATAACTGCGATATGGCTCTTCTGCCGCCATTAATGTCGTTGCTGTTTTCCGGTCCGGGCGTAATGAGCGGACCCTACGCCAAATCTCCAATACCGCCGTCACGACTATATTCTGCCCATCTAAAACAGGATCAGTACGATAACCAGCAACAGCCCGATTACTCCTCTGGGCGTATAACCACACCCCCGGCTATGTGGCCAGGCGGGGACTACTCCCAAAGCATCAGAATCAAAATTACGAGCAAGATTGCGCCAATTGAAATTTGGGCGCGCCCATAAAAGAAAAAAGTCGAACCCAAAACAACTTAAAAGCAATGCGGCGTTGTAGCTTATTCCCAACCCTTTCACATGAGACCATGACGCACTAGGCCGACGATATCCCGAGCAATCAAACATACGGCAGTGCAAGCCTAGTGCGACAGCCACATTCGTCATATTCAGGGGAAACGCCTTTTTGGCCAAGCTCGTGCGTATGAGTTATTGTGGGGTTGAAGCGAAGGTGCCGCCCGTTTGCGAACGGCACAGCCCCACTCAGTTTCTAGCTAAGAAATAAGCGATCAATCGATAGCCTTTTCGAAGTCCTTGATCCGCTTGTCGGCTTCATCTTGCGCAAGCCCGTATTTCTCTTGGATCTTGCCGAGTAGGATATCGCGCTTTCCAGCGATCTGCTCGAGCTCATCGTCGGTCAATTCACCCCAAGTTTCTTTAACTTTGCCCTTGAATTGCTTCCAATTACCTTCTATTCGATTCCAGCTCATCTCGCTTCTCCTATCGTTTTAGGATTATAGCCACGTTATTTCGATGTTACTTCAAATACAGCTATTTGCGGATGATCCCCCTGTTAAGGTTTAGGGCGGTAGAAAGGAAATTGCTCAAGCTCTTCACGCAGTCTCTGCCATTTGTTTGAACTGTCTGGCCAGTGTTTTTTGTCAAATCCAGGGGCTTTCTTTAAGGTCTCCTTATCCAGATCGAGGACGTAATACTTTTTATCACGCGTCCAATTTAGAGCATTCCACGGAATGGCAAAGAGCTTGTTCCCCATACCGAATACACCACCGAAGGAAACGACGGCATAGACCACTTGTCCACTCTCCGGATCGAGCACCAGTTCCTTGATGTCGCCGAGGTTTTCTCCGTTGGGATTTTTCACTTGGGTACCGATGATCTTGCTGGCCCGGCTCACCTGTTGCATCGACTCGTTGGACTCCTGGGCACGATCAACCAATTCTTTTTGGCGCTCTTGCTTGAGTTCCTTCTGCGTCTCCTTGACTGCCTGCTGTTGCTTCTGAAGTTCCTGTTGTTTTTCCTGGATATCAGTCGCAAAAGAGTTATCGGCGAATGCCGCACAAAAAAAAGACATGGCCACAATGGAATTCAGCATTTTCATACCATCCTCCTACTCCGTAAAATGATTGATATCTCAGGAAGTTTCGAGGTTAACGAGATGCGTTGTGACCTCGCGATCTGTTGCTCGGGCCCAGCGGCGGATCGATGTCAGCTCTCGCCATAATTGACTGCCGGCGACTCCCAGATTTTTGCAGGCTCCAATCAAGTAACCGGGCAGCATTGCCGAGTTCCACCCGATGGCTCAAGTGTCTCCTGGGGCCGTTCCAGGACCACTCGGAACGCTTCCATATTATGGCTAAGGAAGGCATAGGCCGAACCCCATAGATAGAGTCGGAAGCGACGATAGAGGGGTGCACCCCAGCGGCGGATGATTTCCTCCCTGGCCGCTTCAAGATTCTCGGCCCAGGCCTTGCATGTGAGGAAGTAACTGTGGCGATCGTTGTGTACTGCCAACACCTCCATCGGTGTTTTTGCCGCTTCAGTCAGGAAATCATGAAGGCAGAAGTAGGCATGGTCAGCAGGAAACACATAACGCGCGATAAAGGCGGGCTTGGCGTATTTTTTCCGGAAAGCGCTGGCGTCGAGATAGACGCGTCCACCTGGCTTCAGCAAATGTTGGAATTGTCGCAGCACAGCCGGATAATCGGGGAGATGTTCCATCACCCCGAGAATAACCATAGCGTCGTAGGGTTCGGGAGGAGCATGCTCCCAAAAGTCCTGGTTCAGTACCCGGCAGGGGAGTTGGCGCCGGTAAATCAAGTCCGCCAAAAATTTCTCCGATTGGTCGGAAATCGTCAGTGAGGTGACCTGAATACCGCGCCGTCCCGCATGTTCCGTGAAACTGCCCCAGCCGCCACCGACATCCAGCACGCGATCTCCCCGCTTTAGGCGGCAGGCATCGATCGCAAAATCCAGCTTGCGGCGCTGCGCCGTTTCCAGCGCTTCATCATCGCGCTCGAACACCGCCTGGGAATAACAGCGGGTCGGATCCAGGAACTTGAGATAAAATTCGCTGGGAAAGTCGTAGTGGGCGGCGATGGCCTGCCTGTCCGTTGATATCCGGCCGACGAACCACGGCGCAATCCGTCGCCACAGATAGTGTAGTGGATGAATGTCGCTCAACGCTTGCCGGAGACTGACAAACCCCAGCATATCCCCCACGACGTCCAGGCTGCCGTTCATATACGCTTCACAGATTCTCAGTTCATCCAGCCGACGCAAAGCTTCCAGACCTTGGCGATCCTTCACTAAAACCTTCACCGCTGGCTCGTCTCCACCAAAGCGATAAGTCGGGCCTCCCCTTAACCGTACTTCTAAAGGAATCTTGACCTTACCGCCCGATACCTGCTTCTGAATCAACCGATAGAGTCCGTCTTGGGCCCATGCCCCGAAATCTGCCGTAGATTGGCTCATCGATTTCGCCTCCTGGTGAAGCAGTTAGAACTCACTCGCCCGTCCTCGTGCCAGCGCCAATCCGCTGATCTTAAGCCGACTATTTGAGTTCGTTAATATTCAAGTCTGCAAGAAATCTAACTGAAGCTTACGATTATGTCCGTACGGTATCGCACATAAGATCTCCCCGTGATGTACCCCGAATTCAAGGCATTAGAGCCGCGCCCCCTTACAACCAACTGATCACAAAGATGTTTTTAGATTACAAAGGCCGGCAGCAAGGCCGAAATAGCTATCACTAGATTTGCTTCCGTTGACTCAAATCGGTTTCATCCGTAGACCTTTCAAAAATCACCGGCTAACGTCACCAGATGATTGTTGGCGTGGAATTTGTGTCACCACAACGCTACTTTAATCGAATTTGGTGGCTCGCCAAAATATGGAAATATCATTCACTACCAGCCGCAGCATATCTGCTGGCGAGGCACAGTAATAGGTTGTGTCCAACCCTATCCTTCCAGTTGAAGCTATTCTGCAGCGCGACAACAGCTACTTTGTGTACGGGCTGCATTCCAACGTATGAGGTATAGCCTGCAATTAAGCCATGCTTGTAAACGACAGTACCAATGTAGCTTTTACGATAATCGATCAGCCAACCCTCCGCCAAATATCCGTCATCTCCGTCGAACCCAATGCGGTGAGCTGATGCCAGCACCTCATCCAGTGAGCTTCCCAAGAGCTTCAGGCTAGCCTTAGTGAAAATAAGCATGTCATTGGCGGTTGAGTATATTCCACCCGCGGCGCGCATAAACTCGCCCAGATCCCAGGCCGGGACATCCGAATTGCGGAGCATGAAAAATGGCTCTTCACCTGCATGACCAGTCGCCAAGCGAGTGCGCTGTTCGGGATTGAGTTCAAAAACGGTATCGCGTAAACCGAGCGGACGGCTGATCCGGGTCGCCATCAGTTCGGGCAATGCTTTGCCCGTCTTGACCTCAATCAAATGTCCCAACAACCCGGCGCCTAAATTCGAGTATCGATAGCGGCGCTCCGTCCCGGCGCTGGGCCGCCATGTGCGCAGGTATTCGTAAGCGGTATTGCGATCGAGATATTCATAAAGATTTTCACCGGTAAAACCATATCTAATCAGGTAGCCCAGCTGAGTGAGTGAATGGGGTTCACGCGGGAGTCCTGAAGTGTGAGTCGCCAACTCGAGCAGAGTGATCCGGCCGGCTTCCGGGCTAAGTTCGACTTCGGAGGGTAAAATACTGCGAAGGGTATCTTCATAATGTAGCGTTCCGTCTGCCACGAGCATAACCAACAGGGAGGAGATGAAAAGCTTTGACAGGGAGCCGATTTGAAATATCGTATTGCCATTTAAGACCTGCCTACCATTTCCTGTTCCGGTTCGGCCAAAGCCAAAAACCTGTGTTTTACCGTCCGGCGTCAACATACCTACCGCCATTCCATAGACTTCGCCCTTGTCAATTAGCGGATGAACCAGTTGGTTCAAATACGTGAGAATGGCAGTAGGGGGCAGGCTTCGGTCGCATGGCATTGGGTCCGGAACCAGCCGGATCGGAATGAGCTCGCAGCTAGTGTTTAATAGGGCTACAGCGATGACGAGTGAAAGGCAATGAGCCGATCTTCTCAGATGCAAAGGGCTCTCACGAGCTGAATTTAGCCATCCTATCGACATTCGACTGCCAAGCAGAACCATATAGACTCCATGTGATCGCGCGTCCGAAGGTAGAATCTACATCTGATCTTGGAACGTGAGCGCTACGGCTGTGCCGGCGGGAATACCAAGTCACCTTTATGCATTGCGGAATGCGCGGTCAACCATAATATTGAGGATGCTCCGCAAGTTGCCACCCGTATCTGTCGGCAGTGTCAGCTAAGCCTAAAAAAGTGCATGCCATCCGTCGTTTAAAACCGGGTTGATGGAGGGAAAGGAGGTCAAAGCAGAGTGATTCGAACTAATGCAACTGTGATTCACCTTTTCATCCCAGCTCGGAGCGCCGCCTCGGCGCAGAACGCGGACAGGTTTTGGAGCACGGTTTGTACCGCCTGATTGGCCGCCACCACTCCTCCGTAGGGATCCTCGCTGGAAGCGGGAACGACGGCTTCGAACTCGCGCCGAGCCAGCACGCGGCGCGTTTTGTCGTCGACGAGATAAGCGCGGAGCGTGAAACGCACGCGGCTGGGCTGGGTTCCGAACTCGTGTTGCAGCCGAATGATCTCGGTATCTAGCCGCAGGTCGCTACCCGCGGCACTGGGTGTCAGTTTCGCGGCGCGGAATGCCCCGGTGCGCTCGAGGGTCGCGACCAGCAGCGGCGCGAGCATGCGCGCCGGCGGGTCCACCCATTCGCTGTGAGCGAAATATTCAAGTTTATGGGCCTCCCGCACATAGATGATGCGCGTGCTGTCAAAACCGGCAGCCGCGACCGGAGGACTGACGCTCAAGGTCGGTGCCGCGGCGGCCTGGGATTCCGCCGGCTCGATGCCCCGCGCGCTGTCGAGCGAATAGAAGGCCGGGTGCGGCGTCGCCGCCGGAAACAGGAGGCTGCAGGCGCAGGACACCACCAGGGCTGAGCCGGCGGCAAAGCGCCGACACCAGCGAGCGATCGCTATTTTGGTCAAGGCTTTGATGGTTCCGTCTCCCGTTCTCCCGGCCCTTCTGGGACCGGTGCATGGCCGAACAACAGTCCGGCCGGATTGCGTTCGGTTTGCTCGCTCAGGCGTCGCAAGGAGCTCGACAGGATGTTGAGTTCGCCGAACAAGCGTTCCAGTTCGGGCAGCGTTTCCCCGGTGAATCGCGTTAGGTCGGCGCCGAACGAGGCGACTACCGTGCCGGCACCGGCGGTTGTGCGGGCGACGGTATTCCCCATGTTCTCCACCGCGTCGGCGCCGCGTCCGATGCGATCGATCACGGGCCCGGCCTGCGCGGTTATCCGCGCCGTGTTGCCGAAAGTGCGGGCGGCATCGGCTAGGCCCGCGTCCAGGGTGTCCTTGCGCGCCGCGAGAGTGCGCGCCACGGTGGCGATATCGGCGAGCGCGCTGGTGAACGCTGCCCGGTTCTCGCCGCTGAGCAAGGCGTTGAGGTTGTTCGAGGTGCTGTCCAACTTGGCAAGCGCGGTGGTGAGCACATTCTCCAGCCGCGCGCTGAGCGAGGGTTTGGTGCGGATCACCGGGTATCCGCTTCCCGCAGCCGCGCGCAGTGGCGGCGAACCCGGGGTGCCGCCGCTAAGTTCGACATAGGCGATGCCGGTCAGACCCTGGGTTTTCAGAACCGCCAAGGTGTCCTCCTTGATGGGTGTGCCGCGCTCGATGGCGAACACCAGGTTCACCCGTTCCGGGTTGCCCGGGTCAAGGCGGATTTCCCGCACTTTGCCCACGTCGACACCGTTGTATTTGACCGGCGCGTTCAGGTTGAGGCCGGCCACCGATTCGTCCGAGACCGCCAGATACGGGTCGTAGCGCTTTTGGAAGGCGCCGCCCGAGGCGAGCCACAGCGCTCCGGCGATCATCCCGGCGCCCAGAATGAGGATAAACGCGCCGACGAGGGCATAGTTCACTTTGGTTTCGATGATGGCCCCCGTGGCCTTGTGCTTGCCTTGGCCGGCTGATTTTTCTGTTCCAATGCTGCCCTTCCGCGCGGACCGTCGAAGAATGGTCGGATGGCGGGATGGTCCATCGCCGAGAGTTCGGACATCGAACCGACGCTTTGCACCTTGCCCTCGGCGAGGACGGCGACGCGGTCGGCGACCTGCCACAACAGGTCAAGGTCGTGGGTAATGATGACGAGGGTCAAGCCGAACAGGTCGCGCAGCTTGAGCACCAGCTCATCGACGCCGCTAGCGCCTTCCGGATCGAGCCCGGCGGTGGGTTCGTCGAGAAACAGCAGTTCCGGATCGAGCGCCAGTGCGCGGGCGAGGGAGGCGCGCTTCATCATGCCGCCGCTGAGTTCGGACGGATACTGCGCGCCGACCGCTGGCGCAAGGCCGACCATGGCGAGCTTCCAGGCCGCGATCTCATCGATCAGCCCGTCGGCCAGCCCTGTGTGTTCGCGGAGGGGCAGGCCGACGTTTTCCTTGACCGTCAGCGAGCCGAACAAGCCGCCATGCTGGAACATCACGCCCCACCGCCGGCGCAGCGCTCGGACGTCGTCGTCGCCGACTTTTCCAAGATCAACGCCGAGCACCCGGATGGAGCCGGAGTCCGGACGTTGTAGCAGGATCATTTCCCGCAGCAGCGTCGATTTGCCGGAACCACTGCCACCGATCACCGCGAAGATTTCGGCGCGGCGCACTTCCAGGTCGATGTCGGAATGCACCACATGGTCGCCGAAGTGCGTCGATACCTTGTCCATCTCGATGACCGTTGCGTCCGTGGGCGTATTGCTGGGCATTTCAGAGGTCCAGGGCGCTGAAGGCGATGGAGAACAGCGCGTCGGCGACGATCACCAGGAAGATCGATTGCACGACGCTGCGCGTGGTCTGGCGGCCGACGCTGTCGGCCCCGCCCTTGGTTTGGAAGCCCTGGAAGCAGCCGACCACGGCGATGATGGCGGCGAACACCGGCGCCTTGCCGATGCCGACGCCATAGGCCGCGACGCCGACGGTCTTGACGAAACGGTCGAGGAATTCGCCATAACCCACGCCGAGTTGCTCGCGTGCCATGAGCATGCCACCGAACACGCCGAGCGTGTCGGCGAACACGGTTAAGAGCGGCAGGGCGATCATCAGCGCGACGATCTTGGGCAGGACCAGGAGTTCCAGGGGCGCGATGCCGAGGGTGCGCATGGCGTCGATCTCCTCCGTCACGGCCATGGTGCCTATCTGCGCGGCATACGCAGAGCCCGAGCGTCCGGCGACGATGATGGCGGTGATCAAGGGCGCGAACTCGCGCAGCATCGACAGGCCGACCAGATCGGCCACGAAAATGTTGGCGCCATACTGCCTGAGCTGGTCGGCACCTTGGTAAGCGACCACGATCCCGAGCAGGAACGACAGCAGCCCGACGATAGGCAGCGCGTCGAATCCGGCGCTACGCAAGTTGTAAAGGGTGGGACGCCATCTGAATCGTGCCGGGTGCGCTACGCATCCGGCGAACGCGGCCGCGCTTTCGCCCACGAATGCGAGCAGCGCGACGGCCTGTTCAAAGACGGCTCCGGCGCTTCGACCGACGCGCTCCAGCGTCGTCGGGGACGGGACAGCGGCGGGCTGGTCGACCGGGTCGGCAAGATAGTGCGCCACGACTTCCAGCAGCTTGGCGAATTCCGGACGCAAGCCGCGCAGAGTCGCGACCCTGTCTTGCTCGCGCAACCGCAGCAGCAGCTTTTGCAGAACCCACGCCCCCGCTGTATCCAGCGCATCGATACGCGCGCCGTCGACTCTTGCCTCCGTCACGGAGGGAAGGGTCAGCGATTCAAGCTGGGATTCTATGGCGCTGATGCCGCGCGCTGTCCAGCATCCCGATAACTCGAACTCAGCCGGGGCTCGCCGGGTAATTGCCGCGGGTGCTACTGGCCTGGGATTCATAGATATTCCGCGAGCCAACTCAATAGCCACCAACTCCCAGCGGATGGGTTGAAGATCGGCGAACAAAATCCGCTGACTGAAAACCAGTGGTGTTCTTTCCTATTTAAGCCGCATATCGTTTTTTACCGATTTCACGCCGCCGACGCCACGCGCCACCGCAACCGCTTTGTTAATATCGGCGCGGGAGTTCACGAAGCCGCTTAATTGAACCACGCCCTTGAATGTTTCAACGTTGATCTCCGCAGAGCTCAAGGAAGGTTCGCTGAATATAGCTGTTTTAACCTTTGAGGTTATGACGCTGTCGTCGACATATTCTCCCGTTCCCTCTTGCGTTTGCGTTGAAGCGCAACCCACAGCTGCAACTAACACCAGGGTCAAAAAAAATGCTGAAAAAAACCTAATGAGGTGTTTCATGGATAAATCTCCTGTCAAATAGCCACTCTCGCCAGCAGACTGAATAGCCCTCTGCACACCTCAGGGCTCACAGCCTACTGAGACAAATCGAAACAATAGTTTAATGGCTCTGGAGAAACCTGGGCCCCCTGTAATGTTTGACGGTACTCTAAACCGCAAAGTCGCCTACAGTCGGTACGGTACCGCACATACAGACAGATTGGCCTCTGTGCACTAGAGCAGGTAGCCTGGCAGGACCTGCCGGAAGGTTTGCGAATGGCAGAAGCGCCCAGGCGGCGCCAGCAATCGCGCGAGGCATCGGTCCCTTCCACGAGCGGCTGTTTCATCGGCTGCGTCGAGGCGAAACGGCAATGATATCTGCCCCGGCTGAAAGTCGGATAGGCGATTACTCCCCTTATCAGAAAGTCGCCTCTCCCAAAGGAGGATGGGATGAATGCTCACGGTCGTAGACCCACCAAAAATGGATGTTCGACATCCATATCACAGGTATTTTCCAAGGCGTGCGCAGATAGATTATGAGCCGGAAAGCATTTTCCCAATGAGCCTTCCAGTGATTGGCGATGGAGCGCTTAATTCCTGATCATCGCAAACTTTCAGCATTGGGGCGCAGCCGAGGAAATACCACGATTTCTGATCTTGGCGCCTTGGATGAAAGATATCCAGATGGCAGGTATTTATTAATAGAAATGTTAGATATTTTTAATACTAACCTATTTGATCATCCACGTGCCAGAAGGGGATTTTATATACTGGCCAGGAGGGGTTTTCTCGATGGCGGTTTTGCCGGCCAGCGCCTCGACGACCTGCAAGCTGGTCTGATTTTTTTCGGCGATTTCCTCATATTTTTGTCTGCGTTTCGCGTTAATGTCGGCGACCAGCGCCCGTACTTCCCCTGCTGCGTCGGCTTTGACCGCCTCGAGATAGCCGTTGGGTTGCTCGCCCACCAGTCCTTGCCCCTTTGCTGCATCGAGACCTATCGCCCAGACTGCCTGCGTCAAACCGGCAAGCCCCAGGGTTAACCCGAACAGAGACGCTACCAAGTAACGCAAGGTGAAAAATTTAGCCATGACCCATCCTCCTTCGGATTAAAACAGCCCGCTTTCTTTCGACAACACGCCTTCCAAATCCTTTTCCACCTTGATGCGGATCTCATGATCGATCTTGACGTTCAGATTGATCGTAATAGGTTCCTTGGACGCTGCCAGCTCGACGCGAGGCGTGCAAGCCACAAGCAGAAGCATCGAACCGAGTGGGACGGAGCAGACTAAGAAGCCTCGCATGATCATTTTCCCCTTGCGAAATCGTGGACAATGGGTTGAAGCATAGCATCGCAGCCGCGCCGATCGACAGGCAACGTGAGCCTAGGGTTTGTTGCGGAAATGATCCTGAACCCGCTTACTAATGTCGTCGGCGAGACGCAGGCTCCGCAAAAGCTTCGGGATATTTTCCTCCAGCCTGAGATTGAGGTGAATGGGACGCCCGGATTGCCAATCCGGATTCCGTCCCTGCAATGCCACCTTCAGGGCCAGATCGCCGTCCAGCGTGCTATCGGCATTCACCTTCAATACCTCGTAATTCAGGTTAGCCAAGGCTTGCAACAGGACGTTCGTGCTTGGATGCTTGCTCTCCATCAACGGGCCTCCCGCGGTGGGCCGATAGCGAATGACCCCGCCGGGCGGACGGGCGTGCAGTTCACCCCCATGCATCGCGATTCCCGCTTTGCTGATTTTCAAGGGTAGGCGGCCGTCCAGAGTCCCTTCGGCCTGCAACTCGTCTCGCCTTTCCAGCGCGACGATTTCGCCGAGGGACAGTCCCTGAAGGCTAATCGTGATGGGGTGATCCGGTACGGCAAAGTCCCATTGAACGGCCTCCGCGTGCGCCGTGCCGCCCAAGAGGCCCAGTGAAAATTCGTGCAGGCTGCCCACCGGGTACGCCTCGCCAGGAGGAACGGCGATATCTGCCGTCACCCGTAAGTCGGTGACGGGGAAGCCCATGTCGAGACTGCCGACCCGAAGTCGCGCAGGTTCGCTCGTCCGCAGGCCATCGCGCTCGAACAGGGCGAGATCGGCGCTCAGTTCCCTGAAGGCGGTGGCTTCGTAGCGACCGGCAAGGCCTTCGCCGCGCAGCCTGATTTCTCCCTCAAGCACCCAGCCTTCGGCGGCCAGCAGCCGCCAGCCGAGACGGCCATCGGCGGCAATGCGCCCCGCCCGCAATTCGAGAGGGGAACGCCAAGGCTCGAGCAGACTGCTCAGCTTGTCGCCGGACTCGCCGAACACGACCGGGATCAGCTCGAATCGAACCTGCCCATGGCCACTGGCCACTTCATGGCGAGCTTGCCCGCTCAGGACGAGCTTGCCCTTGCCCATCACCAATCGGGCTTCCGCATCAATACGTTTCCCGTCCATACGGAAGGGTATCTCCATTGAAGCGACGGGGAGAGACTTGCCGCGAAAAACAGGCTGGATGCCCTCGATCCGCGCACGCCCCTTGCCCTCCCAATCGTCCACGTCCCCGCCGAGTTGATCGAATTTGAGCAGGACTCTCCCGGCTTGCGCTTCGCCGTCGGGCCCGTGCAGGGCAAGTCCAGGCATCGCCAAACTCAGGGGCGACCAGGACCACCGGGCAAACCGAGTCTCAACGCGGAGTGTCGCGGCCTCGGTCAGTTCAATCCCTGTTTCGGCCAGTGAAAATCCGTCCCGTTGCAGAGACGACAAGTGAACAGGTAATCCCGGCAGCAAGCTGATGGTCAATCCATCGGTGCCGAATTCGGCCTGACCGGCCATTCCCTTCGGAACACCGATGTCCAGGGGTGTTCCCGAGCCATGGTCGGACAGCCGCGCCGACAGGCTTGACCGGTTTCCAATCCGCCACGCCAGCCGGTTTCCGGTCAGCAAGCCGGTCACATCCACGCGAACCCGCGCCCGCTCCAGCGGGCTGCCCAGCCGTGCGGCTTGCAACTCCAGATGATGCTCGCTGTCGATGCGTGTCCCCCCCGAGACACCGGGAGAAGTGGTTAGCTCGCCTTGCCAGCGACTATCCAGGGTGCCTTCCAGCTTGCCAGGAATGTCTTCCCAACCAAACCACGAGCCGAGCAGCGCCGCCAGCGTGTCCACCTGGGCCTGAAGCGAACCTTCGATCTTCATCGCCCCGTCCTTGTATTGGTTTAGGCGGTTATCCAGACGGAAGACGGGAAAGACCTGTTTTCCCGGAAACCAGACAGCCAGATGCATCTCCCCGTTTTCGGTGAGGCGGGCCGACAACTCCAGTACCCGGCCGTCCCCGGGGTGAATCTTTCCCTTGACCAACGCCAGGCCATCCTTTAGGAGGCCGGTGGCGGACAAGTCGTGGATTGCATCGTGATATCGCCACCTCACGACCAGCGTATCGACGGACAGTTCCTCCACCGGCAGTCCCGCCAACCATTGGCCCGGTGCTGCGATGGCAGGGAATGTGTCAACCTGGGTTGAAGCCGGAGTCGTGTCACCGGGGGCAGGGACACGCTCGACTTCGACCTTGGCGAGGTGCACACCGTCGATGCGACCCGATAACAGATCCAAGGGCCGGTAATTCACCGTGACGCCGAACGCCCGGATGGAAAGCTTGTCATTTCCGTATCGACGGATCAGCCGCAACTCATCCAACCGCAACCGTTCCCATGACGGGTACGCGCCGATGATGCGGGCGCGGGCAAAACCGAAGTCGGCCAATCGGGACTCCAGAAACCCGACGACCAGCAGGGGTAATACGGAATAAGCTCCGACGAGCAGCAATACGCCCAGGGCGAATCCCGTGATAACACTTTGGCGTCGAGACAAGATGTGGACGTCCTTTCGTATGATTGCCCAACGAATTTTTCGCTTCGCCGGCCGTGAGTTCCGGTCACTGGCCGCGCTCGTAGCAATATTCCAGGCATTCCATGGCAAGGGATATCTGGCCGGCAAGACGAGAAATATACGCGGATATCAAGAAGTCAGTATTTCCAAGCGGAGCTTGGGAGCCGGACAATTCCAAGGGCGGATTTCTAAATTCAACAACATTGTCCCGCAATCTGGTCGTGGTCAGCCCCCCCTTTTCTTACGCCATCGGGCAGCCACCCACTTGCGCCCCTCCTCCATCAGCAGCATTCCCAAGGCACAGGGCAGCATGAACAACCAAACTGCCGGCGCGATAGGTGCGGTACCAAAGACTAAATGGCCCCAGGGGGTATAGACGACGATCAGTATCACGACGATTTCCAGGGCGACGCCCCAAAGGAGCAATCGATTGGCGAAGACATGCGCGCCGAACAGGCTGCGTCCCGGGATTTTGCAGAGAAATACGTTGACGACCTGCATCATGATGATGGCGCTCAGGCAGGCCGTGGTTGCTTGGAGATAAAGAGGATCGTGGCTTTCCAGCCGCTCGCCCCAGGACCAGCCACCGTCGTGCAGGACAAAAGAATAGGCCGCCATCGCGGCGGCGGCCTCCAGCAACCCCAGAAATAGATAAGCCCGCAGCAGCAAAGGCCAGTTGAGCAACCTTTCCTGGCGAGCCCGGGGTGGCTTGCACATAATGCCGGGGTCTGGGGGATCGGCGCCCAACCCCAGAGCGGGCAACATATCCGTGCCCAGGTCCACCACCAGAATCTGAATTATGGTTAAAGGCAGCGGTATCTTGAGCAGGGCGAAGGCTAGATAGGGTACGACTTCAGGGATGTTGGAGGTGAGGATATAGGTGAGGAACTTGCGGATATTGTCGTAAACCGCCCGGCCTTCCTCGATGGCGGCGACAATACTGGCGAAATTGTCGTCCAGCAGGATCATGTCGGCGGCCTCTTTGGCCACATCGGTGCCGATCACGCCCATGGCGATGCCGATGTCCGCCATTTTCAGCGCCGGCGCGTCATTGACGCCATCTCCGGTCACCGCCACGACGTGTTTCTTCTTTTTCAGAGCACTCACGATGCGCATTTTCTGGTCCGCACCCACCCGAGCAAAAATGATGTCGGGTGCATCCAGCGCCAGCCGCAGCTGGATTTCTGACAGTTTTCGCAATTGCTCGCCGGTGATGATCACGGGTGTTTCTGATTGGATCTGGCCGATCTGCCGGCCGATGGCCAGGGCGGTGTGCGGGTGGTCGCCGGTCACCATGATGACCTTGATACCCGCCTTCCGGCATTTGCCGATGGCGTCCCGAACCTCGGGCCGGGGCGGGTCTGCCAGACCCACCAGACCACACAGGATCAGGTCATGCTCGCACCGCTCCCCGTCATGGTCGTCTTCCAACTCCCGCCAGGCGAACGCCAGCACGCGCAAGCCGTCGCGCGCCATGTCTTCCAGGGCCCGCGTGAAATTCTGCTGGGCTTCCAGCGTCAGTGGCGTAATTGCATCGCCCGTTTGCAAGCGGTTACACAAAGGTAACAGCATTTCCAGAGCACCCTTGCAATAAAGCACCAGCCCGCCGGGCGTCTGGTGCAGCGTGGAAAGGCGCTTACGGTCGGTATCGAAAGGCACCTCGTTGATTTTGGGATAGGAAATATTTTCTCCCAAACAGGTCTTCGCCATGCACACCAAGGCCACTTCCATGGGATCGCCCAGTAATTGCGGCTTCCCGGCAATGATGGTCTCTTTCAGATTGTGGCAAAGCAACGCATCCTCGAAAAAACGGCGATAAACTCGCGCCAGTTCGTGCCGCCGTTTGACCTCTGTCGGAGTCAATATTTGGCCGTTCAGATAAAGTGTACTCGCCACCATGCGGTTCTCGGTAAGCGTGCCGGTTTTGTCGGTGCAGATCACGGTCGCCGATCCCAGGGCCTCGACCGACGGCAGGTGACGGATCAGTGCATTGCGCTTTGCCATGCGCTGGGTCGCCATGGCCAAAGACAGCGTGACCGTGGGCAACAAACCCTCCGGCACGTTGGCGACGATGATGCCGATAGCGAAAATGAAATTCTCCCAGAACGACAAGCCCACGCTCTGGCCAATGAAGAAAAACACCACGCCGAGCGAGAGAGCCAAAAGCGCGACGACGCGGCTGAGACGGACGATTTCCTGTTGCATCGGCGAAGTCGCCGCACGCGCCGTTTGTGTCAGATGGGCAATCTTGCCAAACTCGGTGTGCATGCCGGTGGCGAAGACTACCGCCCTGCCGTCGCCGGACACGATGGAGGTGCCCGCCAACAGGGTATTGCGGCCATGCAGCAGATCTTCTTCAGAGCACGGCGCCGCATCCCGTGCCTTAGGCATCGACTCGCCAGTGACGGTGGCATTGTTGACCCGTAACGAGAAGGCTTCGAGCAAGCGGCAGTCTGCCGGTACGTTATCCCCCTCCTGCAACACGATCACATCGCCGGGTACCAGATCGGCAGCGAGAATCAGCTCGATCCTTCCGTCCCGCAGCGCTTTGACATAAGGGGGCAAGAGTTTTTGCAGGGCGGCAACGGCGCGTTCGGCTCGGAACTGCTGCCAGAAGGAAAACAAACCGTTGATGGCGATCACGCCGAGGATGGCGTAACCCAGCGTATCCATGCCGCCGCCAGGTTGCCGGGACTCGGCGAAAAAAGCCAATCCCGCTGCCAGCCATAGAATCAGTGCGAAGAAATGAATGAATTCCTTGATGAAGACCAGCCCAAGGGGCTCGCCCCGCACCTTATCGATCCGATTCAGGCCATACTCGCTCAAGCGGCGGAGGGCCTCGGCCTGGGACAAGCCGTCCTGACCACTTTTCAGGCTATCGAGCACCTCGTCGGGCGATAGCTGATGGATTTTCATCGGTGACCTTTCCTTTGGAAGGCTACCAGTGGACTCAAGCTCGGATTGCCGGAAGGACTTTCCACCGTTTATCGCCTGTTTGCCTAACTCTAACTACGGCTCCCCTTCTCCCCATTCCTGACCGACGCCTCCGACGGACGGCAGGACTCGATTGAGACGGCGCTGCGCCTGATCCACCGCTTGCACGAACCCAGAGCCGATGGCAGATCGACTTTATCCGGCCCGGTGCTGATCGGCAATTTGAATGCCCGAGCGCCCCGTTGTCGTTCCGGACGCTCCAGCTCCTCCTGCCAGGATATGCATGGAGATGAAGGTTTGGTTGAAACCGACCCAGAGCATGATCGGCAGCAATGTCGGCAAAACAATACGAGTAATGTATTTCAGGATCGCGATGGCTACCTGTTCGCCCCAAGAAAAGCCTAGCACAGCGTTCGTGTCAACACCCGCCTCCAGCAGCCCCTTCAGGGTCTCATAGCTCACGAAGCAATAAATTCCAGCGATCTCAGACAACAGCAATAACAACAGCCCCAGGGGGACTTGCCACTCTTTTTCAGCCCAATCACGAGTACCCAACATCAGCGCCACAAACAATGGCCACCCAGCACCATAAACCATTGCATTGAGCTTGACTTTTACACCTAGAAATCTGCTTTGCGCATCAAGGTCGGCAGGAATAGTGTGATTGACAAGAAACAATAACTCGTAGCCGCTCTGCTGCACCATGACGTTCGCATCCGGAAAAGATGCTTGAAAAAAATAAACCACGCCAAGGCGCGCCAGATAAGTATGAATGTCAGCAAAATAATACCAGGCAGCCAGACAAATTGGCAGCCAGAGCATCGTCCAGACGATCAAGCTACGCAGGGGGCGTTTCATGCGGTATCACAGAATCTTGAGATATTCGTGACTGCCAGCGCATCCACAGCAGAAAAATGATTAGAACATCGAGCATGATTAGGCTTTGCCAGATGTAGAGGTGCGCCCATTCGAACGCGGTCGTATTCCATTCGCCGAGATAAAAAAGACTAACAATACGAACCAGATTGAGTCCCTGTACGGCTAGCACCCCCACCCCAATACCCATAAGCTTACGGATCGGCCGAGACGGAAATGCCAGAATCGCTGCAATCAACACGATCGACGCCTCGATACCGTTACAGCCCGCCTCGATCGTCACGCCATAACCCGTCGCTAAATTCACGATAAGCTGACCGTCGGTTGCAACATTTGTATCCCCCAACCTCATCAGCCAACCACTCATACGAGTCAGCAGATAGGTCCAGGGCTCAACAACCGCGTGTTGAATAGGCCGAGTGGTTTCGCTCGCGAACAAGACAGCCGAGAAAAGCAGGAAGATAACGATATAGCGCCACATGAACACCCTCCTGCTCCCGGCCAACCCAGTCACCCACCAGATACTGCATTAGATAAACCGGAACCATCCGTTTGCCTCCGGAACATGCGATCACTCCCCACTCGAGCCACCGCCGACTTATCTGGACCGTCCGGACCGTCTTTGCCACCACACTGCGGTGCCCAGCAAGATCGTCAGCAGAAAAAGCCCCCACTCGGACAGGGTAGGAATGCCGGTGGGATTGGGGTTGGGGTTGGGGCCCGGAGTGGGTTTGGCGAATACGAGGAGGTTCGCAGTCGCCGGGGTGCCATTGTTGCCGTTGGTGGTCTTCAAGGCATTCGCGGGCAGTGTGTTAGTGTGACTGCCGACCGATGCCGTCACGTTCACTGTCACGGTACAAGTACCCGGAGCACCGCCCGGGATCGAGCGAGTTGCCGGCAAGATCACCGTGGTACCGCCGGGGGTGGCTTCTACTGCTCCGCTCCCCGGACAGGTAGTGCTGGCATTAGGGGTGGGGGCAATAACGACGCCACTCGGCAAGACGTCGGTCAGCGGGGCAGTCAGGTTGGTGGCTTCGCTATTTGGGTTGCTCAAGGTAATCGTAAGGGTCGATACCCCCCCTGCCACGGTTATGGTCGGGATGAAGCCCTTGCTGAGCGTCGGCGGCGTCGCAATCGGGTTAATCACGGCCAAGATCGCGCTGACCAGTGCCGCATTGCTGCCTTGGTCTGTCACCAATACTCCGACCCCAAGCGTGTTGACGTAACTCCCTCCAGCCGACGCCGTCACATCTACGGTCACCGTGCAGGTGCCGGCCGTGGCGCCAATGGCGGCTGGGATTTTTGCGCCTGCCGCTAAAGTTACCGATGTATCGCCCGATACCGGCGGCCCGACGAGCGTCCCACCGATGCAGGTGGTGCTGGCATTCGGTGTAGGAGCCACGACCACGCCACTCGGTAAATTGTCCGTAAGCGCAGCACTTAAGGTCGCGATGCTGGTACTGGGGTTGATCAACGTGATGGTGAGGGTCGAGATACCACCCGCACTGATCGAAGCCGGTAGGAAACCTTTGCCGAGCGAGGGCGCAGGCGGGGTGGCGTTGACGACCAAGGTCGCATTGGCCGGGACGGTGTTACTGCCGTTGTCTGTCGCCAATGCTCCGATCGCAAGCGTGTTGACGTAACTTGCTCCGGCCGGCGCCGTGACATCCACGGTCACCGTGCAGGTGCCGTTGGCTGGGATCGAGCGCGACGCCGGCAAGGTCACCGTGGTTCCGCCGGCCGAGGCTGCCACGGCGCCGCTGCCCGGACAGGTGGTGCTGGCGTTCGGGGCAGGAGCTACGACTACGCCGCCGGTCAAGGTGTCGGTAAGCGAGGCTGTCAGGTTGGCGACACTCCCGTTCGCGTTACCCAGCGTGATGGTGAGCGTCGAGACGCCTCCCGCATTGATGGTAGCGGGGCTAAAAGCCTTGCTGAGTGTCACCGCGGCATTGACGGACAACGTCGCCGTCGCCGCCGCGCCGTTGTTGCCATTGCTGGTCTGTAAGGCGTTGGCCGGCAGCGTATTGAGATGGACGCCCGGCGGCGCCGTCACATCCACGGTCACCGTACAGGTGCCGGCCGTAGTACCACTGGCAGCCGGAATCGAGCGCGACGCCGGCAAGGTCACCGTGGTTCCGCCGGCCGTGGCTGCCACGGCGCCGCTACCCGGACAGGTGGTACTGGCGTTCGGAGTCGCTGCGACAACCATGCCGCCTGCCAAGGTGTCGGTGAGCGGGGCTGTCAGATCGGCAACACTGCCGTCCGCATTGCTCAGCGTAATAGTGAGGGTCGAAACGCCGCCAGCGTTGATGGTGGCCGGAGTGAACGATTTGCTTAGAGTGGGTGCGATGGGGGGCGTGACGGCGCAGTTCGCGACCGCAACGGTGTTGGTGTCCATCGTCACGGCGCCATTGCGCGCCAAGGCTCTGCCAGACAGGGTTGCGCCAGTGGTCAGTGTAATACTTGCTAGCGAGAGAATGTTTCCCGCGAACGCAGTGGTGGTACCGAGAGTCGCCGAGCTACCGACTTGCCAGAACACGTTGCAATTTTGAGCGCCATTGATCAAAACAACCGCGGAGTTGCTGGCGGTCGTGAGCGTGCTGCCCATTTGGAAAACGAATACCGCGTCCGGGTCGTTCTGCGCGTCGAGAGTGAGCGTCCCAGTCAACTGCGCCGACGTCGCAAAATGATAGACGCCAGGAGTCAGCGTGAGCCCTCCCAAATCTACGCCCGTCAAGTCGACATTAACCCCCTCGCCCGCGAGCGTGTTGTACGCCGTGGTAACGTCGTTTTGTGCCGTGAGCGCCACCGCATCAGCCGCGTGTACGGTTCCGGTCACGCTCCCCGGCGGAAAGCCGGTGATTGCGGAACCGGGGCTGACCCCCAGATCGCCGGTGACGGCGGTCGGGCCGGTGTTGGTCACCGTCGAGCCGCCGAGGACTGCGAAACTTTGCGCCACGCCCAGGGGGGGCGCCGTCGCGGCCACGGCTGCGCCGGTTTGCACCGATGCAAGAAGCATGGCGAATCCCACGCTTGCCCAGACACCCAAGGCATTGTATTTCAATTTGTTCATTGCTCCCCCTGTTAAGTCCGGCAAAGAGCCAAGTCCAACTATCCTGACGGGCCCGGCTCAAATACGTTGTACGAAAAATAGTCGCTTAGCGTAAGGCTATAGTATAGCGAATCTGCCGCAACTCCCAAGGACGTCAGATTTCTTACGCATTTTCCGCTCCTCTCTCAGACACAATGATTGACCCCAAAACGCGTCCAAAAAAACTCCGGCCGGACCATAGAAAGATGTCGTCAATCGCCTGGTGGTAAGCCTTCTTGATTCCCTCTGTGGTGGTATTTTCCGTTTAACCCCATGATGTCGTAGTCATTTTTATATCTCATTGGTCGAGAAGAAACGATCGGGAGACAGGCTCAATGGTATACATCATTGCACTGCGACCGGTACCGAATCTGCCCCCCGCGTTAGAAAAAGCGCGCAATCCTATATCACCCATCCTCGCAAGACTTACGTGCAAGGAGAGGGCTCCAGCTCCCTGTCCCTCACCACATGAGGCGCGGTTTAAGATATTGCCCCAGAATGTCGATCGAACCTAACCGGAATCCCGAGCCCAGGAGTGATAACGATGCGCCGCCTGCAAATATCGCATACTAAGCTTCAACAAAGTAATGTAATATATTTGATATAATGGGATTATGAAATGCAAACGGAACTCGGACGGGCGATCACTGGATCACCATGCGCTGCAGGTGATCCGCCAGCAGGCCATCAAAGCGGTGCGTGAAGGCCAAGCGGTGCAGAGCGTAGCGGCGGCATACGGGGTCAATATCCGCAGCGTGTTCCGCTGGCTGGCCGACTTTGCCAACGGAGGTCAGCAGGCCCTGCTGGCAAAACCGATTCCGGGGCGCCCCCCGAAAGTCAGCGCCGAAGAGATGCGCTGGCTGGCGCAGGCGGTGAAGGACCACACGCCGTTGCAGTTCAAATTCGAGTTTGGGCTGTGGACGCTGTCGCTGATCACCGAGCTGATCCAGCGCCAGTTCGGCAATCAGCTCTCGCTGGCGGCGGTAAGCCGAATCATGAAGCTGCTGGGGTTTACGGCGCAGAAACCGCTGTATCAGGCCTGGCCACAGGATGCCGCTCTGGTCCGCCAGTGGGGAATCGACACCTACCCGGCCATTCGAGCCGAAGCGCAAGCCACGGGGGCCACGATCTACTTTGCCGACGAATCGGGGATGCGGTCGGACTATCACACCGGCACCCCCTGGGCGCCTAAAGGCCAGACGCCCGTGGTTGAGGCGACCGGCCGGCGTTTCGGGCTGAACTTGTTGTCGGCCGTGAGTCCGCGGGGCGAGTTCCGTTTCATGCTGCACGAAGGTTCGGTAACCGCCGCGGTGTTCCGGGAGATTCTCAAGCTCCTGTTGATCGGGGCCCAGCAGCCCGTGTTCGTGATCGTCGACGGCCATCCCATTCATAAAGCCAAGCTGATTCAGAAATTTATTGAGGCCCAACAAGGCCGGCTCAAGCTGTTTATCCTGCCGCCGTATTCGCCCCACCTGAACCCGGATGAACAAGTCTGGGCCCAAGTGAGGCGCCGCGTGTCTAAGCGCTTGGCACAGAGCAAAGACGACATGAAACGGTTGGCCCTCTCTGCACTACGCCGCATTCAAAAATTACCCGAGTTGGTGAAGTCATTCTTCCGGCAGCCTGAATGCCAATACATCATTATGTGACTCTATTTTCGAGAAGGTTAGTATCTCATATCCGTACTGTATTTAGGGGCCTTATAAATAGCTTAGGGCCAGGTGAACGATAGTGAAGCCGTCTGCTTGTTTTCGAGCGTCGCGGCTTTATGGACGACCTGCCCGGCCCGATCGGCGGTAACGATGTAACGGCCGGGCTTGAGATTGGCGAAAAGCTCAGGGCCGTCAGACACCGTTTCCAGGACAGTGTTTCCCCTAGAATCCGTAATATGGACTTTCACGTCGCTGGCGTATTCACCTGTGCGTTTCATCGAAAATAGCAGCCTCAGGTTGTAGTCAGCGCGGATGGCTTGCATAGCGCTCCGTTCATCGGCCCCCACCCCACCGCTGATGAACGTAACTTCGCCTTGGGTTTGTGGTTCAAGAGGCGACTGCTCCGCAACAGAAAGCAGGCTGAACAATATGCAAGAGTAAATAACCACTAAGTGCAATTGTTTCATGGGAAGTGCTCCTTGGACGCAAAAAATAGCGGCCATGAACACAGCATACAGACGCTGTGACCCATGTCTGTGCGCCACCGTACCGATTGCAAGATTATTCAACTGAAATGACTGTCAGGGTTTCAGCTCATCCCGTTTGCGCCGAGAAGATGGGTTTTTGTCTTTCCATGAAAGCCATGCTCTAGACGCAAGGTTCTGGCCTGGCACTCGTCCTCGGTGTCGCTGCCGACTCTGATGAAAGGGTCGCGATTCGTCACGCCACATAGTAGAGAACCGCAACATAATGATTGAAACTGCCTGCCATTACGAAAAGATGCCAAATTCCATGAAAATAGCTGACTTTTTCATCGAGCGCATAAAACAACACGCCAATGGTATAGAACAAACCACCCAAGAGAAGGCAATAAAAGCCCTCAATGGGCATGGCTCGCAGCAAGGGGTCGAGCGCGACGATAATCAGCCAGCCCATCGCGAGACAAATAATTACGCGAAGCACTCGATTCCGGTTATTCGGTGTCAAATCAAGAATAATCCCAATGCACGCCATTCCCCAGATGGCGACAAATACTTGCCAACCTACGCTTTCGCGGAGAGTCACCAGGGTGAAAGGTGTGTAGGTGCCGGCAATCAAAAGATAAATGGACAGGTGGTCGAGTTTTGAAAAGACGGCCTTGGCGCGGCCCTCTGAGCGGTGATAAAGCGTTGCAAAAACGTAGACCGAGATGAGCGTAAACCCATAAATGCTGAAGCTTGCTATCTTCCAGAGATCGCCCTGACGGACAGCAAACGCCACCAACCAAACAACCCCAAAAACTGCGGCCATCGCACCCGAGAAGGCACTGAGGGTATTGAATCGCTCGGCTTTGTTCTCGACTACGAAACCAAGCCAGCTATTTCTGGGTTTCGGATGCGACGAAAACGAACTGGACTCCATAGTGAACCTCTTTAAATATTTACAATGGGCTCAGCGACTCGTTGATTTCGGTATTAGGTAGCGAGATGGAAAGAGCGTAAAACCAATGGCCCCAAAAGTCGCCGGTGCCTGCGACCGACTGTCAGGGGACGCCGCTTAATCTAGATCGAGCGCTTGAAGGAACTTCTTGAACGGTTCTTTGAGTTCGGCATGCTTCAGGCTTTGTTTCACCGTAGCGGCCAGATAGCCAAGCTTCGAGCCGCAGTCGTAGCGCTGACCTTCGAACTCGTACGCGAGCACCGTCTCATCCGCCAGTAGCATGGCGATCGCATCGGTCAACTGAATTTCTCCACCTGCGCCACGCGGCACGACTTTCAGTTTATCGAAAATGGCAGGCGTCAAGATGTAACGCCCTATTACCGCCAAATTGGAAGGCGCTTGGTCGGGCTTGGGTTTCTCAACAATCGCATCGACCTTGCTCAGACGATCGCTGACGGTAGAAACGGCGACGATGCCGTAATTTCCGGTTTCCGAGGGCTGCACTGTTTGAACGCAAAGCACGGAACACTGCCGATCTTCGAATACTCTCATCATTTGAGCCAGACAACCCGATTGCTCGTCGTCTATCATGTCGTCGGCCAGAATCACGGCGAAAGGCTCGTCGCCGATCACGGCTTTTGCGCAGGCCACAGCATGACCCAGGCCCAATGCTTCGGCTTGTCGAATGTAAACGCAAGTCACATGAGGTGGCACGATGTTCTGAACGATCGTCAGGGTTTCCGCCTGGCCGCGATTTGCCAACTCGGCCTCCAATTCATAAGCCTTATCGAAATGATCCAGTATGGCTCCTTTACTCCGTCCGACGATGAAGACCATCACTTCGATACCCGCCGCCACGGCTTCTTCGAGGGCATATTGAATCAACGGTTTATCCACTACCGGCAGCATTTCCTTGGGACTGACCTTGGTCGCTGGCAAAAAGCGGGTGCCCAGGCCGGCGACGGGAAACACGGCTTTCCTGACGACTTTTTTCATTCCCGCCCGTCGCCCTGACATAGCTCCATGAATCGGCGTTGGCTGTTCCAGGGTGCGAAGCCGATCGCCCAATCGTCCCCTCTGATGTGGCGTCAAATGCTCGATCTGCGCGAGCAAGCGCTGGAATTCTGCGGCATTCATGAAATTGTCCTTGGTCTACTCATCGACGTAGCCGCTAGCTCTTCCTGCTTGCAAAAAGCAGGAGCACGCCGCCAGCCACTATGGCTCCCACACCAGCCCAGACCGGGACATTGACCGTTTGGGTGTCTTTAACCGACAGTTCGAACGGGCCCAACTTGGCTTCCTGGGTTTCCCGGGTATAGCTGAAACGGCCATATACCAGCCCAAAGACGCCAGCTAGGATCAGCACGGCGGCCACGACCTTGATAACGTTCATTTTCTCACTCCCATGATTGAAGGCCTTGGATCCCGGCCTCGGACTGCGCGCCCAGAAATACCGACCTAGGCCGGAACCCTAAGCGCGCCGAACCGGTTCACGCACCCCTGGCGCATAGATCCATTCAGGCGCGAGTCGTTGTGCCGGGGGTCACCGGAAAAGCCGATGGAATAGATCCGTTACAGTATTAACGGCGCTTTTCATTGTATCGGCGACCGCGTTTACTGTAGTCGTCAGTGCATTGCCAATGGCACCCACCACGCTGCCGATGGCACTGCCAATATCATCGATTAGGCTCATGACCGCATCTCCTGATTTCAATATTAAAATAAGAATTGTTGGTACAACTGTAAGCAGCCTGTGCGAATTTTGGATGTAAGCTCCCGGGTGACCTGACGTTTCCGGATCGGCCCGACGGCACTTCGTCGCAAAACCACATTCCAGGGGCGCTACAGTGGCCTTCGACCTTGAATGACACGAAGCACGATCACGATGATCGCGATAACCAATAGAATGTGAATGAATCCGCCTAGTGTGTACGAAGAGACCAAACCCAGCACCCAGCCAATAATCAAGATAATCGCTATAGTTTCTAGCATTGTTGCTTCTCCAAAAAAAAGGCCATCCGTAGCCGATACTACCGCCTAACACGGTCAAGGGGTTGTCGAAAATGTCACATCATGGAAAGTCCTCGACCGGACCTGAAATTAAGGGCTTCCGACGTGGATCCGCGGGAGTCCACTCAAAACACCAAATGCGCTCAGCAGCCACAGAACCACCGCGATGATCACCACGATATTCAAGATCTGCTTGATCCGAGCCTCCATCGGTATATAGATGTTAACCAGCCACAGTAAAAGGCCGACGACAATCAGCGCCACCACTACCGAAAGCAACTCTCTCGGAACGGCGCCCAAGACACCAAATACGTTCAACAGCCATAGCACCACCGCAATGATTACGACGATGTTCAGGATCTGTTTAATCCGTGCTTCCATCGGTATGTAACTGTTGACAAGCCACAGCAGCACACCGACGACGATAAGAGCTACAACAAGTGAAATTAAATCCATCGCCCTTCTCCTAAAAATAAAAAATCGGGTTGACGTATAAAACCTTGGCGCACATTATTTTACTTCCTCCTCTTCG
The DNA here is from genome assembly GCF_026247885.1 of Methylococcus mesophilus. Classification (NCBI taxonomy): domain Bacteria; kingdom Pseudomonadati; phylum Pseudomonadota; class Gammaproteobacteria; order Methylococcales; family Methylococcaceae; genus Methylococcus; species Methylococcus mesophilus. The sequence goes on along the minus strand of NZ_CP110921.1, from coordinate 863,718 downwards.
GCATTTTATGCCATGCTCGAGACTGAGCCGGCGTACAGAGCAGTAGACCATTCGAACAAGTTATTAACCCAGTAGTACCCGCACCCGATGCTGTTGTCTATCATCCTGTAATGCAATGCTATTACCGTCTAACTGGCGTACGCCATCCAGCTCTATCGCGGCAACACCACGTGCCACGCCATTCGGGTTTTCAATCGTGACTTCATAAGAGGCATTTCCGTGCTGATAAACGATGCTGTAATTGCGCCAGGCTCTGGGAATGCATGGGTCAAACACCAATCTGTTGGCGCGGACCTGCAGACCTAAGATCCACTCCAATCCGGCACGGTAAAACCAGCCTGCCGCTCCGGTGTACCAGGTCCATCCGCCACGCCGCACGTGGGGAGGCTCGGCATAGATATCCGCCGGCAGCACATACGGCTCGACCTTATAGGCGTAAACGCCGGTGCGGGTGGCCGTTCGGTTGATTGGATTTAGCATACGCATCAGTTCCGCCGCCTTGTCGCCATCACCGAGCATGGCATAGGCGATGACGGACCAAATCGCCGCGTGGGTATACTGACCACCGTTCTCCCGAACTCCTGGGGGATAACTCTTGATATAACCCGGATCTCGCTCGGTTTTGTCGAAGGGAGGGGTGAATAGCAACACCAGGTCGTCGCCGTAGCGAATGAGGTATTCCCCTACCGACAACATCGCCCGCTGCGCTCGTTCGGCTTCCGCGGCACCGGAAATAACACCCCAGCTCTGAGCAATCGAATCGATGCGGCACTCGGCATTGGCGGCGGAACCTAAGGGTGTGCCATCATCGAAATAGGCGCGCCGGTACCATGCCCCGTCCCATCCTTCCGTTTCCACAGCGGCCTTGAGTTGGCCGGCGTGTTCACGCCAGCGCACGGCGCGCTCGTTATCTCCCCGCGCCTCCGCCACAGTTGCGAATTCGGAGAGCGTGGCGGTCAGGAACCAGGCCAGCCATACGCTCTCCCCCTTGCCTTGGTGGCCGACCCGGTTCATACCATCATTCCAGTCACCACTCCCCATCAGGGGCAGCCCGTGCGAGCCCGTTTCCAGGCTCAGGTCGAGCGCGCGTGCGCAGTGCTCGAAAAGACTCGCTTGCTGGGCCGACGGGGTCGGCTCGTAATAGGCGTCATCCTGCTCCGGCGCCAGCGTGGGGCCCTCCAGAAAGGGTAGCTCCTCCTCAAGCACGCCGGCATCGCCACTCACTTTGATGTAGTGGGCCACGGCGTAGGGCAGCCAGACCCGGTCGTCGGAAAAATGGGTACGTACGCCGCGGCCGGTGGGGGGATGCCACCAATGTTGCACATCGCCCTCGACGAACTGGCGCGCCGCAGCGCGCAGGAGATGGGCGCGGGTCAGATCGGGCCGAGTAACCACTAGCGCCATGCTGTCCTGCAGTTGATCGCGAAAGCCGAATGCCCCGCCCACCTGATAGAACCCGGCCCGAGCCCACATGCGGCAGCCCAGGGATTGGTACAGCAGCCAGCGGTTCAACAGGAGGTCGAGCTCCCGGTCCGGTGTTTTCACTTGAATCTTGCCGAGCATTTGCTCCCACGACTGCGTCACCCGGCTAAACGTCGCGGCGACCTCGGTTGCTCGATAGCGCTGAACCAACTCGCCGGCATGGGCACGGTCATCCCCTTGTCCCAGCAGGAATACGATCTCGGCTCGACCGTTGGGCTCGAGTTCGATCACCGTCTCCAGTGCTGCGCAAGGATCCAGCCCAGCGCCGACGCGGTTTCTCAGCGCCTTGGGACGCAGCAAGCCCGCCGGTGCATCCAGGCTCCCGTTACGGCCGATGAATTCAGCCCGATTCCCGGTCCACCCGGTCTGCCGACCGGCGAGATCGGCGAACGCGATGCGATGGCCGAATTCCACGTCCCAGGGGTTGTAAGCGAACAGGGCGCCCGTTTCCGGATCAAGCTCGGTGATGATGTGAGCCGCTGTCACGGTACGCGAGGCACCGAGCACCCATTCCACGTAGGCCGCGACCGTCAGCCGGCGGGTTCGCCCGGACATATTTTTCACCGTTAAAGACGAGATCTTCACCGGATCGTCCGGGCTGACGAATTGTAGAAGCTCGCTATGAATCCCATGGGAGGCGTGCTCGAAACGGCTGTATCCCTGCCCATGGCGGATCACATAGCTCGCATTATCGACCCTGATCGGCAAGGCGGTCGGACTCCACAACTCGTTCGTCTCATCGTCACGCAAATACAAGACCTCCCCGGGGGGATCACAGACCGGATCGTTCGACCAGGGTGTCAACTGATTTTCGCGGCTGTTGCCACACCAGGTGCAGCCGCTGCCCAACTCCGAGACCATAAACCCGAAGTCAGCATTGGCTATCACATTGATCCAGGGGGCCGGTGTCCACTGGCCGCTGTCGAGCACGATCACGTATTCGCGTCCGTCGTCGCTAAACCCACCGAGACCGTTGAAGAATTCGAGCGTGGGCAACGCCAACCGTGGCGAATGGGCTCCGGGAGCGGGCAAGGCTCTTGGAGCGACGAAAGCGGCCGCCGGTCGGGGGTGCCTCAACAGTTGCTCTGCCAGCGTGCCCCGATTGCTGACGAGCACCGCACGTGCAACCGTTTGGAGCAGAAGCCGCTCTTCCGCCGAGAGCTGATCGCTCCGCATGACAAAAATCGCACCGTGATCCCCATGCTCGTGATGGGCCGAAAGCGCCTGGTTCTCCCGCACCATGCCCTCCAACAGAGTCTGCAGATCCTCGACGTACGACAACTCCTTCGCGTTCAAGATCACCAAGTCGACGGCAAGTCCTTTCATGCGCCAGTACTCGTGGGCACGCAACAATTGTTCGACGATGGTCCGGTCTTCAGGCTGCGTGACGCTCAGCAACGCGATCGGCCGATCTCCCGAGATACCGTGCCGCCACAGCCCGGCGCGGTCCAAGGTATTCATCTGCATCAACTTGCCGGCCGGCCGCAGCGAGGGATCGGCATAGAGCAGGCGGTTAGCCAGGTTTTGAAACAGCTGGGCCTCGTCCGGCTTGGTTCGCAGATGATGCAGCTGGACATGAGCGTGCGTCCACGCCTGGGCGGACACCCGGTCCCACGCAGCCACGCTGTGGTATTTGTCGGCGGCATCCTCCACTGCCTGGCGTGACGCGGCGACCAGGGTCGTGAACGTCACGTGTTCGGTTGCACCTGCGGCAATCCGAACCCGTGTGCGCAGACTGAATATCGGATCGAGGACGGCGCCAACGGTGTTGGTCAGGGGACGCCCGTCCATCACCGCAATCGGTTCACGCAACGTTTGTCCACGTCCGACGAAGCGGGCCCGGTCGGTTTCGTATTGGAGCCCGTCACCGGTTCGGCCATCGGCCAGCAGGTGGGCTGCCCAGATTTTCGGGTCGCCGGCTGCGCGCTGGCGCCGCTGCGCGATCAACCCATGCGCCTGGGGCAGATACTCGGTGTGGACGAACAGATTGGAAAAAGCCGGATGTGCGATGTCCGCAGGAAAGGGTGCGAGTACGACTTCCGCATAGGAGGTGATTTCGATTTCCCGAGCGAGTGCCCCATTATTGGTCAAACTCAAGCGACGGATTTCCGCATCGTCCTCGGGCGACACGACAATCTCCAGGGTACTGACCATGCTGCCGTCCGTGCGGGTGATACGGGCACGGTCTTCGAGAAAGACCACCTCATAATGGTCGGGAGCTGCCGCCGTCGGCTGGTACCCGGCTGACCACACCTGGCCGCTCGCTGCATCGCGCAGATAGATATAACTGCCCCAGGCATCCCGCGTCACGTCTTCGCGCCAGCGCGTCACCGCCAAGTTTTGCCATAGGCTGTAGCCCGATCCGGAGGCGGTTATCATCACCGCGTAACGGCCGTTGGACAGCAGATGCGCCGAAGGGATCGAAGACGTGGGGGAAGGCACGCGCCGGACCGGGGGTTGCACGGATTCCTTGACTTCGGAAAGCACCTGGAGAAGCGGCATACAGCGGGTATCCGCGCCCCGCGGGATGCGCTCCTGCAGCAACAAGTCGGCCGCCTGGATCAGTGGCGCGCGGTGGAAGCGATGGCGCATTGCCCCGTCATGCACCACATTGGAGAAGGCCACCAGGGACATGCCCTGGTGGTGGGCCATGTAGCAACGCACCATCGCGAAGCGCTGGCCCTCCGCAAGCCGGATCGGGGTGAAATCGAGCGCTTCATAGAAGCCGAAGCGGCCCAATGCGCCCTCCTTTTCCAAACGCTCGAAGTTTTCCACGGCGGCATGCGGGAGGTACATCGCGGCCAAGGCAGTGGCGTAGGGAGCAATCACCAGCTCTTCTCCGAGGCCTCGCTTCATCCCCAGGCCGGGTACGCCAAATGCGGCGTATTGATAGATGAAGGAGAGGTCGCGGCCGTTGAAAGCCGACTCCGACACGCCCCACGGCACGCCCCGTTCTTTGCCATATTCGATCTGTCGTTTGACCACCAGGCGGCAGGTCTGATCGAGCAGGCTGTAACGTGGGGTAAAGGTCACCAGGGAAGGCATCAGGTATTCGAACATCGACCCCGACCACGACAGCAGCACCGTACCATGCGCGGCGCGTGTCACCCGGCGGCCGAGGTGGAACCAGTGCGTGCTCGGCACATCGCGCTTGGCGATCGCGACGAAACTGGAGAGGCGAGCCTCGGAGGCAAGCAGATCGTAATAGCTGGGATCGAGGGTACCTTCCGCCACACGGTACCCGAGTGCGAACATGTGGCGTCCGGTTTCATAAAGAAAGCGGAAATCCATTTCGTGGAACAAGGTGTCCAGCTGTACGGCCATCTTCTCCAGGCGGTCCGTGAGCGCTTCGGCCCGTTCTCCGGCGCTCCGCAGCGCCATCGCCAGTGCGTCCAGATCACCGGGTTCCAAGGGTCCGTCGGGCGATGCCTCAAGGCAGGCCAAGCCCAGGGCATAGCAGCCGGCGAGGTCACTCAGGTGAGTCTCCAGGGTCATCTGTTGCCGGAACGCCACAGGATGAGGGCACGGCGATTCCGATTCCGCCCCGGCTTCGAGGCGGTCCGCGAAATGGATCCAGGGAACCAGGCTATCGACATCGCGCGCGTGAGAGCGGATGTCGTCGCACAGCAACGTAGCCCACGCCAGCACTTCGCTGTCGCCCGCGTCGCCGCGTTCGGCGGCATAGGCACGTGCCAGGTCCAGCAGCGTGTCGGCGCAGAGTGTCGACTGCCGCCATAACAGGCTCCAGCCGGCCGGGTCAGCAGGATGGCTTCCCAAAAGGTCCCCGAGGACGCCTACTTTTTGTCGCAACTCTTTCAGCGTCACGGTGAGCGTACGCCTATCGTCGCTGATTTTTGCAAGCGCGGCCGTGAGCAGTTGATGGGTATCCAAAAGGCCGGTCAACGCGATGGAGAACGCGAGCGGTCGCTTCAGCGTTTCCCGGCACGCCTCGGCCAGCGCGAGTAGATGCCCCGCCAGGTTGCCGCTGTCCACGGTCGACACATAGCGGGGTTCCAGCAGGTGCAGATCGCGGGTGTCGTACCAGTTGTAGTAGTGGCCGTGCAGACGCGGCAGCGCGGCGAGTGTTGTCAGCGTGGCTTCGATCCGGTCGACGGTGTCTATCAGCCCGAGCCAGCCGAAATCACGGGCGGCCACGACGGACAATAGATAGAGGCCGAAATTGGTGGGCGAACTGCGATGGGCGATAACGGGTAGCGGGTCCTCCTGAAAATTATCCGGCGGCAAATGGTTCTCTTCCGCCGTCACGAAGGTAGTGAAAAAGCGCCAGATCCGCCTTCCGATCAAACGCAATTGCACGCTATCCCGAGGCTCCAGGCATTCTGCCCGATCCAGTCTGGGCGGGAGGCTCAACGCGCGGGCGGCGACCGGTGCCAGCCACCATAACAGCAGGAACGGCGCAGCGTCCTCGATGCCGGCCGGATTGAAAAACAGCACCACGGCGCCGGCACCCATGACGATCGTCGACGAGTTGCGCAGGGGCCGGATGAGGTTTGTGAGAGCGTGACCTGCCGCTGTCTTTGCCTGCAGGGCGGTGACCCACTTCAGCAATTGGCGCCGGGTAATGAATAGCCGCACCAGGGTACTGACGATGGCGTCCACCATCAGCCAAGCGTGTTGCGCGAGCAAGGTCAGCGCCACCAGGCTGTTGCCAATTGCCCATAGCACATCCTCTCCCGCCGCCCGCAGATGGGTGCCCAGCGATATACCGCGACGGGGCGACCTGAACCCACTGGCGGTCGCCAGAATCGCGGGAAAGGCCAGCGCCGTCAGCACGAACCCGATTAGGATCGACTGCGGTGCATTCGGGATGGCCCAGACTGTGATCAATGCACACAAGGTCCCAGGGGCCGAGAGAGATCGCCGCAAATTGTCGAGCATCTTCCAGCGTCCGATCATGGGCATACCCTTGCCGCGAGCGCCAAAGATCCACGGTAACAACTGCCAATCGCCGCGCGCCCAACGGTGCTCGCGCGATGCTGCGACCTCGGTGTGGGAAGGAAATTCCTCGAAAAACTCGATATCGCTCACCAGCGCACAACGCGCGAATACGCTCTCGAACAAGTCATGACTAAGCTGGGTGTTGTCCGGTACGCGCAGGGCCAGCGCGGCTTCGAAGGTGTCTACGTGATACAGGCCCTTACCGCTGTAAGTACCGAGTGCGAACAGGTCCTGATAAAGTTCGGATACTTCGCTGGCGTAGGCGTCCGTACCGGAGGCGCCGGCAAAAATCTGGTGAAACATCGAGCGCTCCAGCCGCTGCGGCAGGGTCGGTGTCACGCGGGGTTGGAGGATGCCGTAGCCTTCGACAACACATTGGGTAGCCGGATCGAACACCGGCCGGTTCAGCGGATGGGCGGCCACGCCCACCAATTGCGGCACGACGCCCATAGGCAGCTTCGTGTCGGCATCAAGGGTAATGACATAACGGACACCGGGCGGTGCGGCGGCCGGCTTGCCGCCGATCGGGAGAAAAGAAGTATCGGCGGCGCCACGCAACAGACGGTTGAACTCGTGCAGCTTGCCGCGTTTGCGCTCCCACCCCATCCACTTGCCTTCGCATGGATTCCACAACCGTTTGCGGTGGAATACAAAGAATCGTTGTTCTCCGTACTTGGCGTTGAGCGCGGCCACCGAGGCAGCGGCTACACTTAGCAGCCGGTCATCGTTCGGCATCGTTTCCTCCTCTGCGTCCGCCCAATCGGACAACAGGGCAAAGCGCACCTGGCCGTCCGGATTGGACAGATAGCGGATTTCCATCTGCTCGACCTGCTCCTTAATTCCGGCCTCGTTGACGAACATCGTCGGTACGACGACGAACGTGCTCAGCCTCTCGGGCACGCCGTCCTTCAGTTCGAGCCGCGGCAGGTGACGCGGCGGCAGACTCGCAATCATGAGCCGGTTCACCAGGCCCACGGCGATATCCGAGGCGGGAAATGCGCCGAACAGCGCGAGCAAGAACAGCTCAAATTCGCTAAGCCCCGCCGTGAAGCTCGCGCGTAAAGGAAGTGAGAGCAGCAACAGGGTCAACCCCCCGAGACTCCCCACATAAGCGAGCCCCGCGTGGGCCATATAGGCGCGCAACAGCCGTTGTTTCAACGACGGCCGATAATCCACTTCCCGTTCGAACGCGTACCGGCCGGCACTGATCAAATAGTAGCCCGGTTCCTGTTGTCGTTCGTCGGTCGTAGCGTGCTCGCTGAAGCGCTGGACCTTGTCGATCACCCTGCGAGCGATCTCCACCTCCGAATGCGGCGAGCGTCTGGCGAGATCCTCGATCGCGTGGCGGTAACGATCACGGGTCAGGAAGTCCATCGCACCGTAGCCATCGTGAGCGCGCAGGCACTTATCCACCAGGCTGACGTCCTCGACGAATTGGGGCCACTCGAACGCAGAGATGGCGCGCATGCTGGTGATAATGTTACGGACCGTCAGGTTATCGGCGACTTGATCGGCGTGTTCCCGATGCACGATCTCATCGAGGCTGACGCCTTGCTCGTTGAGCCAGTCATTCAGAAAATCGAGGGAGAGCGCTGCGCCCGGATGCGGGTCGTGCAAACGCTGCAGGATCTGGACGGCGTACGCCTGACGCAGCGGGGGGGCGGGTAATACCGCCGCGGGAAGCGCCTGGTCAGGCGTATCGGATTGAGCGGCGATTCGTTCGACCTGATCAACGAATTCATCCGCCGCTCGACGGGCGGTTTGGGAACGCATGATGCGAACGGCCAGACGGCGAAGATTTTCGACCAGCAGGACCCGTAGAGTACTCGGTATCGCCCAGAGTTCACCGAGCGTGAGGGGCTCGATGGTTTGGTACGCCCGCACGAACAGCGTAAGCAACTCCGGGGCGAAGCGGCTGTCCGTATGGGCCGTCAAGGCCCAGGCGATGCCGTAGACGCGGGGATAGCCGGCGAGAATGCCTTCGGCCAACTTGGGCAGTTCCCGGTAGTAGCTTTCGGGCAAGTCGACATGGTTGTCGATGACCTGCTCTTCGACTACATGAAAATTATCGAGGAGCCACTCCTCGGCCGGCGTGATGGCGTGTTGCTCGCGCACCGCCTTGGCGACGGCTTTATAGGCTGCAAGCAACACCCGGGAATTCTCGCGCACCCTCGGGATCAGTTTCCGTCCTTCCTTGCGACTACTGATTTTTTGCGCTTGCGCCAAACTCACGGCATGTTGTTCGAGCCGTTCGGCGCTGAACAGCTCGAACCGTATGGGTGTCTCATCTCCCCCCGGATGCTCCACTCTAGCGGGCCGCCTTCGTTCTGGCCTTTTCAACATGGTTTGCTCCGAGCCCAAACAAAAAGCTGTCAGTCGGCTGCATTCGATTGAGCAGAGAGCCTAAGCGACCGGCTTAGGCGCCTCTCCAGTAGGCTGAAGAAACCTTTCCATATCTCAGGGCGAGCAGCCTCCTGAGACAGGTTCTAAGTGAAAGAACAAATTAGTGGCAGGGTCGCGCGTGGTCTGTACGGTATCGAACAGAAGGTCGCTGTCGGCCGTCCCCGGAACCTTGGCACCGGGCGGGAGTAGGGATTTCTTTTATTTCCTCCGATCCCGGCGGCTTCGACAGGTTCAGGACAGACTGCTGAGGCGTGGGACGAGCCATAAAGAAAGGCAACGCCTTTCAGGTAAGGGAAACCGAATCAGGGCTGGGGTTCCGCCCTTGGCGCAGCAATTTGTCCCGCTGAGCCGAAAGGCTGCGCTTGCGAGGCGCCGCCATTGGCTTATTTGAGCTTGGAGACAGCGTTGGCCAAGCCGGTCCTCAGGTCATCCCAGACCCTATCCGCAGTCTCTTTGACCGTCTCCCACGCATCGCCGCTGTCGTCCTGTAACTCTTTCATCTTTTCAGCGGCCGCATGCTGTTTGGCACGTAAGGCATCGAGTTCTTCGAGGTACTTGAGCTTCACATTTGCCGCGGCGTTCTCCGCCTTGGCCGCCAAGAGATCAATCTGAGCGCTCCACTCTTTCAGTTCTGAAGCCAGGCTTTCTATATACTCGTCTTTTGTTTTCACGGGTTTGTCTGTGGTGTTGATCGGCGTTCTTACGTCGCTCCGTATCGGTTTGTGCGGCTTCGAGAGGCGTCGATGCCGATGTGATCCCCGGAAAGAGCGCGCTTTGCGGTCAGTCGTTGCTTGTCGTTTCAGTCACTGGAAAGCAGCCTAACCGCAACATCAGGCGCCGTCGGTACGGTAACGCACGTAAGCCGCTGTCGCGGATAGATTTCCGGATTCCCGTTGGGGAAACCGGCAAGGCGGCTTCCCCCTCCAGGCCACAAGAATGGCCGGGTTGGCGGTTGTTCCCGCTCCGGGGCTGAACGCCTCTTGCTATGCCGCGCACAGCGAATCCCACACTATTCGAATGCTCAACGAAAATATCCGCTTGCCCCCTTGCAGAACGCCATGGGGTTGCTTTAATTAACGTCGAAATACGAGCTTCGTGCGAATCGCATCACCTGGAATTTTGCGCTTGGCCTCACGGATGCAGGCCTTCGATCTCCATCGGTAAATGTGACTGCTGCCTATGACCGACCTGGAAAGTCCTCGCCAAAACCGCCTTCTCGATGCGCTACCTGCAGCCGAATACGAGCGCCTTTTGCCCCATCTTGAGTTGATCCCAATGCCGCTCGGCCATGTTCTTCACGAGGCAGGGAGCCAGTTGCGTTACGCCTATTTCCCTGCGACTTGCATCGTCTCCAAGCTTTACGTCATGGAAAATGGCGCGTCGGCTGAAATCGCCGTGGTCGGCAACGACGGCGTCATCGGTATTGCCCTCTTCATGGGCGGTGCAACCATGCCGAATCGTGCCGTCGTGCAGAGTGCGGGCTACGCATATCGGCTGCCGGCCCACATCCTTATGCAGGAGTTCGACCGCTCGGGGGAATGCCGAAACGGGGCATTGCACGATTTGTTGCTGCGCTATACCCAGGCGCTGATGACTCAGATGGCGCAGACGGCGGTCTGCAATCGGCATCATTCCATCGACCAGCAACTCTGTCGCTGGCTGCTGCTCAGCCTGGACCGGCTGCCCGGGAACGAGTTGACCATGACCCAGGAATTGATTGCCAATATGCTAGGTGTGCGCCGTGAAGGCGTGACGGAAGCCGCTGGGAAATTGCAGCGAGCAGGATTGATTGATTACAGCCGCGGCCACATCGCGGTGCTGGACCGGCCGGGATTGGAAGCCCGGGTGTGCGAATGCTACCAAGTGGTCAAAGCGGAATTCGAGCGTCTGCTCCCCCCCCCCGGCAGGGCGACCCTCGGGACGATCCGTTTAGCGTGTCCGCCTAAGCCCGATCCAGCGTAGGTTTGTCTGCCAACGCACAGACGGTGCGAATTTTTTGGATAAATCTAGGTTTTTGAGACGCGGGAGTCCATCTCCGTGTCTTCGGCCCCCTGCGTCGGGACGACATTGCATCCTCTCCTGGTGTCGCCGGCTGGGTTTTCCAGTGATTTCCGGAGAGCCGCCGTGCCATACACCCAAGTTGTTCCCGCCACCAATCGTCTATTGGCCGCCATCCCGGAGAAAAACCGTCAACGTTTACTGGCGAATTGCGAGACGGTCGAACTCGGAGTGGCCAATGTCCTGCGAAACCCCGGCGATCCGATACGCCATGCCTATTTTCCCACCGGCAGTGTGATTTCGTTGGTGCTGCCCGTCGATTGCAGCAATCGCGACGCGGGTGTCACTCCGCCCGGCCAGGCCGGAAACTGGCGTCGAAATCGGTAGGCACACACCCAATGATCGATAGGCTTCGTATCTCAGCCAATCCTACCTGGGCTCAATTGGTACAAAGGCATTGTCCCGCGTACTGCGGTAGATCGCAGAGGGACTTAGACATGCAATGGTTCATTGGGGGATGCCAACAGGTCGATCCTATCGTGCATCCGTTCTTGTCGATCTTGCCGTTCGTATTGCCAGGTTTATTGCAAGAATAGGTCGCCTTGCAGGATTTCTTGGTCGATGTGACCTGCTCCCCGAGATTAGTCCGGTCGTGATGTAGAGTCTGCCTCGATAGGAGGCGGCATGAAGAAGCGTTTCACCGAAGAACAGATCATTGGCATCCTGAAGGAAGCCGAAGCCGGCCTAAAAGTAGCGGAGCTGTGCCGCAAGCACGGGCTCAGCGAGGCGACGTACTACAACTGGAAAGCGAAATACGGCGGCCTGACAGTGTCGGATGCGCAGCGGCTCAAGGCACTGGAGACCGAGAATGCCCGGCTCAAGCGCCTGCTGGCGGAGGCGATGCTGGACAATGCTGCGTTGAAAGAGGTTGTAGGCCGAAAGTGGTAAGCCCACAAGCCAAGAGGGCGGCGGTCTCCCATCTGATGACAAAGCACCAGATGGGCGTCACGCGGGCTTGTGGGCTGATCGGTATTTCTCGGTCGCTGTATCGCTACGAAGCTAAGCGGCCAGCAGACCAGGAGCTCAAGGAACGACTGTGCGAATTGGCAGCGCAGAAGCGGCGCTATGGGTATCGCCGGCTGCACGTGCTACTTTGCCGAGAGGGTTGGGAAATCAACCGAAAGCGCACCTATCGCGTGTATCACGAGGCCGGCCTGATGGTCCGCAAACGAAAGCGGAAGCGCATTGCCGGCGTGGAGCGCCAAATCAAGGTCGCGCCATCGGCGCCTAACGAGAGTTGGTCTATGGACTATGTTTCGGACGGTTTGGCCGATGGTCGGCGGCTGCGGTGCCTGAATATCGTCGATGACTTCACGAAGCAGTGCTTGGCCATCGAAGTCGATACTTCGCTGCCTGGCAGACGTGTAGTCGGTGTGCTGCAACGGCTGGCAGAGATCCGCGGATTGCCCAAATCAGTCACCGTCGACAACGGCCCCGAGTTTGCCGGCAAGGCTTTGGATGAATGGGCCGATAGCCAAGGACTGTGCTTGAGCTTCATCCAGCCAGGTAAGCCACAGCAGAACGCCTACATCGAAAGCTTCAACGGCAAATTCCGGGATGAATGCCTGAACGAGCATTGGTTCGTCTCGATGCGCCATGCTCGCCAAGTCATTGAGGAGTGGCGTCGGGAATACAATGAGCAACGCCCCCACAGTTCGTTGGCTTACCTGACGCCAGATCAGTTTGCAGACACATTTTTAACCGCAGACTCTATGTCCGTTTCGGACTAAATCGGGGAGCAGGTCAGATGTGGCCTCAGCCATACAAGCAGTATGTGCTTTTTGAGCGGTCTTCTTGCACAGCTTTCGGGCCGGCTTATCTGTTTCGGCCTTGTGTTCAGCGCCTCGCCCGGCGCGCTGCTGGAACCTGAATTGCCCTCACCGCCGCCGCCGTCACTCATCGGTTCACCTTATGTTTCATATTCGTCGCCAGGGGGTACCCCCTCGCCATTTCTCCGAAAATGCTTCTTAAAAAAGAAACAATCAATCAATCAACCAAGCAAGCAATGGTTGCCGGTAGGACTAGCCGGGGGCCGTACTTCTCGCGAAGCAAGACCAGTAATTCATTGGGTGAGCATTCGCCGATCGCGGTTTCACCACCGGGCCGGTACGGATCGCCGTAGAGTTCGGCCAACCGGAAATGGATCGCCGCCCGGCGCACCGCCTCTTGTTACGCGGCCGCCCGGGAAAGTTGGTGGTCTACCTTCAGAACTGCGGCTCGTTCGTTGACGTACTCGGTCATATCGTTGGCGTGCTCCTGTTGCAGCAGCGCCAGCGGTTCGGCCTTCCGGTCGCGGATGGCGGCGCGCTGGTCTTCGGAGAGCCGCGACCAAGGCGAAACGTGGATACGGCCGTCCACCGCCGTGAAGACGAAGCCGAGTGCGTGAAGGCTGACAAGGAGGGCGGCTGCACTCATCAAAACGCCACCGCGTTATCGGACGGATGGGGGAGCACCAAACCGGATAGTAGCTTCCAGGTCGGTTTTTACCGGTCGTTACTACGCTAACCTCGCCGAACTTCGCCGATCTCATGCGGCGGGGTAGAGGAACAGGGGAAAGAATTTGCGGCGTCAACCTCGCCGCCATTCTCTTTCCTATAGGGCGGCGGCGAGGTTGAAAGTGGCGAGGTAGATTCTTTTGCTATGGATGATTCAGTATGTACCTCGCCATTTGTATTGGCGGGGTAAGCTACCGGATGCAGGTAGGTTTTACGACCTCCTTGACGACGTTCATTGGGTAGTTCGGCTTCTACCGCTCGTCCGGATACAAGCAACTCGGCAAGCGCAGTTCTTCCGGCGGAACGAGATAGCGCGATACTTCCAAAAGCGGCATCGAGTGTGGCTTTGCTGTGCCGGCGATCTCGAGCAAGTTCGCTGACAAGGAAACGCTCAAGCTGCTCCGCTTCTGCTTTACGAACCTGTTCCGGCGCGGCCTTGGTCTCGATGGCGTGCTCGAACGCATATCCCGCCCGCTTGATCCAAATAATCGGCAAGTTCGGTTTCGCATAGCTCAACTTGGGTCTTGCCAGCGCGACGATGTTGGTGTCAGGCTCATGGCGTAGGGTCGGCGGGGGGCGATGGGTTCCGCCTCTCTCGAGGGCGTAGGGCTGCAAGACCGCTACCATGCGGGCACCGTCCGCCAGCGCGGAACCGCCCCGGCCGGCGTACTGGTCCAGCGTCCTGTCTCGGGCCACCGCCTTGCCGGTGTGGTGCACCAGTCGGACGCAACAGCCCAGGCCGCGAACGATCCGCCGAGCGGCGGTAATCAGGGCTTGTTCATTCGTGTTCACCGATTCCTCGGACGCGCCGAAACTCACAAGGGGATCGAAGACCACCATCACGGGCGGATCGTCGCGGTAGGCGTTGACGATGCGATCTACCAACCCTCCGGCGAAGATGCTCCCGCCTGCGGCATGCACAAGACGCACGTCCAGGCCGGTCACGTCCCATACCCGCACACGATCTAAAACGATGCGCCGCTCCGGGGGCTGCAATTCCATAGCGTCCATGATCTCGCGCAGCCTGGCGGCGAGGGCTTCCCGTGGATCCTCCGCGGTGACGATCAGCGTCCACCCTGGCGCACGGGTCACCATGCCCCAGACATCACGTCCCAGTGCAATAGACACCGCTTCATGCAGCAGGATCGTGGTTTTCCCCGTGCCCCCGGGCGCAATCAATGTCGCTACGTCGGCATAGAGGTAATCCTGCACAATGCAGCGGGGCGACAGCGTAGCTGCGCTGATTTCCTCTTCCGTCAGCCGCAAGGCTTCCGGCGGGGGCGGATCGACCGGGGCGCTGCCTGCGAGTTGGTCGGCCAGGTCATCGAGTCGGCGTTCAGCGGTGGCTCGCATGGCGCACCTCTCGAGCAATGCCGTGGATCGTCTCGACGGCTTGGCGTGCCCGCAGGCAGTCAGCAACGCTTGTGCCCCTGCCGTCGAGCATGTCGCCAACCACGATGGCGCAAATGGAGGCCTCGCGCGCCGCCAGCACAATCAAATCGCGAGCGCGGTGCTCAAGGATGCCTTGGTGCGGTCGATAGCCTTTTGGCGGCGGTTCTCGGGGTGGAAAGAGGTCGCTGACGGACAGACCGACCGCGACCAGCACGTCATCGACGCCGCAACCGACGAAGCAGTGGGTCAGGATGCGGCCGTCTTCAGTCTGGCGGATCGACAGGCTGGGCGTCCGGTCTTCGTGCGCGGGGCATTTCGCCACCCATTTGCCGGGGCCGGTCTGCCGGACGCCCGATAGGTGACGCAAAAGGTTTGGCGGACACAAATTTTTCACTCTGCCGTTCCCACGCGAGGAAGGCTGCATGCGTACGCTTCCAATTCTGAAACGAAAAAGAGCCGCCGTTTCTTGTTGGCTTCTACTGGGATTGGAAACGCTGGATCGGTGTTCCGGAGCTCGTATAGCGACGAAATCGGAATGCATAGAAGCTGTGAAGCGCCCTTGATATCGGTCAAAATTGGGCGGATCGCCTTCGTCTGGTGGGATGAATTTGGCACTTGGAGCTCCAGTTCGATTAACTGGTGTCCAGTTTGAATTGACCAAGCGGGGGGCGCCAGGAATCCTAGCGGATATCCGGGACAAGCCTGGCCTGACTTGTCCCATTGTGCGATAAGTCAGATCAGACAGTGGGTTTACGCGACTCCGCGATGAGCTTTTTTATGTAACTCAGCGAGTATGGGGTGCCGTTGAGTTGGGTTACACGGTTGGCAGCGCAAGATTTCAAAATCAACGCAGCCCGTTCGCTCAGCTTCAACCTGCATGTGTCTGGGTGCTTCAACAAGTCGGCATTCACGGTTTTTATGAATTTTTGGTTATTTTGAGCTTTCTCTTTGTTGGCTTTTGCTCCTTTGGCTCGGGCCTCCGCGGCCTGGGCCTGAGCTTTCCACTGTTCCTTGGTATACAACGCCAGCGAACGCTCGTAAGGCATCTTTGTCGCCCACCGTTCCGCCGCGATGCGGTCGTGTACCGACATACTCATTATCGCCAGTGCCCAGGCCGCGACATTCGCGACTGAATCAGGGGGCTGTTTGGATAGGTAATTCTTGGCCTCGGTCAACCTGCCAGTGAGGTCCATATCAGCGTTACCCAGCAAGAACATGCAAAAGTTGTCCGGGGATTCATACTTCCGCCTCACAATCGGGTCTTCCGGCAATTCGTGGGTCAGTTCGTCCAACGACTTCATCCTACCCTGCCGGATGCAACTCGATATGGACGCCGGCCCGCCCTCCCAGCGCCTTAGCGAATCGCTCGATGCTGCGCCATGAAGGAATACGGGCTCCGCTTTCCATGCGGGCGACAACGCTTTGTGTGGTTCCCATCCGTATGGCCAATTCCGTTTGAGTCAGCCCGGCGGCCGCTCGCGCCCGGACCAGTTCCCGCGCGATGGAGAATTCAGGCTCCATCTCGTCGTACTCCCGCCTCACATCCGGGTCTTCCAGCAATTCATGGGTCAGTTCGTCTAGCGTTTTCATAGCGTCCTCATTCGGTTCATGGCAATTTCAATGGCACGACGGGGTGTTTTCTGGGTCTTCTTGGCGAACACATGGATTACGGTAAGCCGGCATCCGTGCTGCGCTACGTAGACGGCGCGGGCGATGCCATCGCGCCCCTTCATCCGCATTTCCCACGGCCTGCCTTCCAGATGCCGCACATGCGGCATGCCTACGTGGTGCGGACCGGACTCGGCGATCATCCCGCTGATATGGATAAACCGCGCCCGGATGTCCGCCGGTATCGCTTTCAGCTCCGCTTCTGCTTCCGGGATCAGTTCAATGACCCATCGATGTACCACCATTATATGCCTTTTTTGCTATAGAGGAACGCGCTTACCGACCTCGTAGCGTCACCACGTTTGACGACTCTGGCACGCCAAAACTCGGCAATTTGGACTGCACGGCCGCCGCCAAGGTGCGATCACACAGGTGGGCATAGTGCCGAGACGTGATCCGGGTATCCGCGTGCCCGAGCAGCTTGGATATGGTCAACAGGTCCGCCCCGGCTTGGGCCAGCAACGATGCGTAAGAATGCCGTAGGTCATGGAAAGAAATCGCCGGCTCGATCCGGGCGATCTTGCAGGCATCCGCCAGCCGGCGGCACTGGTGTGAACTACCCCAAGGCTGTCTGTCCTCCCGCATAAACAATAAGTCTTGGTCCAGCTTGCCAGCCGCCATACCTAAGAAAAACGCCTGTCCTTCCTCATTCAGCGGTACCCACCGTGCCCGGCCGGTTTTGCCTTCGCCCGAAATCCGCACCGCGCCGGTGCCGTAGTGGAAGTCGCCGACCATCATCCGCGCCAGCTCGCCATAGCGCGCCCCAGTCAGTAAGCTAGCCCGGACCAATTGCCGGAAGTCAGCCGGACAGGCGTTCACCAGTCGGGTACATTCGTCCACGGATAGGAACCGAATCACGGGTTCGTCAACGCGCCCGAACGGTTTGACCCGCCGCCACTCTGAGTCGTCTACCGCGAGTCCGTCTTGAAAGGCTTTGTTCAAGATCGCTTTCAGCACGGTCAAGACGCGGTTTGCGGTCGACTTCCGCGCCCGCATATTGTCCGGTGTGGCCTCCCACGCTGACAGGTGCTGCACGCCGGATTCACCCGCCTTGAGCCGTTTCCGTGGGGGCACGGTGCATAGTCCTTCGTGCCATTTCCGCAGCTCTCGGACCGTCAGCTCGTGCACTTGTTTTGCTCCCAGTTTAGGTAGGATGTGGGCACTGATCGTCCGCTCCGTGTCCTTGAAGGATTTCCGGTGCACGCGGAACCATCCCATATAGTGTTCGGCGGCCTCGGCGACGGTCAGCGGTTTAACCCGCTTATGCGGCGGCAACCGGGCTTCGGCGGAAATCTCCCGGCATCGGGCTTGCGCCTGGCTGAAGTTCAGCACCAGCACATCGTCTGAGTCGGCGTAGTCGTCGGCGGGGCCGATCTTGGTCAGCGACTCTTTATCCGATGAATCCACGACGCGGCAAAACCATGCACCTGCGCCAGATTTCCCCCGACGGTAAACCAGACTCGCGCCCGGCCCGATGTTTAATGCGTGCCGTTTGCCGGCTTCGAGCTTGAGCCGTGCCGTCCGGCTCTCTAGCCCTGTTGATCGTACTGCGCGTGCCATTGTGATGACCTTGTATTGGGTTTGTCAGGTCGCTCCGGTGCCTGCCAGATGTCAGCGAAATGTCCGCCAAGTGTTCCTAAAAGTGTCCGTGTCCGCCATATGTCCGCCAGATATTCTCGGAGTTTGTCGGAGATTATCAGAATAAAAAGATAACGTTGTCAACGAGATGAAAAACTAATTCGGAGGCTGCCAGAGTTTACTGGAGCTAAGAGAAGTCTAGTTGCAACTCTTTCACGGCGGCGACGGGGGTTCGAATCCCCCTGGGGACGCCATAAACGCAATGGCTTTCGGTTCGCTGCGTCGTTCGTATGGAACGATGCATGAGAATGCGCCGTGCGGTTGAATGTGAAAGATGATGGGCGGATGTCCCCACGTTTGCCCCTGCACTGGCATCATCGGATTTTTCAGATCCGAGATCTTCTTGGCGCGAGTTCTAATAGTCTCCCAAGTTTTTCGATCGCCGCTTTTCGTTGCGGAATCCATTCGGAAAACCTTGGTGCGAAGACGGCACAGAATTGCGAATGCCAATCTCATAACGGCGCCGCGACTATTTGTCGGGCCGCCAATTCAGTTTATTCCGTTTACCTGGACGATAAGTTTCGCAACGTCCTCCGCAGGCAATGGCTTAGCAATGAGGAAGCCTTGAATCGCATCGCAGCCAGAGTTTTGCAGCAAGTTTTTTTGCGCCTCCGTTTCCACACCTTCGGCAATGATTGTCAGTCCAAGGCTGTGGCCGAGTGCGATGATACCGTCGCAAATCTTGGCATTTCCGTGATCGGTCTCAATGTCCTGAACAAAGGAACGATCGATTTTCAGGCTTTGGATGGGCAGGAGTTTGAGTCGGCCCAATGAGGAATAGCCGGTGCCGAAATCGTCGATGGAGAGCGTGATTCCATAATCCTGTAGCGATTTCAATATTGCCTGAACACGGCTGAGATTTTCCATGATGGCGGATTCGGTGATTTCGAGTTCGATATCAGAGCCGGATAGGCCATGGCGTTCGACGATCGAGCCCAGGGCTTCGAAAAATGACTCATCCTGCAGTTGTTTCACCGAAACGTTGATGGCCATGCGTACGCCGGCGATGCCTTCGTTCCGCCAGCTTCGCATCTGATGGCATGCCCGGTCGATGACCCACAGCCCCAAGGGCAGGATGAGTTTGGTCTCTTCGGCGATGGGTATGAACCGGTCGGGAGTGATGGCGCCGAGTACCGGATGGCGCCACCGTAATAGCGCTTCGACGCTGCAGACGGAGCCGGTGGCCAGATCGATCTGGGGCTGGTAATGGAGTCTGAAGCCCCCGTGCTTCAGCGCGTCGCGCAGGCCGTTTTCGATTTCGAGCCGTTCCCTGACGCCGCGATTTATGGCCTGGCTGAAGAATTCGAAGGTGTTGCGTCCCCGGTTTTTGGCATGGTACATCGCGGCGTCAGCGTGCTTCATCAGGGTCTCCGCGCTGTTTCCGTCGGCGGGATAAATGGCAATGCCTATGCTTGCGCCGGAGTGCAGCTGATAGTCCTCGACTGTATAAGGGCGGCAGACGCTTTCCAGGATTCGCTCCGCCATGGACGTTGCGGTCGTCGAGACATTATTGCCGGTGATCACGACGATGAACTCGTCGCCCCCCAGCCGCCCGACCACCTGGCTTCCGTGCACATTTTCGGTCAGCCGCCCTGCAACTTGTCCCAGCAGCGCATCGCCGATCCGGTGGCCCAGGGTGTCGTTGATTCTCTTGAAATTGTCCAGGTCGATGAACATCACCGCGACCTGCTTCTGCTCCCGCCGGGCGAATTCGACCGCTTGTTCGAGGCGTCCGTGCAGGAAAATGCGATTGGGCAGATTGGTGAGCGGGTCGTGATGGGCGAGATGCTTGATCCGGTCCTCTGCCTCTCTTCGTTGGGTAATGTCGCGGAACGCACCGTGGACATAGCGCCGCCCATCCATTTCGAAGGTGCTGCTGCTGACTTCCACCGGAATGGTGGTGCCGTCGGCCCTGATCAGCGATAGCTCGATGGTTCCGGTTTTGCCGCGCAACATATAGCCGAGAAAATCGGTTTCCGCACTATCGGCATCTTTGCGGGTTTCCTGGAGATTGCTCATGTGCTGGCCGATGATTTCATTGCGGGACATTCCCAGCAAAGTTTCGGCCTGCCGGTTGCAGTCGACCAGGGTTCCGGTCTCGGAATCGGTGACGAGGATGGCGTCGTTGGCGACCTCGATCAAGGTGCGGTAACGCCGTTCGCTGGCGCGGAGCGCGCGGTTCTTGGCCACTTCCTCCTGGCGGCGCCGTTCCAGATCCTCAAGTTTCATGGTGCCGGCAACGACAATCCCGGAAACCAGGAGGGCGGCCACCATCCCCGTGGCCAGATAGTCGTAGGTGACTTCCCCTTTGAGGAGCAAACCCATCGCTGCGGTCACGACTTCGGACATCACTACGGAAGCCAGAATGCCGGCAATCCACAGGTACTTCCCCAAGATGATGATGAGTGTCACCCGCTTATTCCTGTTCTCGCTTTGTCCCCTGGCTTCCGGTGTACGGAAACTGCGGGGATCGGGCATTGATTGGTTCTTGTTCTCGTGGCCACGTCTGTCGTGACGTGGCGGAGATATTTTAGCGCCTTCGCCGGAGGAGTCCGCCACCGTTCGGTCCGTGTTCGGTGTCGGGACGAACTTCCTGGATTTTAAGGCGGCTTTGCGTATCGTAGCCATGGGGAATGGACGCTCCGGATGCCAACCATTGTACCCATTCGCCATAGCCCTCGTTTCCGCCCTCTCCCGGAAGGAAAGGGCGGGCGAGGTATTTCAAGCGACGTTTCCGTCAAGCAGCCGATCTGCTCTTCATCTCCAGTATGTCTTTCCTGACTTTGCCGAGCAAATGGTCACGCAGCGCTGCTGGCAGGTCAGCGATGCTGCCGGCTTCCGCCGTCGCCCTCCAGGCCGCTACATGCGTGCCGGTGGCAAGTTTTTCCGATCGGCCGCCGGGCATGAGCCGGAAAAAGTCGAATGCCAGTACGACGCCTTTTTGGTAGATCCCTGCCAAATACATACGGGCTTTGATGGTATCGAACGGCATTGCGTCCCGGAGGTGCCGGACTTCGGTGAAGATGCACCGAAAGCCTCCTTGCGCTTCGCCGATCCGATAGGCATCGGGAACGATGCCGTAAAAATAGCCATCCCGGAGTACCCCTTGCAACTCATAGTACTTCGAATAGTAGATATTGCCCACCAGATTCGCGTCATTCGGCGAGGTGGCGACATTCTGCTCGGAAAGCACCAGGCCGGCGACGGGCCCCGGTTTTTCGCGCCACAAGGCGGCGCCGATGCGGTCCGATGCGGGGACATGGCTGGGCTGGTCATTTTGTTCGAACCCGTCGGCCGTGGATCCGAGCTCCCGGAAGAAGCCGTCGAGATACGGCGGATACGGTTCGGGCGTGACCACCCCGTGGGAGACGACCCTGGCCCAGGTCATCTGGATCTGGCTGGTTGCCACGCGCTCCTGCGTCCCATCAGGCAGGACCCGGTGCCATTCGAATCCGACGGCGACCGTCGAATCCCCGGGGCCATTGCGGCCAAGGAAGCGGCATGACACCTCCATGATCTCCCCCGCATGTACCGGCCTTTCGATGGATGCCCAGGAACGGTTGGTGACCCAGGCATGCTCGCCCGATGTGAATTCGTCGGTGAGCCGGGCCAAAACAGGCCTTAGCGCCATTTCCCTGAGCCGTCCCATCCACTCGAAGAAGCGGGAGAAATAAAGCGTACCGTCGGCGTTGGCGCCATCTTTGAATGCCAGAGGAAAACGGAACGCGATATGGTGGTCGCAATCCGGGTCGGCGATATGGGTTTCGACCCGGAGAAAATCGGAGGGATTTCCGCCCGCCGCCAGCCAACGGGTCCAAGATCCATCGCGTCCAGCCACGGTCTCGGGTTGAGTCGCTGCCGCAACCTCCCGGACCGGTCCGTCCTCCGCCGTTTCCGGTGAGCTCTCGTCACGCTGTTCCCGATCGAGCGTATCCTTTCCGTTCGGATTCGACCCGCCGTTTACGACCATGGCTACCATGCAACGCTTCCGTCCGGCGACCATTGCCGGGAAGCTCACGACCCGCACCCGGACCTCTTCCCAGGTGGCGCGGAACAGGACGGTATCGGCATGCCGGGCCTCGATATCCAGCGTGATGTCGCGGGTATCGAGAGCCTTCATAGCCGCCTCCAGCGCAGACCAAACCCGCGTTCCGGCCTCATCCAGTGCGTCCCCTTCGCGTTCCAGGCGGTCGACGAGTGCAAACAGCCCGGCGTTCAGCATCGCACGCCATTGATCCCGGCTGCGCTGGATTGGACCCACCAGATCGCAGCCTTGGAGCCCCATGCCGGCAACGCAAAGCAGAACCTCGTCGTCATGGCTCAGTGATACTTCCAGCGGTGCGAAAGCCGCTTCCGGCTCCATGAGTCCGCCCGCCGCATCCGTTCCCGACCGGCTGTGCGAGCGGTACAGCACCGGTTTGCCGGTTTCCAGCCAGCGTACCTCGAGGTGCGAGGTATCTACGGCGAAGCGGAGCCCGGCCTCGCGAACCGCAGCGTGAAAGACCGGACGGCATATGACGCGCCTTCTGTCGCGCTTGCTGGCATGGAGATTGGGAATGTTGCGGACGATCACGGATGGGGCCGAAAGACCGAATTCACGGGCCCTTTGGTCCGCTTCGCTCTGCAGCGCCGGATCGTCCGACAAGTTTGCCCGCGCCAGCAGTTGGGCCGGGGTCGGCAGATCGGCGCGCCGATCCAGCCTCTGCACTTCGTAGCCAGTGATGCGCTCGATGACCCGGTTCTGGCCGTCGAACACCGTGACTTCTCCCAGTATCCGGCTGCCGTTGCGTCCGACGACCTTGGCTTCGGCCCGATAGCTGGCGCCGGGCGCATCGCCGCTATAGAGGTCGATGCGTCCGATACGGACCGGCAGGCAGACTTCCGGTGTTAGCGATATCTGGGCGGCCTGCAGCAGGGTGTCGCGGTAGAACGGATCGCCCAGCACCAGCGGAGCCCGCACCGTATCCGAGAATCCTTCGGGGTTACGAATCGTCTCACCCTTTGCCTCGGTCACGAAAACGACATGGCTGTCGTCCAGTGATTCCACGCCGCTGATACGTTGGAACAGCGGCCCCTGGAACAGCACGCCGCCGTAGAGATCGATCTTCGGCACGATGCCCAGCAACTGGCGCGGCGGCAGAGCGGTTTCTCCCGCTGCGGCGTCTCGACGCCGCCCCAGCACGAAGCGGGCAGCGAAATGCGCAGGTTCCATGCCGGTCTGTTCGGCATGGATCGACGCTTCCACCACGACCGGGTCAGAGACCTCCGTGCGTTCCAGCGCCAGCGCCCGTATCTCGATGCGCTGCGGCCGTTCCCGGCTCACGACGATCGGCCGTTCCAGCCGGATGTCCTCGATCCGCACGACCGCCGTCTCCGCACTCCCGGCGACCCGCAGTACCGCCTGGGCCATGGCTTCCAGCCCCATGACGGTAGGCAGGAGCAGGGAACCGCGGTAGTCGTGGTCGGCCAGATAGAGATCGTGCCGGGTGTCGAGGCTGACCTGGGTGATGAGTTCTATCCCTGCCTCGAAGCGTTGCACCTCGCCGTGGAATCGGCCGGGCGGGGTGGTCGCCTCGGCCATCGGGGGGCGAACCCAGGTGGCAAGGCCGTCGGCACTGGCGGCCACGATCACTTCCCGTGCCGGCGGCGCGGTGCGCATCCAGCGCAGGAACTGGCGCACGCCCTCGGAGATCGGAATGGCGTCGATGCCCAATTGGCCCAGGTGGCGGACGCTGCCGAGCTTCACGCCCATGCCGACCTCGTCCCATACGCTGAAGGCATGGCAGACTACCGCCGTGTCCGGATGGGCTTGTGCGAATCCGTCGAGCAGCCGCGCCACCGCTTCGTTCGAATAGGCGTACCAGGCGTTGTTCTTCATGCCGGTCACACCGATGATCGAAGTCAGTGCCGCGAACAGCTTGGGCGGATGGTTCTCGAACAGGGCCAGCAGGTTCTCGGCGCCTTGCAGCTTGGGCGCGATTTCGAGCCGGGCCTGTTCGGCGGAGACCTCGGCCACGGGCCGCGGGGTATTGGTGCCGGCGCCATGGATCACGCCGGTCACCGGCCCCATTTCGCCCCGGATCGTCGCGACGGCCCGTTCCATTGCCGGGTAATCGGCGACATCGGCCGCGTAGTACCGGCAGTCGATGCCCGCTTCCGCGAACCGCTGCAGGGTCGCCGCCAGTTCTCCGGTTTCGCCGGGCTGCGGTGCCGGCGAGCGGCCGACCAGGGCGAGCCTGACGCCGGTCTCAAGGGCGAACGCCAGCGCGCACTCCGCGGTGATGCCCTTGCCGCCGCCGGTGACCAGGACCACGTCCTTCGCCGACCATTCGATCGAGCGCGCCGCGCAGTCCTCGGGCTCGACCGGGCGGATGCAGCGGGTCCAGCGCATGCCTTCGGCGTCGTATTCCACCGCCTTGTAGCCGGGCTGTCCGGACAGTTCGGCCAGGGTCCGGTCGGCGACGAAATCGGCGGCCAGGGAGGGATCGAAATCGATCACGCCGACCTCGAGTTCCGGCCGTTCCAGCGAAAGGCTGCCGGCGAAGGACCAGGCGCTGGGCGCCCCGCCACCCGGCAGCTCGCTGCCGCCGCTGCGCTGGAGGAAGATGATGCTCCTCAGGTTTCGCCAGGCGGCGGGAGCCCGTCGGGCCAGACCGTGAATCACCGCGAGCTCGTGGATACCGGCGCCGGCGACCGAGCCGGTGCGCGGCGCATGGGTATCCGATAGCACGACCACCAGCCGTTTGGTGCCGTCCGCGAGATGGGCCTCGTCCAGAGCCCTCGCATTCAGCACGCGGGCGGCAAGGCGCCGTCCCAGATTCTCTCCGAATGGAACGCCGGCTTGGGGGAGCAGGATGAGACATTCGCCGGCTGGAGGTTCCGTCGCGGCCGAAGGCGAAAGGAGCGGAGCGGCGACTCTAGCCTGGTTGAATGCCCTCACCCAGTGCATGCGTCTTGCGGGTTCCGTTGCGGCAGCCGCCGCCGGTTCGCAGCGTGCGGAATCTCCGCCGATCGCGGCCTGGAGCGCGGCGGCAATTTCCCCCAGGGTCGCGTTGGCCAGCGGCGCGGCTTCGATCCGGTCCTGGGTGCCGGTGCTGAGGATGAGGTCGCCTAACAGCGCGCCGGCTTTGATCGAATCGATGTTGAGGTCGTCCAGCAGGCGCTGGTCGGGCGCCAGACAGTCGCGGCTGAAGCCGGTGCGCTCGGCGACCAGGCCGAGCAGCAGGTCCATCGCCGATGCCGGCGCCGGCACTGCGGAGGCCTTTGCAGGCGCCGCGGGTGCGGCGACGGCGTCGAAGGACTCGATCACATTGCCGACGGTCTCGGCGTTCATTCGCATCGGATCGATCTTTCCTTGCACGCCCAGGCGGATCGCGGCATCGCCGAGCAAGCTGCCGATCTTGATCGAATCCAGGTTGAGGTCGTCAATCAGGCGGGCGTCGTCTTTCAATGTGTCGATCGCGAAGCCGGTGCGTTCGGCCAGCAGCTCCAGGACGACCCTGCGCGCCGAGGCAGCCGTCACGTCAGCGGTTTCGGGAGCGGCGGCCACTGGTTCAGGTGACCATTCCGCCGGGGGCCGCGGCACCTCGGCGACGATCTCGCCCTTCAGGCCTTCCGAGACGGCCCGCATGCGGTCCAGCAGTGGCCGGCTGGCCAGCAGGGCGCCGATTCTCAGACCCAGTTCCGCCAGGTAATCCCGGTTGCCGGGAAACCGGCGGTTCACCAGTAGCAGCACGCCGAGCGGAGAATGCTGGATCGTCAGGATGGGAACACAGTCTACGGTGCGGGTGCGGGTGCCGGCGAGACGGTCGAGCGCCGGCTCGAAACGCGGGTCGGCATGGGCATTGGCCAAATGCAGGGAGCGCCGGGTCGCGAATACTTCGCCGGGGATGCCGCTCTCGGCGCTCAGGCGCAGGACTTCGGCCTTGTCGTGGATGGCGGGATGGAGCGTGCCGGTGTCGCGGTCGTGCAGCAGGATCGCGCCGTATTCGGCTCCGAGGCTGTCCTTGGCCGATTCCACCAGGTTGCCGATGATTGCCTCCGGGGGCCGGTCCGCGGTTCCTCTCGCCACCGCGCCGTGCAGCAGCGTCTCGATTCCCTGCAGTTCGCGGGCGCGTTCGGCCATGTAGGCCTGGATCAGGCCGGGTGCGGCAATCGCCGCCAGCTCGGCCAGGATTTCGGCGTCCATTGGGGTAAAGGGTTCGCCGGGCCGTCGGGCGACGCGAACCAGGCCGAGAGGGTGGCCGGCTCCGCTGGGGAAAGGCACGTAAAGAGCGGTCCATTCGAGCGGGACGCCGAGGGCTTCGAGTTCGGCCCGGAAACGGGGATCTTCCCCCAGCACTTCGATGGCCTCCGGCGCCCCGGAGCGGAGCACGTCGGCGAAGATGCCGTCGGCGGCGCTCAGCCGATTGGCGAAGGCGTCGAAGGGCAGGACGACCCGCAAGGCATCCTCGGCCTGTTCGTACAGCAGCACCGCGGCGTGCTCGGCGTGAACGGCGTCGCGGAAGGCCGCCGTCAGCGTTTCCGACAACTGGGCGAGATCGGAATTTGCTTGCCCCTCGATCCGGCGGAGCGGACCGGCCGTCAGGAGGGGGCGGGACCCTGCGGCGGCGGGGACGGCGGCGAGTTCGCGTTCGCAGGGCGCAACGTAGAACTTGCGTTCCGACGCCGGTACGAAGGGCCGCACCAGCCGGTTTTCGTACAGGCGTTCCCAGCGCAGGGCGAGTCCGCGAACATGGGCTTCGGCCACCACCGCATTGAAATCGCCGTCGCGTCCCGGCCGCCCTTCGACCGGCAGGCAGGGACGCACGCGGACAGCGGCGTGGCTTTGCGCCAGTCCTGAAAGCACCCGGCCCGGACCGACTTCCACCAGCCAGTCGCAATGGTCCGACATCGTTTCCAGCAGGCGGGTGAAGTTCACCGGCGATACGACTTGGCGGGACAGGTGCGCGCGCAGGTCCGCGCCGGACGCGATTTCGCTGCCGTCGATGCTGGAGAATACCCGCACGGTCAGGTCGCCGGCGCGGTCGGGGAGGTCAGCGCCCCGCCGGAAGTTCTCCCCTGCGCTTTCGACCAGTTTCGAATGGAAGGCATTGGATACCGGCAACAGGCTGGCGCGGATGCCATCGGCGTTCGCCAGCTCGACGGCGCGGGACACGGCCGTACGCTCGCCCGAAATCACGGTCTGCGATGGCGAGTTGACGTTGGCGATCGCGCAATAGCCGCTCGCCGCGCGGGCGATGATCGCCTCCGCGGCCGAGGCGTCGCAGGCCAGCACACCCATGGCGCCTGCCTCGCCTTCCGGCGCCGCCATGGCGAGCCCCCGCAGGGTTGCCAGACGGATGAGGGTCGAAGTGTCATAAGCGCCGGCCGCGGACAGCGCGGTGAGTTCGCCCAGGCTGTGTCCTCCGACTACGGCGGGAAGGATGCCGAGCGATTCGAGCCGTTGTTTCCACAGAAGGGAGGTGGTGCAGATCGCAGGCTGGGCGTTTTCGGTGGCGGTCAGCTCCGCCATCCAGGCCGGTTCGAGCGTTTTCGCCGGATCGCGCTCGCTGGGGCGCAGGTACAACCGGCTCAGGGGGCCGTCCTGGCCGTTGGGGCGCAATGCCGCCGATTCGGAGTCCGAGCGTTCGATGGTGTCCCGCGCCCATTCGAAACGCTCCACCAGGCTGCGGCCCATCCCGATCTGCTGGGAGCCTTGGCCCGGAAACAGGAAGCCGACCCGCTGCGGGGCGGCCGCGTGGCCGATCCAGACTTGATCTCCCTGCCACAAGGTGCCCGCCGCCGGGAGCTCTTGCTCCAGCCGCTGCGCCAGCAGTTCGAGCCGGGCTTCGAGCTCTTCGACCGAACCGGCGACCGCCGCCGCCCGCCAGGGCCGGTCATCGGCCAGGGCCGCCGCCTGGGCCGCCGCGTCCACCAGTTCTCCGGCCGCCATTCCTCTGACCTGCTGCAGAAATACGCGCACGGTTCGGAGCAGCGAGTGTGGGTCGGAAGACGAGAATGGAAAAACTTCCGTATGCTGGCGGCTGGCCAGCAGGATCCGCTCCGGCAGGGAGGGGGCGAGTTCCGGCGCAGGCGGGTCGCCGCTTTCCAGAGTCACGTGGCAGTTGATGCCGCCGAACCCCATGGCCGAAACACCGGCGCGCAGGCGCTCGCCTGGCGCCTTTATCTGCCCGTCCAGTACCGGGTAAAGCCCCCGCGCCGAATCGGCGAAGCTGGCGTGCGGCTCGGCACAGCCGGCAGTGGGCGGCACCACGCGCCGGTTGACCGCCAACACCGCCTTGATGAATCCCCCGATGCCGGCTGCCGCCTTGGTATGGCCGACGATGGATTTGAAGGAGGTCATGCCGACCGAGTGGTCCTCGACCGGACCGTGAGCCGCCAGTGCGCCGGCCACGCCCTCGAGTTCGGTGCGGTCGCCCACGGCGGTCCCGGTGCCGTGGCCCTCCACGAATGCCAGCGTCTGGGGGGCGTAGCCCGCCGCCCTGTAGGCGCGCAGCAGCGCCTGGGTCTGGCCCTTCGCGCTGGGCGCGGTGATGCCGCCGCGGCCGTCGGACGACACGCCCCAGCCGCGCAATACCGCATATACCGTGTCGCCGTCCCGGCGGGCATCCTCCAGCCGTTTCAGCACCACCATGCCGCAGCCCTCGCCGGGAATGAATCCCTTGCCGCGCCGGTCGTAGACCCGCATTTCGTCGCGGGTGAGGGCGGTTGCCTTGGCGAAGCCGATCAGTTCGAGCGTGTCGAGGCTCACGTCGACGCCGCCGGCGATCGCCAAGTCCATCTTGCCCTGTTGCAGGTAATCGGCGGCGGTGGCCACCGCCAGCAGTGACGATGAGCAGGCCCCGTCAACGATGTAGCCGCCGCCGTGCCAGTCGAGGTAGTTGCAAATGCGGCCGGCGATGGTATTGGCCAGGCTGCCGGCCAGCGTGTCTTCGTTCACTGCCGGGAACACCGACTTGTAGACCTCCTCCATCGCGGTTTCGAATTCCTGCATCAGGTCTTCGGGGAGGCCGCGCGCCTCCGCCGTCTTCCGTAGCACCCTGCGGACGAAGGGCCAGCGCAGCCGCATCGTGCCGGCGCGGGTTTCCTCTCCCGTCAGGGTATTGCCGATGATTGCGCCGGCGGTATCCTTCGGGAGGGAATCGCGGCTGACGCGGGCATGGCTCAGCGCCTCCAGGGACGTGGCCAGCGAAAGCCAATGGACGATGTCCGTGGTATCGAACGTCGACTTCGGGATGCGGTAGCTGCCGGGATCGAACTCGAAGCCGTCGAGGACCGCGGCTTTGCGTCCATAGGTTTTATCGGAGACCGCAGGGTCCGGGTCGTAATAGTCGCCTAGCGGCAGCCGGACATCGGGCATTTCGCGGAATTGCTGGCGCCGGGCAAGAATGTTTTCCCACAGTTGCAACAGGTTTCCGGCGCCGGGATAGCGGCAGGCCATGCCGATAACGGCGATCGGTTGAGCGGTTTCGGTACGCATTGGGTATGTCCTCCTGAAAAAAGGAACTGCCCAGGATTGGGCATGAGAGATGATGCTAGCTTTACGATGGAACTTTGAGACGCCAACGTGACCTAGCGGGGGTTGCGTCGAAGTTCAACGTAACAAGAATCCGGAGGAATTCAAGGGACATACTGAAATGGAGCCGGCAGCCCCATTATGGGGAAGGAAGTGACGGGGAATAATGGGAGTGCAAAAGGATTGCCGGCGGAGCCCGAGGTTCTTCCGGCAGGGTGTCGCTGCGACCTATGGCGAGAAGCGGCCTTCGAACCACCGGTATAAGGTTGGCAGAACCACCAGGGTAAGCAGTGTCGAGGTGATGAGGCCGCCAATCACAACGATGGCCAGCGGCCGCTGGACTTCCGAACCGGGGCCGGTGGCGAACAGGAACGGCACCAGGCCCAGCATGGCGACGGTGGCGGTCATCATGACCGGCCGGAAACGCTGCTTGCAGCCTTCGACGATGGCGGCTTCGCAGTCGA
Organism: Methylococcus mesophilus; assembly: GCF_026247885.1. Lineage (NCBI taxonomy): Bacteria > Pseudomonadati > Pseudomonadota > Gammaproteobacteria > Methylococcales > Methylococcaceae > Methylococcus > Methylococcus mesophilus. The sequence goes on along the minus strand of NZ_CP110921.1, from coordinate 833,641 downwards.
TGCCGGTTTCGCGCAGACTCCGTATGTAGGAAACCAGGACGACGCCATTCAGCACCGCGATACCCCAAAGCGTGATGAAGCCGACCGAAGCCGGCACCGACAGATATTCGCCAGAGGCGAACAGGGAAAAAATCCCACCCATGGAGGCGAAGGGGAGGACCAGAATGATGAGGCTGGCGAATCGCAGCGAATTGAACAGTAGGAACAGCAGGAAAAAGATCGCCGCGATGGTGATTGGAATGATGACGAGCAGGCGATTCATGGCGCGCTCCAGGTTCTCGAACTGGCCGCCCCACTTGAGGTAATAACCTTCGGGCAGCTTGACCTTTTCGCCGACGGCCTTTTGCAGTTCGGCCACGAAACCGCCCAGGTCGCGGCCGCGCACGTTGGCACCGATCACCAGGCGGCGCTTGGCCATTTCCCGGCTGATCTGGGCCGGGCCGTCGGTCAGCCGGATTTGGGCCAGATGCTCCAGCGGCACCAGCGCGCCATGGTGAGATTCCAGCATGATCTTGCCGATGGCTTCCTGGCTGCCGCGGAAGCCGTCGGGAAACCTTACCACGGTCTGAAACCGCCTTTCGCCCTCATAGATCTGGGTCGCGTCGCGCCCTCCGATCGCGGTTTCGATGATGTCGTTGATGTCCTGCACGTTGATTCCGTGGCGGGCGATGGCCCAGCGGTCGATGTCGATGGTGAGGTACTGCTGGCCGCTGACCCGCTCCATCCGGATGTCCGCCGAACCCCGGATCGAGTTGAGCACCCGGATGATTTCATCGCCCTTGAGCTTCAACGTCTCGAGTTCATCGCCGAAGATCTTGATGGCGATGTCGGACCGCACGCCGGTGACCATCTCGTCGACCCGGTCCGAGATCGGCTGGGCCATCACGACCTGAACGCCCGGCAGCACCTTGAGCTTCTCGGCCAGGGCGTCCATCACGTCGTCCTGGTCCCAGCCGCGCGGCAGCTCGTCCTTCGGCTTGAGGGTAAGGATGGGGGTGGATTCGTTCTCCGGCTGGGTGTCGGTCGGGTTCTGGCTGCGGCCGAGCTGAGACACGGCGCGTTCGATGCCCGGAACCTGCATGACCAGCCGCATCGCCTCAGTCTCCATTTCGATCGATTCGTCCAGCGACATGCTGGGGGCCCGGTTGATGCCGGTGACGATCGAACCCTCCTTCATCTCGGGAATGAACGAGGTGCCCAGCAAGGGGAACAGCGCAAGGCTCGAGGCCAGCAGGGCCAGGGCCGTGGCGACCACCGTCCGCGGCCGGCCGAGCGCAACCCGCAGCAGGGCGAGGTAGGGGCGCTTCATTGCCGCGATGATACGGGTGTCGTGCTCGGCCCCGCCTTTGAGCAGGTAGGCGCACAGCACCGGCGAGAGGGTCAGCGATACGATGAGCGAAATAAACAGCGCGATGGCGATGGTGTAGGCCAGCGGGGCGAACAGCTTCCCTTCCAGGCCGGTCATGGTCATCAGCGGCAGGAACACGAGGCAGATGATGCCGACCCCGAACAATACCGGCGTGCCGACCTCGGCGGCGGCGCGCAGCACCACCTGCAGCTTGGGTTCCCCGGTATCCTTCATTTCGCCCAAGTGGCGGAAGGTGTTTTCCACGACCACCACCGAGCCGTCGACCATGATGCCAATGGCAATCGCCAGCCCGCCCAGCGACATCAGGTTGGCCGAAATGCCATAGCGGTTCATGACCATGAAGGTCACCAGCGGCGTGACCACCAGGGTCGCCACCACGATCAGGCTGGAACGGACGTCGCCCAGGTAAAGCAGCAGGATGACGACGACCAGCGCGATGCCTTCGATCAGCACCTTGGTCACGGTGTGGACGGCAGCGTCCACCAGCGTGGTGCGGTCGTAGTAAGGCACGATTTTTAGGCCGCCGGGCAGCATGCCCTTGTCGTTGATCTCGCGGATCCGTTCCTTCAGTTCCGTGACGATGCGCTTGGCGTTGCCCCCGCGGATCATCATCACGATCCCGCCCACGGCCTCGGTCTGCCCGTTCTTGATGACGGCCCCGTAGCGCACCGCGTGGCCGATCTTCACCTCGGCCACGTCGCGGATGAACACGGGTGTGCCGCCGCTTTCCTTGAGCACGATGTTGCGGATGTCCTCGATGTTCTCGATCAGCCCCAGCCCGCGGATGAGGTACTGCTCGGCATAGCGGGGCAGCTTGCCGCCGCCGCTGTTGGCGTTGTTGAGCGCCAGGGCCGTGTAGATGTCCTTGAGCGAGATGCCGTAATGCCTCAGGCGGTCCGGGTTGGCGAGCACCTGGTACTGCCGCTCGAAGCCGCCGATCGAGTTGATTTCCGCGACGCCGGGGACGCCGCGCAACAAGGGGCGGACTACCCAGTCCTGAATGGTCCGGCGCTCGGTCAGCTCCTGCTCGGTCAGGACACGGTCACGGTCGTCCGGGCGCTCCAGGGTGAACTGGTAGACTTCGCCCAGGCCGGTCGACACCGGCCCCAGCACCGGCGTGATGCCTTCCGGCAACTGGGCAGCCGCTTCGATCAGCCGCTCCAGCACCAATTGGCGGGCGAAGTAGACGTCGGTGTCGTCGCTGAACACCAGGTTGATCTGGGACAGGGCGTTGCGGTTGACCGAACGCATCTCGGTCAGGCCCGGCAGGCCGGTCATCGCGATTTCCAGCGGCACTGTCACGAAGCGCTCGACCTCCTCGGGCGAGCGCCCCGGCGCCTCCGCCGCGACCTGGACCTGGACATTGGTCACGTCGGGGAAGGCATCCACCGACAGTTCCTGCATTGCGGCGATCCCGAAGCCCAGCAGGCACAAGCTTAGGATCACGACGACGAGGCGTTGCCGGAGGGCCGCGCGGATGAGGGATTCGATCATGGGGGAGCAGTCTGTGGTTTATCGCAGGGTGGCCGAGAACTCCTGGAAATCAGCTCCGCTGCTCTTCGAGTCCGAAGTCAGCTCGATCCAAGGTGGCTGCGGCAGTTTAGCAAAATCCGGCTTTCCTGCCCGCGCCGCCAACCGAGGGCGGGAATCGGAGATTGGCTCGGGATACAATCGAGTCTCACCTACCGATTGGAAGCCAGCCTGCCATGCCACAACCCCAACGCCTCATCGTCGGCATCAGCGGCGCCACAGGAATCATCTATGGCGCGCGGCTGCTGGAGCTGCTGAAGGAGACCGGGATCGAGACGCACCTGGTGGTGTCTCGGGCCGCCGATCTGACCCGGGCGCACGAGCTGGAGCTGAGCGCCGCGGCGCTGAGGGGGCTCGCCAGCGTGAGCTACGGCGCCAACGACGTCGGCGCGGCGCTTTCCAGCGGTTCTTTCCGCACTGCGGGCATGGTGATCCTGCCGTGTTCCATGCGCACCCTGGCCGAGATAGCCACCGGCGTGACCAGCACCTTGCTGACCCGTGCCGCCGACGTGGTGCTGAAGGAGCGGCGGCGGCTGGTATTGCTGGTGCGGGAAACCCCGCTGCACGCCATCCATCTGCGCAACATGCTCGCCGTGACTGAATGCGGCGCGATCGTCATGCCGCCGGTGCCGGCCTTTTACACCCGGCCGCAGACCATCGACGACATGGTCACCGACACCGTGTGCCGGGTGCTGGATTTATTCGACATCGACGTGGGCCGGGCCAAGCGCTGGGGGGAAGATATCGACACCGGCGCTGCCGATATCTGAGGGGCCTGGGCAAAGCCTATTCGTTTGTCCATTGCAGGTAGTGTACAGGCGTGCCGTCGGGATCGCGCAGCGCGAACGTTCGGGCGCCCCAGCTCGTCGTGACCGGGGGTGGAGCGTCGATCGCTAGGTTCCGGTATACGGCATCCACGTCTGCGACTTCGATTACCAGATGGATTCGGTCGCCGACCGGACCGAGTTCCAAGGCCGCCTTTTCCTGGGCGGCATCCAGGATTTCCAGTTTCAATCCGTTCAGGTCGAACACGCAGCCGCGGCCGTTCGGGCGATCCCATTGTTTCAAGACGGCGAAACCGAGCGCCTCGCCGTAGAAATCCGTCAAAGTCTCGAATCGCCGGGTCGCCAGCGCAACGTAGCTCACGGTGCGGCGAGGGCTCGGCCGACTTCGGGCAGCAGCGCCGGGCCGCGGTAGATGAAGCCGGTATAGACCTGCACCAGACTGGCGCCGGCGCCGAGCTTCGCCACGGCATCCGCGCCGGAAAAGATGCCGCCGCAGGCGATGATGGGGACCCGGCCCTGCAGGGCATCGGCCAGCCGGGCGACGACCTCGGTCGAACGCGAAAACAACGGTTTGCCGCTCAGACCGCCGGCCTCATCGGCATGTTTCAGCCCCTCTACGCCGTCCCGCGAAGCCGTGGTATTGGTCGCGATGACCGCGTCCACCCCGTGGCGGACCAGGGCGCTGGCTAGCGCCTTGATCTCCTCCGACTCCATGTCCGGCGCGACCTTGAGCGCCAGCGGCACCCGCCTGCCGTGTTCTCCGGTCAGCTCCTCGCGTTCCTGCATCAGCCCGCCCAACAATTCGTCGAGCTGGGCGCCGAATTGCAGGCTGCGCAGGCCCGGCGTGTTGGGGGAGGACACGTTGAGGGTGACGTAGTGGGCATACGGATAGACCGCTTTAAGCCCGGCGCGGTAATCGTCCAGCGCGCGCTCCACCGGAGTTGTCAGGTTTTTGCCGATGTTGATCCCTAAGATGCCGCGGTAGCGGGTCTGCCGGACGCGGGCGATGAGGTGTTCGACGCCCGCGTTATTGAAGCCCATGCGGTTGACGATAGCGCCGGCTTGCGGCAGCCGGAACAAGCGCGGCCTGGGGTTGCCGGGCTGGGCGCGCGGCGTGACCGTACCGATTTCGAGGAAGCCGAAGCCGAGCGCGGCCAGCCCGTCGATGCAGTCGCCGTTCTTGTCCAGGCCGGCGGCGAGGCCGACCGGGTTGGGGAAGTCCAGCCCCATGACTGTGCGCGGGCTGGCGGGCAGGGTTTGCCGCAACGGATTCGCCGTCCCCAGCTTGGCCGTCAGCCGCAACGCGGACAGGCTGAGTTCGTGGGCGGTTTCCGGGTCCAGGCGGAACAGCAGAGGACGGAGCAGATTTTCGTACATGGGGAGGGTGGAGGGTTGCAGGTTACGGGGCCTCACCCTGAATCCCTCTCCCAGAGGGAGAGGGACTTTGCTCCCCTCTCCCTCTGGGACAAATCTGCCGGGAGCAGATTTGCCTTTATCCGAAGGGTGCCAGGGCACGACGCTTGGCATGAGAAGGGGAGGGGATGAGCGGATGGGATCATCTGGCGTACGGCTGCCAAGGCTTCCGGGTCGAGGTCGGCGGTGCGCCGGGCGCTGTGGCAGAGCGCGCCGCGGAAGCCGAGGTAATCGGGCTGGAGCGTGAGCAAATCGGGAATGTCGGCGCTGCGCAGCGAACCGGCCAGGCCGCACAGCAGACCCTGCTCCTGTGTTTCGTCCACGAAGCGTTCCAGGGTCGGACGATCGAGCAGCCCGGTCAGCGATCCTCGGGTCTTGTCCTGGGTGTCCAGCATGACGCCGGCGAAACCCGATTTTTTCAGCCGGGCGATCCAGTCGAAGTCCGGCAGATTGTCCGCGAACAGTACGGCGACCAGCCGCGTGCCGCGGCTGGCCAGGTGCGAGAGGGTGACCAGGGTGGAGCCCCAGTCGCCGCCGCGGAACATGCCGATCTTGACGTAATCCACCCCGGTGGCCGCCATCTCCAGCACGGCGCGGCAGATCGGGTCCGGGTCCAGCGGCAGGTCGCCGATAGTGGCGCTGACCGGCACCGTGCCGCCCATTTCGGCCACGATCCGGCCCACTTCGTCCGCCGGCAGGGCGCCCAGGCTGCCGTGCTCAGGCGCCTTGAGATCGACGATGTCGACGCCCGTCTTCAGGGCGAGGCGCGCCTCGGCGAGGTTGCGGACGCTGGCGAGCATGCCGGTCATTCGATTTCCTCACGGCCGGTCTGATGCGCCTCAATGGCTTCCATCAGCCAGCTCCAGGCTTCCAGCTCACGCGGGCCGGCGGTCTTGTCCAGTCCGATGCGCAGATAATCCAGCTCCCGCTCGATCTTGCTCCAGGGCAGGAAGTGCAGGCGGCTGACGAGGATGGCGGCCTCCAGTACGGCGAACTGGGCGCGGTTGAAGCCGCGGAACGGCGCGTGGTTGGCCTCGTGCACCACGCGGAAGTAGAGGCGCGGCCGTTCCGGATCGTCCTCTACCCGGCTCAGTTCGAGCTCGGCATGCGCCAGGACACCATCCAGACGCTGGCCGGCGACGCGTTCGGCCGGAACCAGCGGCCAGTCGCGGCGGCCGGTCAGACAGCCGGCGAAGATGCGGACGTCGTCGCTGTAATTGATCACGGCGCAGCCGGAAGCTAGTATGTTGTCCAGGGTCCGGGAGGGCCGAAACGGCATGACGAGGTATTGAGCTTCGTTGCTCTTCGAGTCGGTGTTCAGCACGTGGATGCCCATGGGGGCGATGTGCGCGGCCTCTCCGGCGGCGGCCGTGGTCACCACGGTTTCGCGGATCATGGTTCAGTCACCCGTCGGTTTGGCCAGCGTGGTGCCGGCCGGTTTATAGGCGTGCGGGTCGACCGCGGATTCAGCTCCGCTGCTCTTCGAGTCAGCTCCGCTGCTCTTCGAGTCCTGCGTATCGACGGCGCAGCCCCAATCCAGGGCTTCGTCCTGGGCATAGCGTTTTCCGAGCTGCCAGGCGATCTGAGCGCGGGCCAGTTCCACCCCGAGATAGAAGGCGTGTCCGCCGTCGTGTTCCACGCTCAGTGAGGGATAGAGCTGGAACGGATCGGTGGCGCTGTGGAAGCCGTCCCGGTTGAAGATGTGCACGCCCTCGGCGCTGATCTGTATCCGGTAGCTGGGGTCGCGGATGGCTTCGGCAAGCTCCCGGATCTCCGCTTCACTGTAGGGATAAGGAGCGCGTTCGTGCAGGGCCATCAGGCCGTCCCCCATGTGCTTGGGCAGCGCGTTGAGTTCCCGGGCCGCGTGCATGATCCGCCGCGCCAGATCGGCTTCGGCCACGGCCCGCCGCGCATGCTTGCTGACCTGGGTCGCCAGGATGGCGCGTATGCCCAGCTCCGAGCACACGCCGAGCAGCATGGCGTTGATGCCGGCGGTGTCGGCGTGGGTCAGTTCGGTGAGGTTGCCAACGCCCATCATGATCTCGACATCCGGGTGGCGGCGGCGGGTTTCGTGGTAGCGCACCAGGGAATCCGCGAAGCCGAAATGGATGGGGTCGAGGATGGGGTCGACCAGGAACGGTTTGCCGCGGGTTCGCATGCCGGCGATGGCGCGGTCGAGCGAATCCAGATCGCCATGCCTGGCGGGGATCAGGACGGGGATGGCGGGGACCTGGTCGGCGACCCACAGCGAGTCTTCGTGCAGGCTGAGCAGATAATCGGCGCCGGCTCTGCCGCCCTGCACCAGATCGTCGGTTTCCAGCGAATCCACGCTGACCCGGAACCCTCCCGCCTTGAGCGCGGCGATCGCTGCTTCGAGATGGGGAAACGGCGTGGCGGGGAGGCAACCGATGTCGATGACGTCCGCGCCGTGGTTGCGGTAGTCGGCGGCCTGGCGGAGGATTCCGTCCACGTCCAGGTTGGGGGCGTCCACGATCTCGGCGAAGATTCTTAGGTCGTAGCGGCTGAGATCCGGCTTCCTGGCCGCCCGGCCGAAGAATTCCGGCAGGTCGCGCAGTTCCTCCGGCCCGCGTTCCACCGGCAGTCCCAGGTCCTGGGACAGAGTTTCGAGGTCGCCGCGGCAGCGGCCCGGCACCAGGATGCGGTCGGCGCCATAGGTATCCTTCAGCCGCCGGCGGATCATGTCCGCGGTCATCAGCGCGGCCACGCTGAGGCCGAGCTGGTGCACCGTGTACGCGAATTCCGGCGCCATTTCCTCGAGTATCCGGTGCAACTGCTTTTCAGCCAGCTTGCCGGTGAGGAACAGGATGTGTTCCGCCATGGGTGGGTGCGGGAATGTCCGGGATGGGTGCGAGGGGGAGGAAGTATAGCAAAGCGGCCGCGCCGGTCCGTCTGTCGGCGCCTAAAGTTCGAACGGCGGAGGGTGGCGCAGAAAATCCTCGAATTCTCCAGGCGGCAGCGGCGGGCTGATCAGATAGCCCTGCGCCTGGTCGCAGCCCAGAGTCTTGAAGCAATCCAATTGCGCCTGGGTTTCTATGCCTTCGACGGTGCAGGTCAGTTCCAGGCTCTTGGCGAGGGAGACGATGGCTCGGGAAATCGACAGGTTGTTGCAGTCGTCTGCGCCCCAGGGGACGAACTCTCGCGCCACCTTGAGATGGCTCAGGGGCAGCCGGCGCAGGTAGCTCAACGAAGAATAGCCGGTGCCGAAATCGTCCATCGAGAAACTGACGCCGGTGCGCTTGAGTTCCAGCAGCGTCCTTACGACCGTATCCACGTCCTGCAGGAGCAACCGCTCGGTCAATTCGAGTTCCAGAAGGGCCGGATCCACGCAGGTCTCGGCGAGAGAATCCGCGATCAGCCGGACGAAATTCGGTTCGCCGAACTGGCGGGCGGAGATGTTCACCGCGATGCGGACCGGCGTCAGGCCCGACTGCTGCCATTCGGCGATCCTGCGGCAGGCGGTTCGGATGGCCCATTCGCCCAGCGGGACGATCAGGCCGCTGTCCTCGGCCACCTGGATGAATTCGTCCGCGGGCACCCGGCCCAGTTCGTGGTTGTTCCAGCGCGCCAGCGCTTCGGCGCCGGTGATGGCGCCGCTTTGCAGGTTCATCTGGGGCTGGAAGGCGAGATCCAGCTCGCCGTTCTCCAAGGCTTTCCGCAACCGGGTTTCGATCGACAGCAGCCGGTTCGCCCGGCGGTTGAGATCGGGGGTAAAGAATTCGTAGTTGCCCCGGCCTTTTTCCTTGGCCAGGAACATCGCGGCGTCGGCGCTGCGGAGCAGCCCGTCGGCGTCGCGGGAATCTTCGGGAAACAGGCTGATCCCACCGCTGAGACTGACGAACAGCTCATGGCGGTCCAGTACGACCGGCGCCTTGACGGCCTCGATGGCCGCCAGGGCGAAGCGCGAGGCGTAGCCGATGTCGTCGAGGTCTTCCATCAGGACGGCGAACTCGTCGCCTCCGATGCGCGCGAGGGTGTCCCGGGGACCCAGCCGCTCTTCAAGGCGCCGGCTGACCTCCAACAGGAGGCTGTCGCCCACGTCGTGGCCCAGGCTGTCGTTGACGAGTTTGAAGCGGTCGACGTCGAGAAACAGAAGCCCCAGCCGTTTGCCGCCCGACAGCGCCTGGGCGACGGCCTGCTCCAGCCGTTGCTGGAACCGGAGACGGTTCGGCAATTGGGTCAACGGATCGTAATACGCCAGATAATCGAGGTAGTGGCGGCTTTGCCGCAATTGGGCCTCGAAGCTGTTGCGTTCGGTGATGTCGTTGTTGACTTCGACGATGGCGCGAGGCGTGCCTTCGGCATCCCGGTAAAGTTCCCAGTGGGTGGCCACGGTTCTTTCCCTGCCTTGCCGGTCGACATGGGTGAGTTCGCCTTTCCAATAACCGTCCGCGAGTATCTGCTGGCGGATCGTGGCCAGCGGAAGGGGAAAACGGCTGTTCAGCAATTCGTGGGAGGTGCGGCCGAGCGCCTCGTCCTTGTTCCAGCCATAGAACTTTTCGGCGTAGGCATTCCAGAAGACGATGCGGTCGTCCAGATCACGCGCCAGGACATGGGCGTGTTTCAGCAGCTCCGCCTGCTGGCGCAGTTCCGCAGCTTGCGCGATCAATTCCTGCTCCGCTTGCTTCAGCGACGTCACTTCGCCGAAGGTGATCACCAGGCCTTCCACGCAGCAGTTGTCCCGCGACCGGTAGGGCAGGACCTTGCGAAGATACCAGGCTCCCTGGTGGTCGAGAATTTCCCGGCTCTTGGAACCTTCGCCCCTGAGCACGCCCGCCGCGTCGCCGAACAGTTCGCCGTCTTCGAAGTGGTGGACGATGTCGGCGAAAGGCCGGCCGATGTCGCTCGGGATGAGGTGCATCAGACGGTTGCAGGCGGGAGTATAGCGGCGGATGTTGAGGCTACGGTCGAGGAACAGGGTCGCCAAGTCGGTGCCGACCAGGAGATTGTTGAGGTCGTTGCCGGTGGCTTCCAGTTCGCCGACCTTGGCGTCAAGCATGGTGTTGGTGGCGGTGAGTTCGGCATTGAGCGATTGCAGTTCTTCCCGCGAGCTTTCCAGTTCTTCGTTGGCCGACTGGAGCTCCTCGTTCATGGCCATGATTTCTTCGTTCGATGCCCGCAGTTCATCGTTGGTATGGCGGGTCTTCTCGATGGTGCGCCGCAGATCCTCCCGGGTCGCCGCGAGTTCCCGTTCGAGCTGCTGCAGCAGCCAGCCGTCGTCCCCGTTCTTGGCTGCCGCCGTCGAAACCGGGCCGGCCAGCGCTTCCGCTTCCAGCCCGATCAGAAGCAGATCGGAGACTTGGCCATCGGCGATCGGGGTGACCGTGATTCGGACCGCCTCCGGTATCGGGGAGGCGGGGCCGCCACCCGTTGCTACGGTGCCGACCTTTCTGCCCTCCCGCAGGCACAGATCCAGCGAAGAGCGCAGCATGGCGCGCAAGGGGGGTTTGACAAGCTTGAACAGGTCGAGGGTGGGCTCTCCGGGCGGCAGCTCCAGGTACGATTGAGTATTTCCGCTGATGTAGACGACTTCATGCCTCTCATTCGCCACGATCAGGGTGGGGGCGTGGCGTTCGAGCAGTCCGCGGTAGAGCCTTTCCTGGATTTCATGGCCGTCCGGATCGGTGGTCAGAATCCTTCCGTCCGCGATGCGAGCCGTGGTGGCCGGAGCAAACAGCGGCAGGCTCGGCCGTACGGCCACCGCCGCGTCGTTGCGCCGGAATATCCGCCAGGGCTTCGAAATCTCGTCAAACAGGTGGGCGGTGTCGCCGAGGCTTTCCGAACTGCCCAGAAACAGGTGGCCGCCGGGATTGAGAATGAAATGGAAGATTTCGAGCAGCTTTTCCTGGGTCTTTGGGTTCAGGTAGATCAGGACGTTGCGGCATACCACCAGGTCGAGCTTGGAAAACGGCGGGTCGCTGATCAGATTGTGGGGCGCGAAGACGATAGTTTCCCTTATCTGTTTGGCGATGCGGTATCCCGTCCCCTCCCGGACGAAGTAACGCTTCAGCCGCGCTTCGCAAACGCCCGCCAGCGAAGCTTCGGAATACATGCCATGGCGGGCGACTTCCAGTGCATCGGCGTCGATGTCGGTTGCGAATATCTGCAGGCGCGTCTGCCGCCCGTTCCGCTCGAATCCTTCGGTCAGAAGGATGGCGATCGAATAGGCTTCCTCGCCGGTGGAGCAACCGGCTATCCAGCAGCGGACCGGCCGGTCCGCTCGCTCTCCATCGCAAATCGCCGGAACGACGGCGGTTTCCAGCAGAGCGAAGGCCTCGGCATCGCGAAAAAAGGCGGTAACCCCGATCAGCAGATCTTGGGCCAGCCGGTCGAGCTCGTTCACGTCGGTCTCGAGCAGTTTCAGGTAATCGCCCGTGCCCTCGACGCGGGCGACGCCCATGCGGCGTTCGATGCGGCGCACCAGTGGCGGGGGTTTGTAGGCACGTAGATCGGCTCCGGTACGGCTGCGTACCAGATCGAGGATCGCGTCCAGGGTTCCGGAGCCGGTCTCCGCCTCGCTGCGCGCCCAGTCGCCGATGGTCCGAGCGATGGCCTCCGGAGCGAAATCCGCGTTCTCGGCGCCGGCTTCGGACGGAGGTACCGCGAACACCAGGCCGCCGGAGCGTTCGACGACGCCTGCGAGCGCGCGTTCCCGATCCGTGGCGCCGGGAGGGAATACGACGGCGGTCTGTCCGTGGCGGTCGGGTGGGAGAGATTGCACGAAATGGCCGACCGGATGGCCGGCCAAAAGGCGGCTGCCCAGCCTGATCAGTCCGCCGTCGACGGAGAGGTGTTTCCCGGCAGGCGGGAGGTATGCGTGTGCCGGCAGAACGGCGGCGCCGGCTTCGGCGATCCCCACAGCCACGGGCAGAGGCGCTTCCGCCAGGCCCGCCAAGGCGTCTTCCGGCAAGGCGGGGAGGAAGAACGCAGCCCTGCAGTTTGGGGGAAGCGCCTCAAGAAACTTTCTTGCCGAATCTACCTTATTCCACGAAGCGACGACCAGCCGAACGGCGGACAGGCCCTCGCCGGCTTTTTCCCTGTCCTTGCTGTTGGCGTCCTCGACCATAGGGAACGTTTTTCAACGCAGCGACTTGAAGTATCGGATCAGGCCGTTGGTGGAGGCGTCATGCGTATCGACCGGGCCATCGCCGGGAAGCTCGGCAAGAATGGTTCTCGCCAGTTGCTTGCCGAGTTCCACGCCCATCTGGTCGAAGGAATTGATGTACCAGATCGCGCCCTGGGTGAATATCTTATGTTCGTACAAGGCGATCAGCATGCCCAGGGTGTGGGGGTCGAGGCGGCGATACAGGAAGCTGTTGGTCGGTTTGTTGCCGGGGAAAGTCTTGGCGGCGGCCAGCGCTCCGAGGCGTTCTGGGGTCAGATTGTCCGAGGCGATCTCCTGCCGGGCCTGGTCCGTAGTGCGTCCGCGCATCAGCGCTTCGGTCTGGGCCAGGAAATTGGAGATCAGGATGTCGTGGTGCTCGGCCAGGGGGTGATGGCTTTCGGCCGCGGCGAGGAAATCGCAGGGGACCAGCATGCTGCCCTGATGGAGCAGCTGGTAGAAAGCGTGCTGGCCGTTGGTGCCGGGCTGGCCGAAGATGACGGGACCGGTGGGGTAGGCCACCGCTCGGCCCTCGACGTCGACGGTCTTGCCGTTGCTTTCCATGTCGGCCTGCTGAAGATAGGCCGGCAGATCCTCCAGGTATTGATCGTACGGCAGCACGGCGTGGCTCTGGGCGCCGAAGAAATTGATGTACCAGATGCCCAGGAGGCCCATCAGCACCGGGATGTTGCGTTCGAAGGGGGCGGTGCGGAAATGCTCGTCGACGAAATGGGCGCCTTCGAGCATTTCCTCGAAGCGGTCCATGCCGACGCTCAGCGCAATCGGCAGGCCGATGGCCGACCACAGCGAATAGCGGCCGCCCACCCAGTCCCAGAACTCGAACATGTTGCGGGGGTCGATGCCGAACTCGGCGACCTTGATACGATTGGTCGAAATGGCGACGAAATGGCGGGCGATGGCATTCTCGTCCGGGATGCGCTCCAGGAACCAGGCGCGGGCCGAGCGGCCGTTGGTCATGGTTTCCTGGGTCGTGAACGTCTTGGACGCGACGACGAACAGTGTGGTTTCCGGATTCAGCGGCCGCAGGATCTCGATCAAGTCGGATTCGTCCACATTGGAGACGAAATGGGCGCGCAGGTCCGGGTCGGCGTAAGGCAGTAAGGCTTTGACCACCATCTTGGGGCCGAGGTCGGACCCCCCGATGCCGATGTTGACCACATCGGTGATGGTCTTGCCGGTCGCGCCGCGCCATTCTCCCGTGCGCACGGACTGGGAGAAGCGGCGCATGCGCTCGAGCACGCGGTTGACCTCGGGCATGACGTCCTTGCCGCCGACGAGAATCGGCCGGTTGGAGCGGTTGCGCAGGGCGATGTGGAGCACCGCCCGGTTCTCCGTGACGTTGATCCGCTCGCCTCCGAACATGGCGTCGATCTTTTCGCGCAGGCCGGCCTCCCCGGCGAGCCGAACCAGCGCATCGACGGTTTCCCGGGTGATCCGGTTCTTCGAATAATCGAACAGCAGATCGCCGATCCGGACGGAAAAAGCGTCGAAACGCCCAGGATCGTCGGCGAACATGTCGCGCATGTGGCGCGGGGCGATGGTCTTGAAGTGTTCGGAAAGAGTCCGCCAGGCGGGAAGGTCGGTCGATTGTGGCATGGTTTCCTTATTATGGCGTCGCGCGAGCTCGTGGTTGCCGCTCATATATAAATGCTACTACAAGCGGCGGGGATGGGCGAAGCTCCGGCAGCGTTGGGTTTATAATGAGCCGCTTTGATCCTCGCAGCGGAAGACGTAATGAGTATTCAGCAAAAGCCCTGGGGAGGGCGGTTCGAGGAGGCGACGGACGCCTTCGTCGAGGCTTTCACCGCCTCGGTCGATTTCGACAAGCGGCTGGCGTCCCACGACATCCGGGGCTCGATTGCGCATGCCACCATGCTGGAGCGGCTGGGACTTTTGACCGGCGGGGAACTTCAGGCGGTCGTCGGTGGTCTGGAAGCCATAGGTGCGGAAATCGAGGCCGGGGAATTCCCCTGGTCGGTGCGCCTCGAGGACGTACACATGAACATCGAAGCCCGTCTCACGGAGCGGATCGGCGAGGCCGGCAAGAAGCTGCATACCGGGCGTTCCCGCAACGATCAGGTCGCTACCGACGTGCGGCTGTACCTGCGCGCCGAAATTGACCGCATCTGCGGCCTCATCCTGCGCCTGCAGACCGCACTGGTGGACCTGGCCGAGCGCGAGGCCGACACCATCTTGCCGGGTTTCACTCATCTCCAGGTGGCACAGCCGATCACCTTCGGCCATCACATGATGGCTTGGTACGAAATGCTGTCGCGCGATTACGACCGCCTGCGCGATTGCCGCAAGCGGGTCAACGTCATGCCGCTGGGGGCGGCGGCCCTGGCCGGTTCCAGCTTTCCGCTGGACCGCGACTATACCGCGGCCTTGCTCGACTTCTCCCGGCCGGCGGCGAATTCGCTGGACGCCGTCAGCGACCGCGATTTCGCCATCGAGTTCGCCGCCTGCGCCAGCCTGGTGCTGATGCATCTCTCGCGCTTTTCCGAGGAGCTGATTCTGTGGACCTCCGCCCAGTTCGGCTTCATCGATCTGCCCGACGCGTTCTGCACCGGCTCCTCGATCATGCCGCAGAAGAAAAATCCCGACGTGCCCGAGCTCATCCGCGGCAAGAGCGCGCGGGTGTTCGGCCATCTGTTTGCCTTGCTGACCCTGATGAAGAGCCAGCCACTCGCCTACAACAAGGATAACCAGGAGGACAAGGAGCCGCTGTTCGACACGGTCGATACCTTGTCCGGTTGTCTCCGTGCCTTCGCCGACATGATGCCGCACGTGCGGCCGAACCGGCCGGCCATGTACGCCTCGGCCCGCAAGGGCTATGCGACTGCCACCGATCTGGCCGACTACCTGGTCCGGTGCGGTACGGCGTTCCGCGATGCCCACGAGGTCGTGGGCAAGGCCGTCCGTTTAGGGATAGACACCGGCCGCGACCTGGCGGATATCCCGCTGGAGGAGCTTCGATCCCTGTCGGCCGCCATCGGGCCGGACGTCTATGCGGTCCTGACGCTGGAGGGTTCGGTGGCGGCGCGTTCGCACGTGGGCGGCACCGCGCCGGACTGCGTGAAACGGGCCGTGGCCGACGCGCGGGTTCGCCTGGCCGCCCTGCAGGAGAGCTGATGGCCGGCGAAAGCTGCAATACCCTGGTCGACCTGATGCGCCATGGCGAGCCCGCCGGCGGCAGCCGCTACCGCGGCCAGATCGACGACCCGCTCAGCGCCGTGGGCTGGGATCAGATGTGGCGTGCGCTGGGGCGGCATTGTCCGTGGGATGTCATCGTCACCTCCCCGCTGTTGCGCTGTCAGGCCTTTGCCGAGGTTTTCAGCGAACGCCACCAGCGCCCGCTGGAAATCGAGCCGCGCTTCAAGGAGCTCGGTTTCGGTGCGTGGCAGGGCAAGACCCGGGAAGAAATCGCCACCGAATACGATCCCGGTGTGCTGCAGCGCTTCTATCGCGATCCCCTGAACCATCGTCCGGAAAACGCGGAAGGCCTGGGCGATTTCCGCAGCCGCGTCATCGCGGGCTGGAAAGACATGCTGGAACGGCATCTCGGCAAACACATCCTGGTCGTCTGCCATGCCGGGACGGTCCGGATGGTGATCTCGCATGTGCTCGACGTTCCGCTTGCCAACCTGTTCCACATCAAAGTAGCCAACGCGGGCATCACGCGCATCGAGTGCATCGAGCAGGGTGACGAATTCCTGTCCCAGCTGGTGTTCCACGGCGGGACGCCGGCCGCGTGAACCGCCCCCCGGAGGGATTATCCGGTCGCCGGCGGAAGGCGGGTAACCAGAATCTTGTCGACCCGGTTGCGGTCCATGTCCACGACCTCGAACCGCAGATCCTCGAATTCGAAGGTATCGGTCACCTTCGGCACGTTGCCCAGCCGCAGCATGACGAAGCCGGCCATGGTATGGAAATTGCCGCTTTCTTCCTCCGGCAGAGCGTCTAGTTCGAACAGCTGCTTGAACCGGTCGATGTCGAGCATGCCGTCGACCAGCCAGGAGCCGTCCTCGCGCTGCGAGACCTGAGGTTCTTCTTCCGCGGTTTCGGAGGCGATGGCACCGACGATCGCTTCCAGCACGTCGGTCAGCGTCACCAGGCCGGTCAGTTCGCCGTACTCATCCACGACCAGTGCCGTCTGCAGGTGCGATCGCTTGAAGTGCTCCAGCAATTGCATGAGCGACAGCGAGTTGGGGACGAAAAGCGCGCGGGTCACCAGTTCCGCCAGCTCCGGTTTCTCGCCGGCCAGCAGCCGGTTCAGCACATCCTTGGTTTTCACGAAGCCGACAACGTTGTCCACGCCGCCCCGGCACAGCGGGATGATCCAGTGCGGATGGTCGGTCAGGATGCCGCGGTTCGCCTCGTAGGACTTGGTGACGTCCAGGTAGACCACATCCTTGCGGGGCGTCATGATCGCGCCGACTTTGCGGCTGTCCAGCCTCAGGATGTTTTCCACCAGCTCCTGCTCGACTTCCTCGAACACGCCTTCCAGGATGCCTTGCTGCAGCAGCAGCTTGATCTCTTCCTCGGTGACCGAAGGCTGGCGAACCGGGCGGGCGCCCACGATCCGCAGCACGATGTCGGTGGAAATGCTCAGGAACTTGACCAGGGGGAGGGCGATCAGGGACAGGTAATGCATCGGCCGCGCCACGGCGGCTGCAATGGATTCGGCGTGGAGTAGGGCCAAGCGCTTGGGCACCAGTTCGCCGATGATCAGAGACAGATAGGTGATCGCGAAAACGGTGATGGTCAGGCTGATCTCGTGGGCGTACGGCGCCAGTTCCGGCATCGTCATCAACAGCGGCTCGATCTGGCTGGAAACCGAGGCTTCACCCAGGGCTCCGTTCAGCACGCCGATCGTGGTGATGCCGACCTGAACGGTGGAGAGAAACCGCGAAGGCTGCGCCGCGAGCTCGAGGGCGCGGACTTCGCCGGCACCGCCCTTGTCGGCCTGTTGCTGGAGGCGGGACCTCCGGGCGGACACGATGGCCATTTCCGACATGGCGAACAGGCCGTTGACAAAGATAAGGAACAGAACCAATCCGATCTGGATCACTTTAAGGGGAGCGGGTAGTTGGAAAAACGGCAAAGACTCGGAGCGAGGCGGGATGCGGGCGCCTGGGTGGAAGTCATGGGTGTTCGCGATCCCCGGAAGGCCGGACGGAGGAATGCGAAATGACGAGGAGGCTCAGGAGTCGGAAAAAGTTCATGCCATGGGCACGAACTGGGGTATTCGTCGGACACGAGGCAGTCCGTCAGTCATCCGTCCGGCAGAACCGGCGGTTGGGATACGTTGAGGATTCGAGCATGGTTATCGGTGAGAGGCTGGGATGCCCCGGTCGTTAGCGTAGCGGGGTCGTGAGTTCGATTCAACTGTTTTTACGCGCATTCGGGCGAAGCTGGCGGGCCGAAACTTGTTGTAAGGAAGGGGGCGTTTGTTCTAAGTTAGGCGCCAGCCAACAATACTGGAGGGGAGGCGGTTCATGGTGGCGCGGAATGCTTTTTACGCCCAATCCGGCGGTGTGACCGCCGTTATCAATGCATCGGCCTGCGGAGTACTGGAAACCGCCAGGCAGTTTCCCGACCGCATCGGTACCGTCTATGCCGGGCGCAACGGCATCGTCGGCGCCCTGACCGAAGACCTGATCGATACCGGCCAGGAAAGCGCCGAAGCCATCGCCGCACTGCGCCACACGCCATCCGGGGCTTTCGGTTCTTGCCGTTACAAGCTCAAGGGGCTGGAGGAAAACCGGGCTCAGTACGAGCGGCTGATCGAGGTATTCCGCGCCCACGACATCGGCTATTTCTTCTACAACGGTGGGGGGGACTCGGCCGATACCTGCCTGAAGGTCTCCCAACTCTCCGAAAAGCTGGGTTATCCCCTGCAGGCCGTCCATATCCCGAAAACGGTGGACAACGATCTGCCGATCACCGACTGCTGTCCGGGCTTCGGTTCGGTCGCCAAGTACATTGCCGTCTCGGTGCGCGAGGCGAGTTTCGACGTGCGCTCCATGGCGGCCACTTCCACCTGCATCTTCGTGCTCGAGGTCATGGGGCGGCACGCGGGCTGGATCGCCGCGGCGGGTGGCCTGGCGAGCGACGCGCGGCACGAGTTGCCGCTGATCATCCTGTTTCCCGAGCAAGTATTCGACCCGGAACGGTTTCTGCGCGCAGTGGACGAGAAGGTCCGTACCACCGGCTATTGTTCGATCGTGGTGTCGGAGGGCATTAAGGACGCCGACGGCAGGTTCGTCGCCGAATCCGGCAGCCGGGACGTGTTCGGCCATGCCCAACTCGGCGGGGTGGCGCCGGTCGTCGCCGGTATGATCAAGGAACGCCTGGGCTACAAGTACCACTGGGCCGTCGCCGATTATTTGCAGCGCGCCGCGCGCCACGTCGCTTCGCGCACCGATGTCGAGCAGGCCTATGCTCTGGGAAAGGCCGGTGTCGAAATGGCTCTGAAAGGGCACAATGCCGTGATGCCGGCCATCATACGGACCTCCGATTCGCCTTACCGCTGGGAAATTAGCGCCGCCAATCTGGCGGAAGTGGCCAACGTCGAGAAGAAGATGCCCCTCGAATTCATCAGTGCCGACGGCTTCGGGATTACCGGAGACTGCCGCAGATACCTGCAGCCGCTGATCGAAGGCGAGGATTACCCCCCCTACGCCGGGGGCTTGCCGGACTATGTGACATTGAGGAATGTCGCCGTCCCGAAGAAACTGGCTACGTCGTTCAGCGTCTGAATTCCTCTTTTTTTGTAACACCAACAACAACGTTCGAGGAGTATCGCTATGGCTTGCTCGGTTCTGTCCTGCGCCCGGGAGGGGCTGTGTTGTTTGATGCGCAACCCCCGGACCAAGGCGATCACCTTGGCGGGGCTCGCGGAATTTCTCGCGATCGGCCTGCTGGTCGACTGGGGAACCGCATTCGCTTTTACCGCTGCGCTGTCTGCGCTGCTCTATGGCATTCTCTCCATCGGCTGGGTCAATGCCCAGCCCGCCGGCAACGAGCGGATGGTAGACATCGCCGCGGCGATACAACAGGGCGCCCAGGCCTACCTTAATCGGCAGTATCGGACCATCGCGATAGTCGGTTGGCTGCTGTTCTTCGTCATCGGAGCCTTTCTGGGATGGACCATCGCTTTCGGGTTCGTCATCGGTGCTGCGCTCTCCGGCGCGGCGGGCTATATCGGCATGAACATCTCGGTCCGCGCCAACTCGCGGACCGCGCAGGCAGCCATGACCGGCATGGATGAGGCTTTTTCCATGGCGTTCCGCGGCGGCGCCATCACGGGAATGCTGGTGGTTGGGCTCGGCTTGCTCGGGGTGGCCGGCTATTACGCGCTGCTGAAGTCGGCCGGCGCGAGCGATCCGCTCCATGCCCTGGTGGGGTTGGCGTTCGGCGGTTCGCTGATCTCGATCTTCGCGCGTCTGGGCGGTGGCATCTTCACCAAGGGCGCCGACGTGGGCGCGGACCTGGTCGGCAAGGTCGAGGCGGGGATTCCCGAAGACGATCCGCGCAATCCGGCCGTGATCGCCGACAACGTCGGCGACAACGTCGGCGACTGCGCGGGCATGGCGGCCGACCTGTTCGAAACCTACGCCGTGACCATCGTTGCCACCATGCTGCTGGGAGGGCTCCTGACCGGGGGAAGCGAAGCGGCCATCGTGTACCCCCTGGTGCTGGGCGGCATTTCCATCGTCGCCTCGATCATCGGGACCTTCTTCGTCCGGATCACGCCGGGCAAGAAGATCATGAGCGGGCTGTACAAGGGCGTGATCGTGTCGGGGGGGCTCGCGGCCGTGGCCTTCCTGCCGATCACCGGCTTCATGTTCGGCGGCGGCGTCAGTCTCGGCGGCACCGACGTGTCCTGGTTCGGCCTGTTCTTCGCCGCCCTGATCGGCCTGGGCCTGACCGGGCTGATGGTGGTGATCACCGAGTACTACACCGCTACCGAATTCGCGCCGGTACGCCATATCGCCGAAGCCTCCACCACCGGCCACGGCACCAACATCATCGCCGGCCTCGGGGTATCGATGAAAGCGACGGCAGCGCCGGTGCTGGCGGTCTGCGCCAGCATCTGGGGCGCCTACGAACTGGCGGGACTGTATGGCATCGCGGTGGCGGCCACCTCGATGCTGTCCCTGACCGGGATGATCGTCGCGCTGGATGCCTATGGCCCGATCACCGACAACGCCGGCGGCATCGCCGAGATGGCCGAGCTGCCGGATTCGGTCCGGGCGATCACCGACCCGCTGGACGCCGTGGGCAACACGACCAAGGCGGTGACCAAGGGCTATGCGATCGGATCGGCGGGGCTGGCGGCGCTGGTGCTGTTCGCCGACTACACCCATGCCTTGGGCGGCAACGTGAACTTCGACCTGTCGAACCACATGGTCATCATCGGCCTCTTCATCGGCGGCATGGTGCCCTACCTGTTCGGCGCGCTGGCCATGGAGGCCGTGGGCCGGGCCGCCGGCGGCATCGTCAACGAAGTGCGCCGGCAGTTCCGGGAGATTCCGGGGATCATGCAGCATACCGCCAAGCCCGATTACTCGAAGGCGGTCGACATGCTGACCCAGGCGGCGATCAAGGAGATGGTCGTGCCTTCCTTGCTGCCAGTGGCGATTCCGGTCGTCGTGGGGCTGCTGCTCGGCAAGGAGGCGCTGGGCGGCGTGCTGATCGGCACCATCGTCACCGGCTTGTTCGTCGCCATCTCGATGACGACCGGTGGCGGCGCCTGGGACAACGCGAAGAAATACATCGAGGACGGTAACTTCGGCGGCAAGGGATCGGAGGCGCACAAGGCGGCGGTGACCGGCGACACCGTCGGCGATCCGTACAAGGATACTGCGGGCCCGGCGGTGAATCCGATGATCAAGATCATCAACATCGTAGCCCTGTTGATCGTACCCCTGCTCTAAACCCCCGCTTGTCTCCCTCCCCCTCCGGGACAAATCCGCCGGGAGCGGATTTGGTCGGGCTTGGCCCGCCCGGAGGGTTCCGGGCAGGAAAGCCCGGAAACATTGGGACGGTGGGGTGAGGGCCGAGGCCAACTCCCTGTATATTCCCTCCTTCGATACTCCCCCCAGAGATTCCCGGCGGCCAACCAAGCCGTCGCCTGAGCGGTTTGCAGGATTCAAACCGAATTCGAGGTAATGCAATGACCAACCCTTTGCTGGAAGACTATGAACTGCCGCCGTTCTCGCGCATCGAAGCGAGCCATGTAGTGCCGGCGGTTCAACAAATCCTGGCCGAAAGCCGGGCCGCGGTGGACGCTCTGCTCGGGCGCGGCGGGCCGTTCACCTGGTCCGGTCTGGTGGAACCGCTGGATGATCTCGATGACCGCCTGAACAAGGCCTGGTCGCCGGTCGGGCATCTGAACTCCGTGATGAACAGTGAGGCTTTGCGGGAAGCCTACAATGCCAGTCTGCCCCTGTTGAGCGAATATGCCACCGAAATGGGCCAGAATGCGGCGCTATATGCCGCGTTCCGGGAAATCGCCGAAGGCGTGGAATTTGCCCGGCTCGACACCGCACAGCGCAAGATCGTCGACAACGCCCTGCGCGATTTCCGCCTTTCCGGGGTTGCTCTGGAAGGCGAGAGCAAGGCGCGCTTCAAGGAAATCGCCCAGGAGCTGTCGCAACTGGGCAGCCGGTTTTCCGACAACGTGCTGGATGCCACCAAGGGCTGGACTCGCCATATCGAAGACGAGGCGCTGCTGGCCGGGCTGCCCGAAACCGACCTCGCCGTCGCCCGCCAGGCCGCAGAATCCGAAGGCAAGTCCGGCTGGGTTTTCGGCCTCGCCTTTCCGTCCTATATCGCGATCATGACCTATGCCGATGACCGGGCGCTGCGGGAAGAGTTCTACCGGGCTTATGCGACCCGCGCTTCGGAAACCGGGCCGCATGGCGGACGCTGGGACAACGGCGAGGTGATGGAGAAGGTCCTGGCCTTGCGTCACGAAGAGGCCGGTCTCTTGGGATTTTCCAACTACGCCGAATTGTCCCTGGCGACCAAGATGGCGGAGAGCCCGGAACAGGTGCTGAGTTTCCTGAACGATCTCGCCGAAAAGGCCATGCCCGTCGCCCGGCGCGACCTGGAGGAACTGCGGGAGTTCGCGCGGGGTCAGCATGGGATCGAGGCGCTTCAGTCCTGGGACGTAGCCTACTATTCCGAGAAGCTCCGCGAGCACAAATACGCGTTTTCCGAAGAGGAAGTGAAGGCGTATTTTCCCGCCGAACGCGCGGTTTCCGGCCTGTTCGCGGTGGTGCAGCGGCTGTACGGCCTGGATATCGAGCGTCGCGACGGTGTCGATGTCTGGCACCCGGACGTCCGCTACTACGAGATATTCGACCGGGCAGGCGAACTGCGGGGTGGGTTCTATCTCGACCTCTACGCCCGGCCCAGCAAGCGCGGCGGCGCCTGGATGGACGAATGCGTCAGCCGGCGCCGTCTCGGCGGGAGCATTCAGAGTCCGGTCGCCTACCTGACCTGCAATTTCACCCCCCCGGCCGGCGACGAACCCGCGCTGCTTCGGCATGACGACGTGGTGACGCTGTTCCACGAATTCGGCCACGGCCTGCACCATTTGCTCACCCGGGTCGAGCACCTCGGCGTGTCAGGTATTCGAGGCGTGGAATGGGATGCGGTGGAACTGCCCAGCCAGTTCATGGAGAACTTCTGCTGGGAACGCGAGGCGCTGGCACTGATCTCGGGTCATCACCGCACCGGCGAGCCTCTGCCCGACGCACTGCTGGCCAAGATGCTGGCGGCCAAAAACTTCCAGGCCGGCATGCAGACGGTCCGTCAATTGGAGTTCGCCCTGCTGGATTTCCGCATTCATCACGAATACGATCCGGCCCGAGGCGGGTGTGTCTATGAAATTCTCGACGACGTGCGGCGGCAGGTCTCGGTCATGCCGCCTCCGCCGTATAACCGCTTCCCGCACAGCTTCCAGCACGTCTTCGGCGGCGGCTATGCGGCCGGTTATTACAGCTACAAGTGGGCGGAAGTGCTGTCGAGCGATGCCTTTTCATTGTTCGAAGAGCGCGGCATCTTCGATCCGGACACCGGCCATGCCTTCCTCAGCAATGTGCTGGAACAGGGTGGGCGGCGCAGCGCGCTGGAGTCCTTCGTCGCCTTCCGCGGACGCGAGCCGGAAATCGAAGCCTTGTTGCGCCATAGCGGGATGCTCGCGTCCGCCGGTTAGGTCTTTTTGAGCTTCACGATCGACAAGGAGACGAATATGGTCGAATACCACAAGTACCAATGTTCCGCCTGCGGCTACATCTACGACGAAACCGAAGGCGATCCGGACGCGGGTCTTCCGCCCGGAACCCTTTTCGAGGACATTCCCGAAGGCTGGGGCTGTCCGGAGTGCGGCGTGGACAAGAGTTTCTTCGAACTGCTGGATTGAGCAGAAATCGGTATCCGCCGGCCGCGCGGCCGGCGGAATTCATGGATGTCAGTGGGCGGTTGTCGCCGATGCAGCGTCGAAGACCGAAAAAAGGTCATTGACCTGCGCATCCCGCTCGGCGACTGGAGCCAGCCCGTAGCGTTTTTCCAGAGTCGCCATAATCGAAGTGGTGTCGTATTGCGTGCTGTCGACTGAAAAGGCACGAGGCAGCAGCGGCGACACGATCAAGGCCGGGATTCGGTTGCCCGGTCCCCACTTGTCGTGCGGTCCGTTGTCGTTGCCCTGGCCCGGCGGCTGGACGTGGTCGTACTGGCCGCCGAATTCGTCGTAGGTCACGATGACCAGCGTATCCTTCGCGCAGGCGCTGTTTTCGATTGCCGAGAGCAGGACGACCAGATGGTCGCTGCCGATGGGCTCGCTGGAATAGCCCGGATGCTCGTTGCCTTCGCCGATGGGTTTCACGAAGCTCACCGATTTCAGCTTGCACTCCTTCTTCGAAGTCTGTGCCAGCTTGATGAACTCGATTTCATCCCGCAGGTGCTTCTTGCGGTTTTTCAGGCCGCTCTTGGTCTGGGCGCTGAAGCCGGCAAAGTAGTTGAACGGCTGGTGGTGGAACTGGAACCAGGTGTCCGGGCAGTTCGGGAAAGTCGAACCCTGGATGGTATGCGGGTCCGCGCAATTCGGCCCGAGTCCGTTGGTCCAGCCTGGCGCCCCAATGTTGCCGGCGGCATTGGACCAGCCGCCCGAATACCAGGCCCAGCTCACGCCGGCCGCCGAAAGCCGGTCGCCGATCGTCGGCGCGGTTTGAAGCGGCAGCATCTTGTAATCCTTGGTTCCCGGCTGGTAGGGCTGGTTGGTGGGCTGGGTGGTGTTGACCGCATAGTCTCCGCATACGACACCCGATGGCGTGGGGCCGCGATCCGGCGGCGGATTGCATGACGCGGTCAACTGAGCATCGTTGAGCGCATAGCTCGCCGGCGAGGTATAGAGCGGGTAGTTTGTCGGCATGCCGTTGCCGTCCACTACCGAGTGCAAATCCTTCTTGCTGCCGTCGTTCACCGCATTGGGCCAGATCGGCGTGGTCGCCGCGATCAGCCATTGGTGGTTCAGGAACGAGCCGCCGAAGGCCGCGTGGAAGAAGTTGTCCAGGATCGCATAGTTGGGATGACCGTCCTGGTGCAAGTAGCGGTAGATGGGGAGCTGTCTGGTGTCGTAATAGCCCATGGTCAGGCCGACGGCGTCGCTGCCGGTGACGTAGCGGTTCAGCTTGCCTCCGTTCAACTGGTAAATCTGCTGATAGTAGCGATGTACGATGTCCTCGGTGCAGCCGCCGTTGTAGCTGTCGCCCTGGTCATAGCCGCCGGTGCAGGTCGGGGCCGTAGCCGGAATATAGGTATCGATCGGAAATTCCGCGTTGGTGAATGCGCTGGCGATATCGTTCTCGGTATCGGTGCAGCTCACCGGTAGCGGCGACGGAGACGTCAGGCTGGGGTCGTTCTGCAGCAGGCAGCCATAGGGGGAGCCTGCCTGGTTGACCTGCGGAATATAGTTGGCCGGCGTGCGTCCGTTCACGCCTTCCCAGTCGCCGTACAGGTTGTCGAAGCTGTGATTTTCCTGATAGATGATGACGAACCGTTTGATTCTCTTCATCTCTTGGGATGGATGGGCATCGGCGAAAAGCGGCGCTAAACCGGTTGCCGCTAGGGCTACAGCAAGGGGTAGTTTGCGTGTGGTCGGCATATCAATGGCTCCTAGGATGTTATGGGTTTGTGTGGATGAAGCATTTATTAACAATTCATAGGGCTATTGCCGCCGGTTTGGATAAGTGACCGGCGGGAGGATGATTTCCAGCAGTTCAGTGCTTCATCGCTGTTTTGGCGGTGGCGGCGTTGAACACCGAGAACAGATTGTTCACTTCCGCGTCGCGCGTGGCGACCGGGGCCAACCCATAGCGCGCTTCCAGAGTAGCCATGATCGAGGTGGTATCGTACTGCGTGTTGTCGACCGAGAAATGCTGAGACAGCAGCGGCGATAGCACCAGAGCGGGAATGCGGTTGCCCGGTCCCCACCGATCGTGTGGCCCGTTGTCGTTGCCTTGGCCCGGTGGCTGAACGTGGTCGTACTGGCCGCCGAATTCGTCATAGGTCACGATGACCATGGTGTCCTTCGCGCAGGCGCTGCTTTCGATGGCGTCGAGCAGCATGACCAGGTGGTCGCTTCCTAGGGGTTCGCTGCTATAGCCTGGGTGTTCGTTGCTCTCGCCCAGGGCTTTGACAAAGCTCACTCTCTTCAGCTTGCACTTTTTCTTGGAAGTCTGAGCCAAGTCGATGAACTCGATTTCGTCCCTCAAATGAGCCTTGCGGTTTTTCCGGCCGGCTTTGGTCTGGGCGCTGAAATTGGCAAAGTAGTTGAAGGCTTGGTGGTGAAATTGAAACCAAGTGTCCGCACAGTTCGGGAAAGCAGCGCCCTGGATTACATGAGGATCGGCACAATGGGGGCCGTGTCCGTTGGTCCAGCCGGGCGCGCCGATGTCGCCGTTGGCGTTTGACCATCCCCCCGAATACCAAGCCCAACTGACACCCGCCGCGCTCAGCCGGTCGCCGATTGTCGGCGCGGTTTGCAGCGGCAATTTCATATAGTCTGGAGTGCCCGGTTGGTAGGGTTGATTGCTCGGCATGGGCAGGTCGTTGACCGCGTAGTCGCCGCACACGACATTTGGAGGGGTGGGGCCTCGTCCGGCCGGGGGATCGCAAGAAACGGACAACGGATTGTCATAGAGTGCGTAGGTTGCGGGGGAGGTATAGAGCGGATAGCTGGTAGGCATGCCGTTGACGTCGACCACCGCGTGGAGATCCTTTTCACTGCCGTCATTCACCGCGTTGGGCCAGATCGGCGTATTGGCCGCGATCAGCCATTGCTGGTTCAGGAATGAGCCACCGAATGCAGCTTGAAAGAAATTATCGAGAACGGCGTACCTGGGATGGCCGTCCTGGTGCAGGTAACGGTAAATTGGAAGCTGTTTCGTATCGTAATAGCCCATGGTCAGACCGACGCCATCGCTGCCGGTCACGTATCGGTTCATCGCGCCGCCATTCAATTGATATTGGTGCTGATAGAAGCGATGCACCATGTCCTCGGTGCAGCCGCCGTTATAGCTGTCGCCCTGGGAGATGCCGCCGGTGCAGGTCGAGGCCGTAGCCGGAACGTAGGTGTCGATCGGGAATTCGGCGTTGGTGAACGCGCTTTCGATCTGGTTGACCGGATCGGTGCAGGTGACCGGGAGCGGCGTCGGCGAAGTCAGGTTCGGGTCGTTTTGTAACAGGCAGGCGTAACGCTCGCCGGCTTGGCTGACCTGCGGAACATAGTTGGCCGGCGTACGTCCGTTGACGCCTTCCCACCCGCCGTACAGATTGTCGAAGCTGTGGTTTTCCTGGTAGATGATGACGAAACGTTTGATTTTCCGGATTTCGCTGTCGGTATGGGCGTTGGCCGTAACGGGACCGAAGCCGGCCGCGACGAGGGCGGCGGCCAGGGACACCTTTTGTGCGACTCGCATGAACATCGGCTCCTGTGCGGGTTTTATGGCGGTTTCAGCCGCGAGCGGCGGCTTGCCGGTCGCTTTCGACACGGCAACGGACAGGCTAATCGCTGCACATTACGCGCTCGGGACAGTGCGGAGCTGTGACAGGGGGAGTTGTAATTGGCCGGTGCTTCCCCTATAACACCGGCGATGACGTTGAGGCTTGAGGGCCATATGAAAAAGATTTTTGGATTCGCACTGAGTACCGCGCTCGTCACGGCGCTGCTGTTTTCCAGCATGAGCGATGCGTTCGCCAAACGCCTGGGCGGGGGAAGTTCTTTCGGGAGCAGGCCGTCATACAGCGAACCCTATCGGCGCTCGACCGACGGAAATTCCTTCTCGCAAACGCAGCGGCCGGGTTACCAGCCCAGCCAGCCGGCCAGTGCCGCGAGCCAGCGCAACCAGGCGGCGCGCGAGGCCTATTCCCGCCGCGGCGGCCTGATGGGCATGCTCGGCGGTCTGGCGCTGGGCGGACTGCTGGGTGCCATGCTGTTCGGCGGCGCTTTCGAGCATCTGAATTTTCTGGACATCCTGCTATTTGCCGGTGTCGGCTATTTCCTCTACCGGCTGCTGGCCGCGCGCAGGAGCCAGCCCCAGCCCGCGGCAGGAGCCGGCTATTACCCGCATTCGGAACCTGCCGCGGGCGTGAAGCCTGCTTCGGGACGTCCTGCATTCGATACCGATCTGTTGTCTCGTCGCGGAGGAGCACAGCCGGAGCGGACCCAGCCGGCCGATTTCGACGCAGCCGGTTTTCTGAATGGCGCCAAAGCCGCTTACCGCCAGCTTCAGGCGGCTTGGGACGAGCGCGACCTGGGGACCCTGCGGGCCCTCGCGACCGACAAGGTGTTTGCCGAGTTGCAGGACCAGTTGCGGGCATCTGCCGAGCCTCACCGCACAGAACTGCTGCGGGTCGATGCGGAGATCCTGGAGGTCAGCGACCGCGGCGACGAGCGTGAAGTCGCCGTGCTGTTCGACGTCACACTGCGCGAATCGCCGGCCGAAGAAGCGGCAGTGGTTCACGAGGTATGGCATTTCGTAAGGTCGCGTTCGAGCCGCCAGCCGACCTGGTTCCTGGACGGCATTCAGCAGGTCGAGGCCTGAAAGCCGCCCCAGTCCGCCGCGGTAGGAGCGCGTGGGGGTGGTTCGCCCGGCTCCTTGCCGCCGCAGGCTTGCTCGCGCCTGTAATCTGGCTTGGCTACGGACATCTCGAGGGCGGAGGTCTGTCTCCGGCCCTGGGCTTCACCACTGTCAAGGGACAGAGGGTGAAACTGGGGGACTGGCGTGGCCGTCCCGTCCTGCTGGCGTTCTGGGCCAGCAATTGTCGCAGTTGCCTGGAAGAAATGCCGGAATTCGCCGCGCTGTTCCGGGATTACGAGGAGCGCGGCCTGCGGATGGCAGCGGTGGCGATGCCTTACGATCTGCCGAGCCGCGTATTGTCCCTCGCCGGGAAGGAAGGCTGGCCGTTTCCCGTTGCGCTCGATCCGTTGGGCGAACTGGCCGGTGCGCTCAGGGTCGAACTGGTGCCGAATTGCTATCTGTTGGACGGCGACGGAGCGGTCGTCGCAACGCGCCTCGGCAAACCCGATTTCCGCGAATTGCGGGAAGTGATAGACAAGCTGCTCCGGGAGGGATGAGCGCATGTGGCTGAAAGCTTTTCACCTGATCTTCATGGTGACGTGGTTCGCCGGTCTGTTCTATCTGCCGCGGCTGTTCGTCTACCACACCATGACCTCTGATGCGGTGGGCATCGCCCGATTCAAGATCATGGAAAGAAAACTGTTCTGGGGAATCATGACGCCGGCGATGCTCCTGACTCTCCTGTTCGGCATCTGGATGCTGGTCGACTACGCCGGGGCGCTGTACGGCGGCAGCGGGTGGCTGCACGTCAAGCTGACGCTCATCGCACTTCTCGTCGGCTACCATTTCCTCTGCTGGCAATGGCTGCGGGATTTCGCCGAAGACCGCAATACGCGCAGCCATTTGTTCTACCGCTGGGTCAATGAAGTCCCGGTATTGTTTCTTTTCGCCATCGTCCTGCTCGCAAGCTTGAAACCCTTCTGACGAGAAGCATCGAATGCCTACCTACGACTATGCCTGCCAGTCCTGCAGCCGGGATTTCACCGTGATGCAGAAAATCAGCGATCCGCCGCCCGCCTGTCCGCACTGCGGTTCCGAGGCGGTGACCAAGAAGCTGTCGGCACCTGCCGTACATGGCGGATCGAGCCATTCCTCGCCGCCGGCAGCCGGCCACGGCTGTGGCATGGGCGGCTGCGGCTGCAAGCACTGACTCCGTTCAGGTCCGTCCTCTAGCCGGTTCCGGGGCGGGACGGTGCCGGGGGGCTTCCTCTCCGGTACGCATGGCGTCGCAACAACAGCAGATTCACGACCTGTGGGACGGGCTCGCTGAATTCGGGCCGACTCGTGTCAATGAGGCGCTCGACTATGCCATGGCCTCATTGTGCGAGATTATCGGCGCGCAGCAGGAGTGCTGGTTCGGCGCGGTGCGGCTGGACTGTCGGGACGATCCGATCGGCGGCTGGCGGGCCTGCGCGATTCGCTATCTTCACCCTCGCCCCGAGCGGGATGCCGCCTATGCGGAGCATTGCCGCCGTCTCGACCGGGGTGACATCGACCCCAGCATCATCGCCAATCTGCGCCATGCCGGCCGCTTCCGCGTCAGCATCCAGCACGAGATCGTGCCGCCCGGCTGGTACGACAGCGAGTTCTATCGCAACCTGTTCAAGCCTTTCGGCATCCGCGACGTCTGCTATATCGCGACCCCGGTCAACAGCGATATGGAATCCTGGTTCGGCTTCGAGCGCATCGGTCCAGAGGCTTCTTTATTCGGGGACATCGAACGTACCGCGCTGGAGCGGGCCGGCCGGCCGCTGAAATGGTTCCACCGGCAGGTGGCTCTGCATCACGGTTTGCTGATCGCTTCCCAGCCCCTCACCCCCGCCGAGCGACGGCTGCTCAGTGCGTTGCTCAGCGGCACTTCCGAGGCCGAGATCGCCGAACGCCTCGGCCTCACGCCTGCCACAGTTCATACCTACGCCACCCGCCTCTACCGAAAATTCGGCGTTAAGGGGCGGACCGGCCTCGCGGCCTTGTGGCTGGGTCGCTGACGACGGGAACTGTCTCTGAACAGAGACTGTTCCCATGGCCAGAATGTGGTTAATATCCCGCGCCGCTTGGGTCTGGCGGCATCGGTTGGCAGAGCTTCAAACCTTAACAAAAGTGTAAAGATTCACGCGGCTGACCGCATAGGCGTTGTCATTTCAGGGCAGTAATGTTTCAAAGATAAAGGCGGCTTGGCAAGTAAAAACTGAGTTTGCTATGCGCACGTGAAAATAATATCTGTAGCACTCTGGGAGCGGCGAGATGAACGCAACAATCGATACCTATGTTCTGAAACATGCGGTTAAGAAGGGCCTTGGACTTATCTTATGGGGAGGCCTGTTAAGCAGTTCCTTGGCTTTTTCCAATCCAGATCTCAGCGCGGTAAACGATGTATTTGGCGGTAATCAATACCTTTTTCGCAATGACGACCTTGCGTACTTCGGCGTCGATTGCCCAGGCCAATGCCTTGCGGAATGGAAAATTTTTACGACTGCCAATTCGGCGATTGTAGGCGAGCCCTTCGCCCGTTGGGACGCTGATTCCGATAAAGAGATTAGGAGTCCATGGAAAGTATCTGACCGAGCTCCATCGGGATATATGTCCGCGCTGGCGGCCGGGCGGATGTTCAATCTGTCAAATGACGTTGTTGCGGGCATCGCCCCTCGAGCCCGGTCCAATGCCAGGCCAGAGGAGTTGGACTTGTTTTTGATGGATCCGATAAAAGGCCCGCAAACAGCGCTGATCGAGCGGGTGCCTTTGGAGAATGGGTGGAGTGAGGTCGATTTTGCGTGGATGGCCGATTTCAATTATGACGGCTTTGATGAGCTGGTCATGCATACGGCGTTTGGCGATACGTATCTCGCTACCGCAAAGGATGTCAACGACATGAAGACGGGCCTTAAATGGATCAAGCTTGGGCGACTGGACAGCAACAAGCATTCGTGGCCACACGCATTTGCCGTTTTTGAAACTCAGGGGCAAAACGGCCGGCGGTCCAGAGTGATCGCTATGATAGAACCGGCGGCGGAGAAGAAAGATATGCTCCGGATCACGTATCAAAATATTGCTCCAACAAGTTTGCAGTCCAAGATTGTAGTTACTGATTGGCTCAGTCTTGCAAGAAAGGAAGATCAGGTGACATCGCTCTCGGCGGCTGTTGGGCGATACGGCAGAACCGATGCAGATCAGCTTGCCGTTGCCTATGTGACGGGCAGTGGGGATGCGCGCGTGATCGCTTATGACATCAAATTGGACTCGTATAATGCGTTTATCCGGGGAGGCGAGAACTATTTGGGCAAGGAGGCCGGTATCAGTGTAATACTCAAAAGTGGTCGCCTGAATGGGCGAGCCGAGTACGATCAGGCGATGGCTTGGGTGGGAACATTGGGGCAGACGGTTGCGCGATATAGCTCGCTGCGGTTGCTCACGTTTGACGGAAATCTGAATATCAGAGAATCGGCTAATTTGGGGTTGGCGGCGCAGTGCTTTTCGGATTTCGCATTAGGGCGTTTCGACCGCAGGCGGCCGGCGCAACCCGAAGAGCAGGACCTGAATCTTCAGGTTGCTTTGGCTTGGAGGCCAAGGTGCGGTACGGATGTCGCAGGACTTCAGGTGGGTATCGTTTCCATCGATCCGAATCAACAATACAAGATGACGCTCAATTCGCAATATGATGAACCTCATGTCGTAGATAGCTACTCGGGCAAGCTGGTCGCGGGAGATTTCCAGGGCCGTTCGTTGCGTCTGGGGGTACCGACCAAGCTCACCAACAGCCAATCTGAAGTTCAGATCGCTTTGCAGAGTCCGCCTATGCATGTGGACTGGGTGACGCCAGCCAGCGGCGGCAATCCCACAGTTGTGAACCTTAGTGCGGCTCCCAGCGATTACTTCACAAAATTCCGGGCGGAGAGCAGCAAAACCGTATCGGCCGCCAGCAAAAGCAGCTTTGGTGTTACTTGGTCGATCTATGCCAAGGGGAGCCTGTATCTGGGAGGTGGAATAGATAAAGATAATACTATGGGCGCTACCTTGAAAACCTCGATGAAGGAGAAGCTCGATAACCTGGAGGACTGGAACACTGGCCGTCTGGACAAACAAAGCATCGATGTCACGTCACAGACAGGTTTCAGCGATTTGGTCTTGTACACGGAACGCCGCCGCAACGTGTACGTTTATCCTGTACTGGGCCGCAGCGCCTGCCCCGCCTCCAAGCCCGATTGCGGCGAAGGCGAGAAAGGACCTGTGTTCGTGCATTTCGTAGCCGATGATCGAGTCAACCGCCGGCTGCTGGCCAGTAATAACCTGGAATGGTTTCAGCCCGTCACGGAACCGGGCAATGTGTTTTCGTACCCCTACGACTATGAGCAGCTGCAGCAGCTTTACCCGGACATCGATCCGCTGACGGCCACCTCACCCGTTGCGTTTGCTACCGACGATATCGCGGTAGAGCAGAACTTCCGCTGGGACCGGGGTGAAAACCGGGATCATACCGTGAGCACGGGCAATAGTTTTTCGGGGGACTGGTCGGTCGGCATGAAGGGAAAGACCTATAAAACGGTAGTGCATGCCGAAGGCGAATTTGACGTTGGCTTTTCTTACGACGGGGCAAGCAAGTCGGCGAACACGGATTCCACAACACTGAGCCAGTCCGCCGGCATCGGCATCAAGAAGCCGGGTTTGTTCGCCGATCCGAACCTGTATCGCTACGACGTCCAACCCTATGTACTGGGTCGGAAGCGGGATCGGAACTGGCCCGATTTCGGTACCCCGAACGGTGAAATCCAGACCGCCGGCCCTTTGCAGGTCGCCTTCTCCGTGGATGTGGCACAAGGCGGGGCATGGTGGCAGCGTGAAGCGTATGCCTTGCCCGACGTGGCCTTGAACCATCCTTCCCGTTGGCGCATCGTCGACAAGGCCGATGGCAGTCTGGCTTGCTTGGGGAAATCCTGCGCGGTTTTCAACGATGCCAAACCGTCGGACGTGTGGCTGAGTCCGTTCCACTGGATGCGGGGCTTCTACGTGACCCCCGCCGCGAACAGCGATACTTCGTCCCAGATGTCGCAACTGACGGAGGGAGAAGCTGTCCGGCTTCATGCTCGGGTCTACAACTACAGTTTGGCCAATATGCCGGCGGGTAGCGAGGTCAAAGTGCGCTTTTACGGCCAACTCTGGAATATCGCCACCAACACGCCGTCCGGGCAGAGTTTTCTGATTGACGAGAAGGCTTATTCTCCCATTCCCGGGTTCGGCCGGTCGCCGAGCAACGAGTTCAATTGGATCATGGCGGAGACCCAATTCGACCCAAGTCCCTACGCGAACAAGGATATCGTCTTCTGGGTGCTGGTGTGGATGGAGGACGGCTTCGGGCAGAAGGTGGGCGAGGTGACGGACCACGGCTTGAGCGGAGCTGCCGCTCCGGGCGCACTCAGCTCCATCCAAGACGTACCGATTGAAAACCATAGCAACAACGTGGGGCTGTACAAGCATGCGTTCCATGTCTTCCAGATCCCGCCTCCGAAGGGGACGCCATCGCAACCCGGCGGTCAGAAACCTCGCGACAAGACGCGGGTACTCAAATTCCGAGTAACGCCTCGGCACAATGTGGTTGAGGGCGAGACGGTCACCGTCGAGTTGGTCTTGAAAAACCTCGATGTTCCCGTGCCACAAATGACAGCGGTGCAGTTCTACGACTACAACCCCGGCAACAAGGGGCCGGAAGAAGCGGATTCGCCTTTCGACATCGACCAAATTTCCCACCTGCCCGCTAACGAACGGATCAGCGTCGCAGTACCATACACCCCCAGCCGGTGCGGCAAGACGGTGCTATACGCGACGGTGCCGGATCGGAACATCAGGGCGAAGACCAGCTTCAACGTCCTTTGCAGATGAATGGGAGGTGCACCAGCCTGAGCGCGGCCGAGCTGGGCCGTCGAGCCCAAGACTCCCGGGCACCTCTGAATAGAGGATGTTCACTGCCCGCGCATGCGGTATATCTTCGGCAAATTTTTGGCCTTGGGGCGATAGAGCCGTAGGGGCCGTAAGTGCGGAAGTCGGGAACTAATCACGATCCATGGTGCCAAAAAAAGGTGTCAAGGGGCGTGCCTATAGAATAGGGCGCACTGTAGGGGGCAAGATACGAAAGGTAAAAAGAAGTGGAGTCGGTCAGTTTTACGACGCATTGTCTATTGAGGAGATGAGAACAATGAAGCAGCTAATAAGCTATCTGCGCTTGGCGGTCCCCGCCTTGTGCCTGCTGTCGCTGGCGGTTCCGCCGGCGGAAGCCAAGAAGGCGGACGACAAGTACAATCGCTATATCACGTTCCAGAACGATTTTCCATTTACGGTCTATCCTGTCATCCAGGTTCCCGCCGATATTTGCGATGGCGCGAAACCTGCAGTTAATCCAGTTAGGCGGATTATCATTAACTATGACGCGAAAACGGAAGGGCTGCCCATCGGCAAGAAAATCACCGTCTGGATTCCGCGCGAGCAAAAGCAAGTGAATGTCGACGGGAAGAAGGTCGACAAGAACTGCTGGTATCAGAGCGGGCGTGTCTATGTTTTCCCCGTGGCTCTAACAGCGTACGAGGCCAATATAGTCAATTTTGACCCATTACAGAAAACAGTAGTCACCAATTTTAACGACCCGACACACCCCTCAGAGGCTGTCGACTGTTATAAGGGCGATAGTAACGCTGATAGCGAAGCGGCGAAGGGCGCCTGCAAGACGGGCACGGCCGACGCCAGCTATTCTGTCGATGCGCCTGCACAGTTGGCTGAATTTACCTTCGACGCGGACAACGCCTCAGATCAAAATATGGATACCGGCGATCCGATGGCGGATATCGACGTGTCCATGGTCGACGAATTGTATATTCCCGTGGCCGGCTCCGTCGCCAATCATGGCGCTACGGGCTACATGGGCGGCTCCGCCGCGACCGTCACGACAAATGGCGTCAATGATCTGGGTCAATTCAAGAAGCGGATCGATGGTTTTCTTACCGAGCCGGACGGCCACGGTGGAAGGAAAAAGGTATGGCCCGTATTCGCGGCTTACACGAGCCAATATTTTAATTCTCCGAAGAAGGAAATAAATACCTTCAGCGATCTGTTGCCGAAGGAATTGGGTAAGAACGGTGGGAACACCATCATCCCGCATTTTCCCGGTGGCTATAACAGTGTAGATATGACGCTGACACGAGCTAATTCGACTATTTACTATACCGGGACTGACTATGTGCAGGATAAAGGTTATTTTATTACCGGGATGGAAGGATGCGATAAGCAAAGGCTGATTTTCTGCAATCCAAGTCAAGTTCAGCCCTATGTCGATCGTTGGATGTTCTGGGTAAAGCAGAAGGACAACCCGGGTTTTTGCGCGGACAAGACGAATTTGGAAAAGCTGCAGTGGCCCGATAATGTTTGCAAATTCGACAGCAAGAAGGCCGTTCAGGCGTGCACTTTCAGGCATCAGAATTTCTGCGATAAATTTCGAGAAAGCGTCAAAGTTGTTTGGGATCATTTCCTGAATGACCCTGTCGATGGATTCGACCCCAATAAGGCAAAAGTGTGGGCGAAATGTGGATATGACGGGGTACATAAACAAGTCCCTACGGACGAAAATAGCAAGAACGCCTGCATCATCCATCAGATTGTAGGTTACGATTCAAAAGTTCTCGGCGGCGACCTGCCAGGGCGGGTGCAAGCCATTCTGCGTGGAGTGGCCTTTGACCCAAATGATCCCTACGATCCCAATAATCCGAGCGTTCCCAAGGCGGACGTCCAGCAGTGGCAGTTTGATCCGTTCTTGACGTTTGCGGCGCCGTACGAGAGCCAGTTCAATCTGAACCCCTATACTCGCTTGGTACATAACGTAAAGGACGGGATAGGCTCGGTGTCCTATGCGTTCTCGATCGACGACAAATACGGCAATTTCCGTGACGCGGCGTCCGGCTTCACCATCGATGCCGGCGGCGTTACCGCACTGGAGAACAAGCGCCCTTACGACCCTTACCAGCAATACACAGTGACCTGGGGGTATAACAGGGATCAGTTCAGCCTGGCTTGGCTGGATACCGGTACCAGCATCGAGGGCATAAAGGCCAAGCTGGAGCAGATCGCCGAGAACCATGGCAAGCGTCCGTTCCTGCTCAGGGAGGGCGATAAGCTGGCCGTGCTGGGACACGACGCCAACGGTGGGTGGCAGCTGACCAATCCGCTGACCACGAAGTCCGATCTGGAAGCTCTGGCGGCCCAGGAAAAGGAGAACAGCAAGGGCAAGAACCACACCTATCAGGATTTGATCGACCGCGTTTTCCTCAAGAAGCCGGCGGACGTGTTCCCCCCTCAGGCCTTGAACGTCGATGCAGTCAACGAACAGGCTATCGGAATCTTGAACTTCGACGTGGACACGGGCTGGCCCGCCGGCGAAGCGCGACTGTACGATCAGATCGCCCTGAAGAAAGCAGATGTTCCGCAGGCTAATAACTGGGTCAGCCTGACGACTTGCGGCCATCAGGTCCCGATACGGGGTCCGGGGGCCCAGACGCTTCCCCTGGCGTACGACAACACAAAAGGCTATCTGCCGTGCGAAATCGTAGCGAAGGATAAATTTGGCGACGAACTGAAGTTGAGCATGGCGCCGGAAAAGAAGACCGGTATCATCGATATTTACACAGGGTCGAAGGTGACGGACTGGACCACGCTGTGGGGTTTCCCGACCGGAAAGCAGCCTAGCGGTAAGCCCCCGGTGACATCGGATCTGAATGCAAAAGACCTGCAGTATTGCAAGGAAAAATCCAGCCCTTATTTCGGTGTCTCCGGCTTTTGCAACAACGTGAACGTCTCGGCCGTTTGGGCCGGCGCCCCGTTGGCACGCGACGTGGTATACATGGGACTCGACTATGTGAATATGCCGCGGGTCAATGTCTCCGTCGCTCAGCCGCCGAAAGATGGACCCGACCCGGACGCACTTTTCTTTCCTGAGACGGCTAGGATCAGGGCAGAGGTCATCACCAATGGAGGGGAGAAAAAGCTACACGTGAGTTGGGACGACGCTGTCACGGGTGACGGAAAGAAGGCAACGGACATGGACTACCGCCTGTCCTTAAACCTTGCGTTCCAGGGAGTCTGTAACCAAGGAGGCGATCATAATCCGAGGAATTATTGCGACATCAAATTGTCGGATGTGCCTTCCGGTAAAGTACATATGGAGGTGGTTGTTATCAATATCCACTCGAATAAGGTTCCAAAGCCTCAGGCGGGTCCGCTGAAATATGATTACACCAACAGCCCTGCTCCGTGAGGATGCCGGACGAGTCGTGAGGATATAAAGGCTCGTCCCGGGCATCATGCCATAACGCTCAGACACAAAGGGATACGCTGTAATGATGTCGTGGTTTGATGGGAGTACGTTGCTCAGCATCAAGCCACGGCGCTTTCCGTGAGGTAGACGTAGCGCGCACAGCGGCGCGCGGAGATTGAGAATACGACACCAAAAATTATAATATTTGCAGAGAGAAGACTATGAAAACCAAATTGATGTTATGCACAAGTGTTTCCGTCTTGACCCTGGCTGTTTCTATGGAGGCAGCCGGCAAGGAGTACTGCTCGGTCAAGACCCTCAAAGGCACCTATAGCTATTCGACTCAGGGCTATTATGTTGGCAATCCGTATGCCGAAAGCGGTATGGAGTCCTATAATGGCGCTGGTAACGTCGTCAATACATATACCGATAGCTTGGGCCGTGCGAATGCAGGCGATACCGCGACCTATGTAATTGGCGAGGATTGTCATGGCACCGTTACCTATAACTCCGGCAGCGTCTATAACATCTATGTCAGCCCCAACGGCGATAGCATGACCTATATTCTGACCTCAGGGGATGGCGTCATTGCCGGCACCAGTCACCGCGTTTCGAACAAGCTCATTCTCAAGTAACAGATATCATCAGATATGATGTTCTTGGTTTCGCAGACTCATATGAGCAGAGGTGAATGAGCCTATTCCGACGCCGCTCGCCGGTGGCGGAAATGCCTTTCCATAGAAGGACCAAGAGGCCAGGAGTAATATTACTGGCTATTTCGTGGGGGGGTGCCAATATGCCCCCCTTTTCTTTTGGGGGCTCAATATTGTGGAGTGCAGCCCCATAATAGATCAAAGAGGAACGCCGCGATGGTCGCGCTCTCGAAGTCGATTTTGCTGGGTGTGTTGGCGGTCGTCCCTGCGATAGCTCAACCCGCGTACTATCAGACCAAAACGCCCTACAAGCCGAGACAGGAAATATCGAGCTACGAGACGCCGCCTCCCGGTTTCCGGCCCGTGTTCACCGAACTGGTCGCGCGTCACGGTTCGCGCGGTCTTTCAGGCATGAAGGCGGACTTGGCTGTCTACAACATGTGGAAACAGGCCTCAGATGAGGGTGCGCTGACGCCCTTGGGAAAAAGATTGGGGCCGGACGTTCTCAAGATCATGGAAGCCAACTTCCTGATGGGCTATGGTGTGCCGGGGATCAGCAATCCCGGCTATGGCAACGAGACGGCCGTGGGCATCATGGAGCACACTCGGCTCGCTGCACGGTTGCTCAAGCGCCTGCCGGGATATTGGCGAACGATCGGCAGTGCCGCGGCGACGGCCCCGCGCCAAATTGTCGTGGTGACTTCCGGTGTAGACCGGGCGGTGGATAGTGGCGCCTTTTTCGTGGAGTCTCTGATCTCCCGGCAACCCAATCTCGGTGGACTCATTACCTATCCGCCGGCACCCGGGCCATATCCGGCGGATGCCCCGGTGCCCCAGCCCGATGGCACCAACCGCTTCCTGCTCTATTTCCACAAGCTGGTGCCTAAAACCGACTTGGTGACCGACCCCGGCGACCCGCTGTATACCACCTATCGGCAAAGCCAAGCCTATCAACACTATAAGGAGCAAGACGCGGACCTGGCGGCTAAACAGGAGGCTATCTGGGGTGATCCGGATTCGGTTCGGGCCGGTCGTGCAGTCCTTAGCCGTCTGTTTACCCAGGACTTCGTCGACAAGATTGACGCAGGCGTTTACAGCTTTGCCAACACGGGTACCTGGACCTTTACCAGCAGCGATGGCAAGTTCACCAACACCCTGAAGGGCGACGGCAAGACCACCATCAAGAGCCTCGCGGACGCTGGTTCGCTGATTTACGAACTCTATGCGATCGCACCAGGAATGAAGAATGAAGCCGGGGTCGCTTTCAAGCGTTATATGCCGGTCAGGCAGGCAAAATATTTTTCCTATCTCAACGATGCGTCGGATTTCTATGACAAAGGTCCCGGTATGACCGAGAAGGGAGACGTCACTTACGGAATGGCCGAGATTCTGGAGAACGATTTCTTCGAGGAGATCGACGCTATAGCAAGGGGGGATTTCTCCCATGCAGCGAAGCTTCGTTTTGCGCATGCAGAGATCGTTATCCCATTTGCCTCC
This sequence comes from Methylococcus mesophilus, assembly GCF_026247885.1. NCBI lineage: Bacteria > Pseudomonadati > Pseudomonadota > Gammaproteobacteria > Methylococcales > Methylococcaceae > Methylococcus > Methylococcus mesophilus. The sequence continues at coordinate 793,813 of NZ_CP110921.1, read as the reverse complement.
AAGCTGGGTTTGAAGCGGGTGCGGGAACAGCTTCCCCAGGCGGATATGTACACCTACGACAACAGTTCATGGCGGGGCGAATATGTTTCCCCTATGGCGGCGAACATTCAATGGGATGTCTACGGTAACGGCAAGGGAAAGCTGCTTGTAAAGATGTTGTATAACGAGAAAGAAACCGATTTCAAACCCGGCTGTAAGGACGCGAGGGTTTCTCCGGCCAGCCATTATTATGACTACAAGAAGCTAAAAGCCTGCTACGGTAAGGAGTTTTAGCCGGTTAATTTTTTCTGGCGTCCGACCGACCGGGCGATATCCCTCTGACTAAGGCAGATTGAACTCTTGTCGAAGAGCTGGCGGACGTGCGCTCGGATAACCTCCGACGTGGCGAAACCAGATTCGAACAACGCAGCGCCTACCCTGGCTGCGGAATTAGGATCGCTGCGCCACTCGGTGTTCTGCCATAGGCTTGGCTGTTTAGCGATCGAGAAACCATGAACACCGAAGTCCAGGAAAAAATACACCGCATTTGGGACGAACTGTCGGACTTCGAAGCCGGGCAATCCGACCAGGCGGCCACCCATCTGATGGAATCCCTTTGCAATCTGGCAGATGCCTGGAATGCAACTTGGGGTGGGGCGACTCGCATGGACGGGGATTTTCAAGAGGATCCGCTGCGGGGCTGGCGCGTATCTGCGATGAAGCTGCTTCAACCCGTTGCCCCTCATCCGAACGAAGGGCCTTTCAAGGAAATCCTGAAGCTCTGGGACCGGCGGGACATCGATCCGTCCTTCCTCCTCCCTATGCGCGGTGTGGGGACGTTCAGGACGTACTCATTCCGGAGGGAACTGCCGCCGGAATGGTTCGAGTCGCCGTTTTACAAGGCCTATTACGGCTCCGCCGGCACCTGCGACTCGGTCTTCATAGGATTTCCCCTCAACCAGGATGCCGAATCCCATTTTGGATTTTATTCCCGCAAAGTGTTCAGTGACGAAGAAATCGCTCTGCTGACCTACGCGGTGCGGGGCATCAAGTGGTTTCACCGTCACCTCATGTTGAGTCACGGCCTATTGATGGCTTCCACCCCTCTGACGCCGACCGAGCGCAGAGTACTTCACCTGCTGTTGACCGAAGCTTCGGAAAAGCACATAGCGGACCAAGTCGGCCTCGCCGTTTCCACCACTCACCAGCATGTCATCGCCATCTTCCGAAAATTCGGCGTCCGCAGCCGGGCGGGGCTCATGAGTCTGTGGCTGAATCGCGGCGGTTGAACGATTCCGCCTCCTGACCCCCTTTAAACAAGGAAAGGCGTCTGGCACGCTGTGACCGATATCTCCGATTCGGCGGAAGGGACAAAGAGTAATACCCCTACTGATTAGGGGATGTGGCATATCGAAATCATTAAGTAAACTTCCAATGTTTACGTTAACGCTATCTCCCGTAGCTTCTGTGTATGCGTCGTCGTGCGTGATGCGGCGCGTCATGTTGACAGAAGTCGGGTGCCGAACAAAATACTGTCGGAAGCCGGGAACAAAAAGAAAGCAACCAACCTCTAATTTTGGCATGGGTAGTAACGATGTCCGGATTTTACGTTCCGTGCCTCGTTTAACTTGTTGATTCGAAAGCGAGGAATAATACAGCGAGTTTCACGCGGCAAGCTTATTGTTTATCTTGCATTCTATAACAGCTTAGATTTTTCGATATTGGGAGAGTGAATATGGGGATCTGCTCATTACGTGGTTTGGCCACGATCATTTCAGGTTTTGTGTTATTGGCCAGCGTTTCCGTGCCAGTGATCGGCATCGCCGGTTCGGCGGCGTCCGGAGTGGTGCCGGCCGGTCTCGGAGCAGCAGTCAGGGAGGCGCAGCACGACATTCAATTCGAGGGTGGACAGTACGCGGCGGTGAACCAGCAGAACCAACTGGCGCTGGCGTTCGATGGTCAGAGTATCGATCTGGTGCCGAGCGGGGGACAACCCGGTTGGCGCTTGGGATTGTGGCTTGAGGGCTACGGCATAGCCGGGCGGATCGAACCCGTAGGTAGGGCAGACGTGGCGGCGAACGGCCGGCGGCTGGAATACCGACGCGGGGCGGTAACCGAATGGTATGAGAACCGGGATGTGGGCGTTGAACAGGGCTTCACCCTGGCGCGGCCACCCCGGAGTGGCGAGGCCGCGATCGAACTGCGGCTGGGCACCCGCGGCGGACTCCAGGCCGTCCTCGGGAAGGACGGCAAGAGCGCCGAATTCCGGGATGCCAGCGGCAGGAGCGTGCTGGATTATCGGGATCTGAGCGTTGTGGACGCGCACGGAAAAGCGTTGCCGGCCTATCTGAAGGCGGATGGAAGCCAGCTCACCATTGCAGTGGATACCCGTGACGCCGCTTGGCCGATCGTAGTAGATCCGTTGATCGTGAGGCTGGAGACCACCCTTACCGCACCGGATTCCGTGCAAAAACGGAATTTTGGACAAAGTGTGGCGGTTTCCGGCGACACGGCGGTGGTCGGCGCTCCTTTCGATACTATTCTCGGAAAGAAGCAAGCCGGTTCAGCCTATGTCTTCATACGCAAAGGGGCGGTGTGGTCACTGCAGGGCAAGCTGACCTCGGGAGACGACACGGAAACCTTTTTTGGCGGGGCGGTTGCAATCGACGGTGACACCCTGGTCGTAGGAGCCCCGGGAAACTACCCGGGGAGCATGCCAGAAAACAAGCCATTCGGGGCAGCCTACGTTTTCAAACGTATCGGCACCCGATGGTTGCAGAAGGGCAAACTCATTGCTTGGAACCGCGTGCGCGACAGCGGTTTCGGCCGCTCTGTGAGTATCAGTGGAGATACCGTAGCGACGGTGGCATGGGGTAGAAGAGGGAATGCCACCTATGTTTTCGTCAAGCATGAGGGACAAGACTGGACGGATCAGTCCGAAACGGCCAAGTTCAGCGGCGGAAGGGCTGTCGCGCTTTCCGGAGATACTTTAGCCGTGGGGATTCCGGATGAAGGTGCTATCCGGGTGTATGTGAAGCCGGAAGGGGGCTGGACGGACGATGTTGTGCCGGCTGTGCTCAGGGCCGCGGATCTATCGGATGGTATTTTCGGATACTTTGGCATCGACATTGGGATTTCCGCGAACACCATAGTCACCGGGGCGACTTTTGAGGGCGACAGGCACGAAGGCGCAGTGTACGTCTTTGAGAAACCGGCTGGCGGCTGGGTGGATGCGACTCAAACTGCAAAACTGACTATGTCGGACAGGAAGGATTCGGGGCAACTCGGCCAGGCAGTGGCGATTTCCGGCGACACGGTCGTTGCCACGACCTCTGCATCGATCAATGAGGCATGGGGTGCGGCTTATTTTTACACTAAACCTTCCGGCGGTTGGGTAGACAGCACCGAGACGATTAAGGAACTGAACAAAGGAAATTGCTTCTTCGGGATGTCGGCTGCAATCGCCGGCGATTCCGCGGTAGTTTCGTGCAGCGAACGCGCATATGTATATAGATTGCACACTTCGCCGGCCCAAGTTCCACCGGTCCCCCCAGGCGCGCAGCGCAAAAAATTGAGTGTGATCGTTAAAGGCCAGGGCACGGTGACAAGTGATCCGAGGGGAATCGACAACTGTGACAGTGTGTGCAGCTTCGATTTTTCCTATGGCACCGGGGTCAATTTGACGGCGGAACCCGAAGACGGATACATGTTCTCTCATTGGATCAACGGCGGCGGGCTCGACTGTTATGGCCATGGGACATGCTGGTTGTTGCTGGACAGAGACCGGACCGTTACCGCTAAGTTCATCAAGATTCCCAAGATCATGTGGAAACACTAGTTTGCCTGGGAGAAGGAGATGGATGAAAGCGGCTTTTCAGGGGTTTAAGGACTTCGGTAACTAGCGCGAGCGACCAGACTCATTTCGGCCAACTGACAGTGTTGCTCAAGAAGGCACAGGAAACTAGGAACAGCGCTTTGGCTTTTGCAGCAGCATCGGTTTTGGGACCTACGAGCCGGAGGATAAGCCGCCGCCGGCGGCTATGAAGGAACCGGGGTTGGCGATTGCCGACCCGAATTTCAAAAATGTCAAAGTGCAACTGGGATATGCGCTGGAACCGCTCACCGGAACGACGATGAACCTGGATATTCTCTGGTAGAAATATCGATACGTGTGGTCGAGGGAGTGGAGACGTTGGGTTTCTTCATCCCCTCGCCGCAACCAGGTCGCCAGTTTGCTCTTCGCTTTGTTCGAGGAAAATTATTATGAATAAAATGTGGCGTAATATACACTTTGCTTTCGTTTGGATTCTGGCTATCGGGACAGTGTCGACCAGCCGCATAGCTTTAGGTTACGATATTATCGAAGTTCCTAAGCATTATCCAACCATTCAAGATGCGGTGGATCATGTTAAAGCGGGCGGATGGATTCTTGTTCGCCCTGGAACGTATAATGAAATCGTAAGAGTTCGAACCTTAAACGTACTGATTTATGGTCACCCGGGTGAGCATCCAGTTGTGGAAGGAGGGTTTGTCGTAGAATCAGATGGTGTGAAAATTCACGAGATTGATATAAAGGTTACTGAGGAAGCGGTAGTAGGTATTGCTCTCACGGGTACCGATTATCTGCCGCAGGAAGAAATCGAATTAACAAACAACATTATATATCCGAGTGACACTGGCGCGGTTCGTGGTATTGGGTTGGCTGTCTGTATCAGATGTAAAATCTCCGGTAACTATATAGATGGTTTTGAATTGGAGGGCCTTGCGGTACACGGCAATTCTAAAGGAACGGTAATAAGGGGGAACACTGTGGTGCATAACTTAATGTATGGTATCAATCTTTCTCCTACTTCGCAATTTGCTCAAGTGATTGACAATATTACCGAATTCAACAAAACTTGCGATATTATAGATTCCGGATTATCTAATAAGATAAAGCGCAACGACGCAGCGAAATTGTGTCGTTAATGATGTTTGAAATTAATGGATTGTGGTTATGGCTTGCGCTTTGATGAGATGCATAGCAAATTTTAATATTATCGCTCAAATCGTGCCCTGGTGCAGAGCAAATCGATCCGCCCACGGCTGCTGTACGAATGCTCTAAAGCGGTTTTGTCACGCCATCGGCCGACGTGTACAACATTTAGGTGGGTGCTTCTGGACATTTTGGCAAGAGCGTGTTCTACAGTGGCGCCAGAGCGCAATGTCGACTCAAACACGCGCTTTAACGTGATTTGCGAGCGACATATTAATGATGGCCCAATTTAGGACGAATCTACGGGGCATCTGAGGCTGTGACAAGTAATCAAGTCAAAGATCAGAAGATGTTCAACGTCGTTTGATGATTAACTGGAGTTAATAACATGACAAAATCAATTTGTAGATTCGTGTTGAGCCCTGTGCTTCTGCTTCCGGTGCTGATCGGGTCGAACGCCGGAGCCGCCACGATTACCGTGAACACGCTCCGCGATACGCTCCAGAGCGATCTTCGCTGCAGTTTGCGAGAAGCGATTGCTAATGCCAAGGGTGACGAGAGAACTTTTCCGGAATGTGCAAAGGGGGCTGGGTCCGATACCATCAGGTTTCTCTTAGACGGCACGATCGTCCTGAACGAAGGACTCGGTGCATTGGAAATCTTTGATTCCAAGGGGCTTACCATCGACGGAAGAGGGCGAAAAATCACTATAAGCGGTAACGATAAAATTGGCGTTATTTCTGTGAGTGGCGACACTAAGCTTGCTCTCGAGTACTTGACGGTCGTTCATGCTAAGAGCGAGGACGGCGCCATCCGAAACGGAGGCATGCTCACAGTAAGATATTGTACTCTCTCGCAAAACACTAATGAAGATTTATTCGGTGGCGCTATTTCAAACTCGAGTGGTTATGCCATGATCATCGGCAGTACGTTATCTGGAAATCACGCGAAGTCCGGTGGTGGCGTCTATTCCAGCGGCGGCGAGATCGCCTTGATCAACAGCACATTCTCAGATAATACGGCAGAAGATGGTTTCGGTGGGGCTATATTCAGCTGGAATGGCAAAGTTGATATTTTCAATAGTACGATTTACGGCAACAGCGCGGAGGCCGGAGGTGGGCTTTATAACTATACATCGAGTCATGCGAGGATATTCAACTCGATCTTAGCCAATGACGCGGGTGGAGATTGCTACAATGCGGACGGCAGTGTCGTATATCTTGGCGGCGTCAATCTTATCGAAGATGGTTCCTGCGAAGCGGCCAGCCCGAACTTGACTGGCGACCCCAAGCTGCGTCCGCTCGCCAACAACGGCGGGCCAACGCAGACTTTCGCCTTGTTGGAGGGAAGCCCGGCTATAGATGCAGGCGATGACGAGGTTTGCGCGAAGGAATATGGGGCCAACAATCTGGATCAGCGCGGAATACCGCGGCCGCAGGGTACCCACTGCGATATCGGGGCTGTCGAAGCGGTACAGTCTTCCGAGGGCCTGGCTTCTTCGATCGTTGGTTTCTTCGATAAGAGCGTGGCTGACGGCTCGCTAAAGGGTATCGGCTCTGCGATTGTTGCGGAGTTCGCCCTCAAGGAGTTTCGCCGGGAATTGGTTTCGGATGAGGCCTACATCCGGGCTAATGCGAAAGCTCGCGCCTGTTCGGGGCTCGACAAGACCTTTCGGGAAATCCATTTCGGCGGTCCTATGGATTTCACGATCCTTCAACTCGTGACGGGGAAGAATGCCGGGGTTCTTGCTGCGCAGATTCAGGTATTGATTGAGAAGTTCGGTTGCCCTAAGCGCTGATCTTATAAGTCGCCGGCGTTCGGTGTAGAACATCCTGCGACTTGCTCGAGAGGGGACTCCCGGTGTTGGTTGTCAGGAAGCACACCGGCTATGAACTTCCGCGACCTTCCCCGAGCGGATGCTCGTCCAGTTTCGCCTGGGATGCCGGTTCAACGAGAGAGTTTGGTCTGCCGTAAACATTCGTTGACAAGGGACCCGCACAGATTGGGTGCCATTGACGGTTGGAGGAGGTTGCATATTGTGTTGCCCCATATGACGGCGATCTCTGACGGCAGGACGGCAAGCCGACGAGAGGTTCACCGATCTCGTATGTTGGACACTCATAAGGAAAGGTGCAATGTTAACCTCAAGAACTATATGGATTATTGTCGTGCTGTGGGGGCGGTTGCTATATTTCGCGCCGGTGGCAGACGCGAGTTCTGCAGAGAGCTTTGTTTACACGAATAACGATGGCTGCCTAGGTAATACCGTTTCTGGGTTTTCCGTGGGAGTCGCAGGCGAAATGACGCCCATTCTCGGCTCACCGTTCCCGACGGCTGGGCAAGGCACATGCGGGGGATTTTATTCGGCAAACCGTATCGTGGGCACCGCCGTACGGAATTTGCTATTTGTCTCGAACGGCGCTAGCCAAGATGTCACGGTTTTTTCCGTCGACGCTGCCACCGGGGTGCTGGTACCCATTCCGGGTTCGCCGTTTCCCGCTCCGGGAGGGAGGGCTATCTCCGTAGCAATTACCCCGGATGCTAAGTTTCTCATTGCGGCAGCCGGGTCTTCTGTCCACGTTTACGCAATCGCCGACAGCGGGCAGTTAACGCCTGTCGACGGCTCGCCTTTTCTCGCTCCAAGCGTTGTCTATTCCATAAAGATCTCCCCCAACGGCAAGTTCCTCGCGGCGGGACTCCCGGACGTCGGGATTGCGGGAGCGGTGGGTATGTGGAGCATCGGGGCCGAAGGCACCCTTGCTCAGGTTACTGGCTCGCCGTTTCTTGGCGCGTCGAGTCTAGACGAAGGCGCGCTCACGGGGCTGGACATCAACTGCGCAGGCACGCGCCTTTTCGCTGGCGTGGCAAATGCCGACGGAACCGGAGTAAACGTTTTCGCACTTGCGTCTGATGGCGTTCTGACGCCGATTTCGTCGTCCCCCTTCGAGTTTCCAGAGCTCGGGGAGAATTCGAGTGTCGTGGCGCTAAGCCCGGATGACAAGACTTTGTTTGTCAGTAACCAGGACAGTAATACGATCGCTGTTTTTGGCGTCGACGCCGCCGGCGACCTTGCCTTGGTGCCGGGCTCGCCGTTTCCATCTGGCGGGAGCTATAAACCGGGCGGGATGGCGCTGGACCAGGCAGGAAAATTTCTGTTCGTCGCAGATAGTTCCAAAGAGCTTGATGTGTTCGGTATCGCCGGCGATGGTGCCTTGACCTCAGTTGCGGGCTCTCCGTTTCCGGTGGACACAGAAACGTGGGGTCTGAATTCGCTGGTGGCTTTCCCTGGAAAAGCCTGCTGGGTACCTTTTGGGTCCTTCGAAGTTCAGCAGCTTGCAATATATCGCCATGCATTCACAATGACATCGACGTTTACTTTAGCCAGGGAGAGCCATGGTTTCGACCCTCTCGTAGAATCGGTAACGCTATTGATTGGCCGATACACGATAACGATACCCGCCGGTTTCTTCCGCAGAAAACCACTCGGGGAGTTCGTGTATCGGGGAAAAATCGGCGATGTACAGATGGATGTAAGCATTACGAGGTTGAGTGAGCGCAGATATTGGTTCCGGGCCAATGGTTGGGGACGCGGGGTGGACCTTGCCGGTACGAAAAACCCGGTGACCGTGCAATTATTCCCAGGAACCAATCAAGGAACAGTTGAGGTCAACGCCCATATCTACCCATGGTAATCGTTGATTAAAGAAATAATTTGAAATTCTCAGTAGCGAACTCTCTATCTGCCAAATTAACCATAACATAACAGATGCGACCGAAGTCTTGTCATGTCTCCGATATAACGTTCTGAAGGCCAATGAATTGCCATTCGGCTTTGACCTGTCCTTGAAGAATGTTCGTCTCGGAGTCACTGATAAAATGAGTGGAAAGCATAAGGTATATTTGGCGGCTATAGAGACGATACTTCCTAAGCTGCATGATCCGGCAAAGGTTATAGGTAAGCTTTATAGTGAAGAAGTGTGTTCGCGTAAAGTTCACAAGCTTGCGGTAAAGAGCCAAAAGGCGCTGGACATTCAATATCGTCCATCCGTACTGGATGTAGACAAACTGCCGAAATTGAGGCTTGCTCGCAAGAAGGATCATCCGAAGCAATGGGGGACGAAAATTGCCACAAGCCTGTCGAATGTCGTTGGTCTGGAACGGGTTGGGTTCCTCAGCCTGGCGTACAATTCATCGTTTAACGTGAACACATTGCCGAATCTTGCAAGTCGAATTGTATTGGGAGCTAAGTTACGCCTAGATCAGATCCCCATCGAGTGGACCAACTATGGCTGTGCTGGAGGGCTGTATGCCCTGAAATCAGCGTATGATTTCTGTGCTGAGACAGAAAAGGCTGCCATTGTTTTTGTATTCGACCAGTGCTCGGCGGCTTATGCTGACCCGATATACGATCCGGACGAAAAGCACTTTAAGTCGTTTTTGAGATCTGCTCTTCTGTTCGGCGACGGAGCCATCGGATTTCTCCTGATTCCAGAGAGTCTTAGAGACGTATACGAATACCCTCTCATGGAAATTAAAGATTTTGAACGAGTGTTCCATCCCGGGAGTCACGTTGGTATGGTAAATGGGAGGTTTCTGACAAAAGAGGGGGTTAAGGAGATAATGCCCAAGCTAGTTTCTAGGCGACTGGTAAGGCCTTTTATCGAGAGACTGCAGGTGGACAAGGACGATATCGCCGAATGGTCAATACATCAAGGCGGCCCGGCTGTATTGAATGAGTTTTCTAAAAAAGGTGTGCTGGGATTGGCAGATGGGCAGTTGGATAGGTCTCACGAACTTTTTCAGCAATACGGGAACTTCAGTGCACCAAGTTGCCTGTTCGTTCTTAATAGCTATTTCTCAGAGGAAAAATTGTCAAAGCGAGGAACCCAAGGAATGGTCGTTGGTTTCGGCGCTGGATATTACTTGGGTGCTATGTATTATCAATGGGGATGAGGTCCAGTCCTGCAATTTCAATCAACGAGAGGCGGTATATGAATTTGGTAAAGCCCTCCATTGTAAGCGCTGTATTGGTAATATTCGTGGGGTGTTTGGGTTTCTCGGCCGGCAATGCGAATGGGATTACTCCAGCGGTGATGTCTCCGTTGCTGGCGGCTCAGGGTTCGAATATTTTTGGAGGGCCAGGCGAGTTTACCGTTTTGCCGGACGTAGTCACCGAAAATAATCGCGCCGCCTTTGTTAATCCGCCGGAGAATGGCGGTGCGAGCTGGAAAGCCATTAGCGTCGGCAAAGGCCATAGCTGCGCCATCCGCAATGACGACACCTTGCTGTGCTGGGGGGACAACACGTTTGGCCAGGCGAATCCGCCGGAGGGGCAATTCGTTTGGGTTGCGGCCGGTATGCTGCAAAGCTGCGGGATCCGTCTCGATGGGCAACTGCTGTGTTGGGGGAGCGAGCGGGCGCGGCCGAAAGAACCTGCGGAGGGTACATTCAAATCCGTAAGCGTGGGCAATAGCCATACATGCGCCATTCGTCATGATGGCTGGGTGCAATGCTGGGGCGCCGATACGTTTCAGCAAACCGATGCGCCGGAAGGCCAGTTTGAAGCGGTCAGCGCGGGAGGGAACCATGCCTGTGCACTCCTGGGGGATGGCCGTTTGGTTTGCTGGGGTGAGCAATCGTTTACCGCGTATCCGGCGCCGGCAGGCCGTTTTCAGGCAGTCGTCACTGGAGAAAGCCATGCCTGCGCGATTCGCGAGGATGATAGCGTGGTTTGCTGGGGTAATGACGGCTACGGCCAGATCAAAGCGCCGGAAGGCGCCTTTAAGACCCTCACCGCCGGCGGTTTCCACACCTGCGGGTTGCGTTTCGACGGTGTCTCGGTCTGTTGGGGGCGCGATGATGCAGGCCAGAGCAACGTCCCGGTGGGTGAGGGATTCAAGGTTTTGAGCGCCGGCGGCATGACCAGTTGTGGCATCCGTTCGGACGATTCCTGGCAATGCTGGGGTGGGAATGAGGCGACTGATAGATCGCAAGGAATGCGGGCGCAAGTCCTCGGTTCGGCCCAACCCCAATTTGCCGCTGTCATTCCCGTCTTGCTGCAGATTGCCGGCTTTCTTGGAACCTCGTTGGTTGCTACGGGCAAAGCGATTGATACCAAAACTAATACCTGGGAGGGAAAAGCCGCCGTTATACGGACAATCTGCATGGTTGCAGGACTCGTATTGGCCATAGTGCAAACATCCATGCCCCAGCCACCCGATCCAGTGGCGGAAGCATTGAAGCGTATAGAGGCGGACATTCAAGAACTCAAAGCCGCCGTAGGGCGCATCGAGGCTCAAATGGCACAGATCCAGGCCAAGCTCAACACCCTGGCCTGCAACGTGAGCTTGCAGCCCTTGGTTAATGCGGGATTGATGATCGAAACCGCGCAGGAAAGCTATCTGCAACGCATGACTGAGGCTCAGATCGTCCTCCAGGCCTATGCGGCGAGGGCGCATGACCCTACCGTGGCCGTGCCCGATCCCACTCCGGACATGGCGAGTTTTGTTGGTGAATACGAAAATAAATTGCGACTGGCGCTGAATGCGGTTCATGAGGCTCTAGTGCCGGCGCTCTCGACGAAATCCAGCGCGTTCGACGACTGCATGGAAAAGAGTTTATCGCAATGGAAAGCGCAGGCGAATATTCCTTTCGTGGACGACCGTGTTTACTACCAGCCCATTTATGAAATCTTGGGATATGCCCTCGCTTACCAAGGCATGGCGCTGCTCATGCTGCAAGACAGTAATCTTTGGCACGCCGAACAGAAATTGCGTGGGGGGAAGGTTGAAAATAAGGCGGAAGATCTGCTCGGCTTCTGCGCCGTCATCCGAGAAAACGGAAAAGCGGGCGGTCCGCAAGCCGCAGTTTGGCAGCAGGCCCAGGCATACTGTGATGACACTACCAATCTTACCGAGAGAACCTATAAGCGAATGGTGCAGCAGGTCGAACGGGCCGGCGCACCCTATGCGGATGATGATACAATGCTGTCATTGGGGGCAAGACTTATCGGACAGAATGTGCCCTGGGGCAAAGACTCCTGGCTGTGGGTGCGCGATGTGGATGCCTATGGCGATACGCGGGGGCTTTTCAAGGCCGGGATACCGCAGCCTCAAATCAATCAGGAGAAGGAATATACGCTCTACCGGAATTGGGAGCCGGCAGGTCAAGCTTGGTTGGATGTCAAGCACGTCCTCCTTAAGCAGCTTGCCGCCAAAACTGCGGTCGACTTGCCAGTTCTCATGAAGGATCGCGCGGGTTTCAAGAATATCACCGATAGGCTCATGTGGGCATCAGGAAAGACATTCTACGTTAGATGGAACAATGTTGCGGACTTCCATGATCGTCGCCAATCTAGCATATTCGATCCCCCCCCGATTAACGTTGATGACGTGACCATACGCGATATGAAATGTTTTGTGGGTAGCGGAATTGGGCCGAAGTACGCGGTGGATAAAGGGGTTCAGGGGCTGGTTTGTGGTGAGGCTGAAGTGAAGCAAATCGCTGGGAGGCTTGGTTTGGCTTGGGGGAAAAACAAAATGGATAAAGTTAATTTTGAAGTGGGGACTCGTTCCTGGGAAGATAACCGATATCAACAATATAGAAATCTGCTTGGCGCTGCTTACGGTTATTGGTATTGTTGGGTTCCTGATAGCGCTAGTTACGTTAATGGCCGAATGGTTACCCATTGTGACTGGCGTGGCTTTAAGTCCAAAACGGCGTATTTTCCTAATGAAGACAAGGAGCTATACCGCTGGCCCGTCATAGATTTGGAAAAGTCGCAGTGCACCGGTTCGATGGTGAATGAGGGGGTTAAACGTAACAAGACTACCCCTGGCGGCGCGCTTACCCGCTGCGGCGATGATCTCGATCGCGTCATCAACGCTTTGGTGCCACGGCCGGATTCGCTCAATAAGCAGGCGGCAGGGGCAGCACTGGAGAGCCAGTTGTAGCGCCTACGATTGTCGAAACCTATCTGGGCAGGAAAGACGCTCTGAGGGCCAGGGAACCCGGTGGAGCCGCTTTGCGGCCCCACCCCTGGGGCTCAAAAACTCGACAAGCCGACGAAGTTGTAGCCGGCGTCTACATAGAGAATTTCGCCGGTGATGCCGGAGGCGAGGTCCGAGCAGAGGAAGGCGGCGGCGTTGCCGACTTCTTCGATGGTGACGTTCTTGCGCAGGGGCGAGGCCTGTTCGGCCTTCGCCAGCATTTCCCTGAAATTGGCGATGCCTGAGGCGGCCAGCGTCCGGATGGCGCCGGCGGAGACGGCGTTCACCCGGGTGCCTTCGGGTCCCAGCGAATAGGCCAAGTAGCGGACGTTGGCTTCCAGGCTGGCCTTGGCGACGCCCATCACGTTGTAGTTGGGGACGGCGCGTTCGGCACCCAGATAGGACAGGGTGAGGAGGGAGCCGTTGCGCCCGGCCATCATCGCCCGGCCGGCCTTGGCCAGGGCGGCGAAGCTGTAGGAGCTGACGTCGTGGGCGATGCGGAAGTTTTCGCGGGTCACCGAGTCGACGTAAGAGCCTTCCAGGGCTTCGCGTGGGGCGAAGGCTACCGAGTGGACGATGCAGTCTAGCCCGTCCCAGTGCTTGCCGAGATCGGTGAACAACTGCTCGATTTCTGCGTCATCGGAGACATCGCAAGGCAGGACGATGGCTGAGCCGCATTCGGCGGCCAGTTTTTCCACGCGTTCCTTGAGCTTCTCGTTCTGGTAGGTGAAAGCGATCTCCGCGCCTTGCGCCTTCATCGCTTCGGCGATGCCCCAGGCGATCGAACGGTTGCTGGCGACGCCGACGATGAGTACGCGCTTGTCTTGCATGAAGCCCATGGGATGCTCCTTCGGGATGGGGTCTTTGGAAAGGCGCAGAGTATCGCCAAGGGTCCAAGGGCTGTCCAGCGCTATCGTGTCCGTAGGGTTCGCGTATAATTGCCCACCTTTTTCATGGGCTCGGATTAGTGAGTACCGGATCGAACCAACTCGGGCTTTACCTGACGCTGTTCGCGGCCTTGGGGCTGGCGGGCTGCGAGGGGCCGCTCAACAGTCCGTACCCTGCGGCCGATGCCGAGCGCAACATCCTGTATTCCTCGTTTTCCGAACGCCCCAAGCACCTCGATCCGGCCCGCGCCTACAGTTCCGACGAGAGCCTCATCCTCGGCCAGATCTACGAGCCGCTGCTGCAATACCACTACCTCAAGCGCCCTTATGTCCTGGAGCCGGCGACCGCCGAAGCCCTGCCAGAGATCCGCTATCTCGATGCCGACGGCAAGGTGCTGCCGGCCGGGGCGTTCGATTCGGCCATCGCTTACAGTGAGTACGATTTCCGCCTGAAGCCGGGCATCCGTTTCCAGCCGCATCCGGCTTTCGCGCGTGGTGTGGGGGGAACGTATCTCTATCAGCATCTGAACCCTGAGCAGCTCGCCGGCATTCGCACCTTGGCGGATTTCAGTGAAGCCGGGACGCGCGAGCTGACGGCGGAGGATTACGCCTATCAGATCAAGCGGCTGCTGCATCCGGCGCTGCATTCGCCGATCGCCGAATTGATGAAAGAGCACATCGTCGGATTCAAGGCGCTGGGCGACACCCTCGAGCGCGATTATTTCGCCGCCCCCAAGGGGCAATTCTTCGACCTGCGGCCTTATGCCCTGGAGGGCGTCCGGGTTCCCGACCCGCACAGGCTGGTCATCCGTCTGAACGGCAAATACCCGCAGTTCCGCTTCTGGCTGGCGATGACCTTCTTCGTCCCCATGCCTTGGGAGGCCGACGCCTTCTATGCCCAGCCGGGGTTGATCGAGAAGAACATCACCCTGGACTGGTATCCGGTGGGCTCGGGTCCTTATCTTCTGGCGGAGAACAACCCCAACCGGCGCATGGTGCTGGAGCGCAATCCGGTCTTCCACGAGGACCGCTATCCGGCTGAAGGCGATCCCGCGGACGGGCCGAATGGCCTGTTGGCCGATGCCGGCAGGCTGCTGCCGCTGGTGGACCGGCTGGTGATGAACCTGGAGAAGGAAACCATCCCCTATTGGAACAAGTTTCTGCAGGGCTATTACGATTATTCCGGCATCGCTTCGGACAACTTCGATCAGGCGGTGCAGTTCGGCAGCTCGGGCAGTCCGGAACTGACGCCGGAGATGCTGGAGAGGGGTATCCGGCTGGAAACGTCCGTGGCGGCTACCGATTATTACCTGGGGTTCAATCTGCGCGACCCGGTGGTCGGCGGGCTGGACGAGGCGCACTGCAAGCTGCGCCAGGCGCTCAGCATCGCCATGGACTACGAGGAATTCATCTCGATCTTCATGAATGGGCGGGGCGTGGCGGCTCAGGGGGTGCTGCCGCCGGGCATCTATGGCTACCGGGAGGGGCGGCAGGGAATCAATTCCTACGTCTACGACTGGGTGGACGGGGCTCCACAGCGCAAGAGCATCGAAGCGGCCCGCCGCCTGCTCGCCGAGGCGGGCTATCCCAACGGTATCGACGCCGCGACCGGCAAGCCCCTGGTGCTGTATCTCGATCTTTCCACCCATGGGGCGGACGACAAGCCGTTGCTGGCCTGGTACCGCAAGCAACTGGAAAAGCTCGGCGTGCAACTGGTGTTCCGTGCCACCGACTATAACCAGTTCCAGCAGAAGATGGCCACGGGCAACGCCCAGATCTACCAGTGGGGCTGGAACGCCGATTATCCCGATCCGGAGAACTTCTTCTTCCTGCTCTACGGGCGCAACGCCAAGGTGCCGAACGGCGGGGAGAACGCCTCCAACTATGTCAGCGAGGATTTCGACCGGCTGTTCGAGCGGATGCGCAATCTGGACGACGGTCCGGAGCGCTTAAGGCTGATCGAAGCCCTGCAGGAAAAAGTCCGGCACGATGCCCCCTGGATCTTCGGGCTGCATCCCAAGGGCTTTTCGCTGCATCATGCCTGGTACGGCAATCTCAAGCCCAACCTGATGGCCAACAACAAGCTCAAGTATATGAAGATCGACGCACGGCAGCGCGCGGCCCGGCGCGCCGAGTGGAACCGGCCGGTGTGGTGGCCGCTGTTGGCGGGGCTTGCGCTGCTGCTCGCGGCGGTCGTTCCGGCCTACCTCACTTACCGCCGGCGACAGAGGGCTGCCGCGCTATGACGGCCTATTTGATCCGGCGTGCGCTGTACGCGCTGCCCTTGCTGCTCGGGGTGAATGTCCTCACCTTCGTGCTGTTCTTCGTGGTCAACAGTCCCGACGACATGGCCCGCATGCATCTGGGCCAGAAGCACGTGACCCAGGAAGCGGTCGATCTGTGGAAGCACGAGCGCGGCTACGATCTGCCGCAGCTCTGGAACGGCGAGGCCGAAGGTACGGCCAAATTGACCGAAACCATCTTCTACCAAAAATCGGTGGGGCTGTTTCTGTTCCGCTTCGGCCGCTCCGACAGCGGGCGCGACATCGGCGCGGACATCGCCCAGCGGGCCTGGCCTTCGTTGGCCTTTGCCGTGCCCGCCCTGATCGTAGGGCTACTGGTGCACATCACGATGGCCGTGGGGTTGGTGTTTTTCCGGCTGACCTATCTGGAATTCTGGGGCGTTGCGGCCTGCGTGGCGCTGCTGTCGATCTCCTCGCTGTTCTACATCATCGGCGGCCAGTTCCTGCTGGGGAAGCTTCTGCTGCTGGTGCCGATTTCCGGCTATGACGGCGGCTGGAACGCCGTCAAATTCCTGATCCTGCCCGTACTCATCAGCGTAGTAGCGGGTATCGGCCCCGGCGTGCGCTGGTACCGTACCCTGTTTCTGGAGGAGGTCGAGCGCGATTACGTCCGCACCGCCCGGGCCAAGGGGCTCTCGGAAACTCGGGTGCTGTTCACCCATGTGCTGCGCAACGCGCTGATCCCGATTCTCACCGGCGTCGTGGTCATCCTGCCTTCGCTGTTCATCGGCAGCCTCATCACCGAATCGTTCTTCGCCATTCCGGGCCTGGGCAGCTACACCATCGACGCCATCGGCCAGCAGGATTTCGCCATCGTCCGCGCCATGGTATTCCTGGGCTCGGTGCTGTACATCTTAGGGTTGGTGCTGACCGACATCTCCTACACCCTCGCCGATCCGCGCGTGCGCCTCGACTGATGCTGACCCTGTTCTGGACCGATGCCTTATTCCTGCTGCTGCTCGTCATGCTGAGCGGACTCATTTGGCAGACCCGCAGGCACGAGCATCTGCGCCGGCCCTGGCGCAAGGTCGCCCGCAGCCGCAGCGCGATGATCTCGGCGGTGATCCTGATCGCCTATCTGCTGATCGCCGTGCTCGACTCCATCCATTTTTTGCCGCGGGACGGGGAGGGCGGAGCCCAGTTCAAGACCGAACCGGTCAGCGTGCTGGACTGGTGTCTGATGCCGCTGCGTACGCGGGTGGAGAAGACTTACTCGGCCCCGCTGGCGACGCAAGGCTATGCCAGGGAAAACCTGCGCGAGGCCGACGGCAGCACCCGCTGGGATTATCCGCGCCTCAAACACGGCGGCGCTCATCTCAAAGATCCCGAACGGGCTTGGCTGGGCGACGTGCTGCGGACCGGGTTCAAGGGCGCGGCCGGCGGCTTCGGCTTAGGGGCGATCCTCGGCTTAGGGATCGTGGCGCTGATCGCCCGTGTGCGGGGCCTGCCGTTTTCCCTGGTCGGCGGCGAGGTGCTGTCGGGCCAGAGCGAGATCCCCTGGCGTGCCATGCTGGGCACCGTCATCGCGTTGTGTGTCGTCGGCGGGGTGCTGGGCGAGTTGGGCCTGAAATACCACGTGTTCGGCACCGATAAAGTCGGCGAAGACGTGCTTTACCAAAGCCTCAAGAGCATCCGCACAGGCATTTTGATCGGCACGCTGACCACCTTCGTGACCCTGCCGCTGTCGCTGCTGCTCGGTATCCTCGCCGGCTATTTCCGCGGCTGGGTGGACGACGTGATCCAGTATGTCTACACCACCCTGAACTCGATTCCGGGCGTGTTGCTGATCGCGGCGGTGATCCTGCTCACCCAGGTCTACATGGCCAAGCACGAGGAGGAATTCGCCAGTCTCGCCTTGCGCGCCGATTTGCGCCTGCTGTTCCTGTGCCTGATCCTCGGGATCACGAGCTGGACCGGGCTGTGCCGGCTGCTGCGGGCCGAAACCCTGAAGCTGCGCGAGATGGAATACGTCCAGGCCGCGCAGGCACTGGGCGTGCGGCGGGGGACGATCCTGCTGCGCCACATCCTGCCCAACGTGTTCCACATCGTGCTGATCTCGGTGGCGCTCGATTTCAGCTCGCTGGTGCTGGCCGAGGCCGTCCTGTCCTATGTCAACATCGGCGTCGATCCCACCACCGATTCCTGGGGCAACATGATCAACAGCGCCCGTTTGGAATTGGCCCGCGAGCCGCCGGTGTGGTGGTCGCTCACCGCCGCTTTCACCCTCATGTTCGCCTTGGTGCTGGCGGCCAATCTGTTCGCCGATGCAGTGCGCGACGCCTTCGATCCACGCCGCGCCGACTGAAGGAGTCCTGGTGTACCGAACCCTGATCCATAGCGCCTGCCTTGCCGATGCGCAGGCCGAGCGAATCCTGGCCGCCATTCCCGGCCGGCTCGAACCGCGGCATACCCACTGGCTGCTGCGCCATGACCGGCCGGCGGAACGCGAAGCCGTAGAGGCTCTGCGCACATCGCTCCGGCTGGACATCAATCCGCTGCCGCCAGGCTTCGACGGCGCTGCCGTCGGCTTGCTGGTCACCGACATGGATTCCACCCTGATCGCCATCGAGTGCATCGACGAAATCGCCGACCGCGCCGGTCAGCGCCAGGCGGTGGCGGCGATCACCGAAGCCGCGATGAACGGCGAGCTGGATTTCGCCCAGGCCCTGCAGCGCCGGGTAGCCCTGCTGGAAGGCCTGCCGGTCTCGGTGCTGGAGGCGGTCTACGATGAGAAGGTCGCGCTGAATCCGGGCGCGGAGGCGCTGGTCGCCGCCTGCCGCCGGCGCGGCGTCCGCATCGCTCTGGTGTCGGGCGGCTTCGACTTCTTCGTCGACCGGCTGAAGGACAGGCTCGGGCTGGACTTCGCCCTCGCCAACCGGCTGGAGTCGCGCGGCGGCTTCCTGACCGGACGCATCGAAGGGCCGATCTGCGGCGGGGCGGAGAAAGCCGGCTTCCTCCTCAGCTTGTGCGGCCGGCTCGGCCTCGTGCCGGAAACCTGCATCGGCCTGGGCGACGGCGCCAACGATGCCAAACTGCTCGGCGTCGCGGGCCTGGGCGTCGGTTTCCGGCCCAAGCCCGCCCTGCGGGCCATCGCCGATGCGGTGATCGAACACGCCGATCTGGCCGCCGTCGCCGATTTTCTGGAAGACACGCGATGAGCGGCCCCTTGCTGCAGGTCGAGAATCTCAAGGCCGGCTTTGTCCAGGGCGGGGCGTTGACCAAGGCCGTCGGCGGCGTGTCCTTCGCCATCGAACGCGGCGAAACCTTCGCCCTGGTCGGCGAATCCGGTTCCGGCAAGTCGGTGACGGCGCTCTCGGTGCTGCGCCTGCTGCCGCAGAACGGCAGGATCATCGACGGCAAAGTCAGCCTCAGAGGCCGCAACCTGTTTGCCCTGCCGGAGATGATGATGAGTTCGGTGCGCGGGCGCCGCATCGGCATCGTCTTCCAGGACCCGCAGAGTTCGCTCAATCCGGTCATGAGCGTCGGCCAGCAGGTCGGCGAAGTGCTGCGGCTGCACAAAGGGCTCAACGGCGGCGCCCTGAAAGCCAGGGTGATCGAATTGCTGGGCCTGGTCGGCCTGCCCCGGCCCGAACGGCATTTCGGCGAATATCCGCACCAGCTTTCCGGCGGCATGCGCCAGCGCGTGATGATCGCTATCGCGTTGGCGGGCGAACCGGACCTCCTGATCGCCGACGAACCGACCACGGCGTTGGACGTCACGGTACAGGCGCAGATCCTCGAGCTGCTCAAGCGCCTGCAGCGGGAGACCGGCATGGCGCTGTGGCTGATCACCCACGATCTCGGCATCGTCCACAACATGGCCGACCGCATCGCGGTGATGCGCAACGGCTTGATCGTCGAAGAGGCCAGCCGCGACGATTTCTTCAAACAGCCCCAGCATTCCTACAGCCGCCAGTTGCTTGAAGCCCTGCCCAGACTGAGCCATTGCATCGGGCGCGAACCGGTGCCGCACGACGGGCGTCCCTTGCTGGAGGTCAGTGATTTCAAGGTGCACTACCCGGTCCGCAAGGGTTTATTTCAGCGCGTGGTCGACCATGTGCGGGCGGTGGACGGCGTGTCCTTCAGTCTGCAGCCGGGGGAAACCCTGGCCCTGGTCGGCGAATCCGGCTGCGGCAAGACCACCCTGGGCAAGGGCATCCTCAACCTGATCGAGTCCTCCGGCGGCCGGGTGACATTCGACGGCGCCGACATCACCGCCGCCCGCGGCGAGCAGCGCCGGGCGCTGTGCCGGGCCATGCAGATCGTGTTTCAGGACCCTTATGCCGCAATGAATCCCCGCATGATCGTGGGCGACATCATCGAAGAGGGCATGCAGGCGGTAAACCTGGGCCTGAGCGCCGGGCAGCGCCGCGCCCGCGTCGAATCCCTGCTGGAGTCGGTCGGACTGAACCCGGAAAGCCGGCTGCGCTATCCGCACGAATTCTCCGGCGGCCAGCGCCAGCGCATCTGCATCGCCCGCGCGCTGGCGGTCGAGCCCCGCCTCATCGTCTGCGACGAGCCGACCAGCGCGCTGGACGTCTCGGTCCAGGTGCAGATTTTGGCGCTGCTCAAGGAACTGCGGGAGAGGGAGAAGCTCAGCTATCTATTCATCACCCACGACCTCGGCGTAGTCGCCGACATCGCCCACCGGGTCGCCGTCATGTACGGCGGCCAAATCGTCGAAACCGGGCCGACCGAACAGGTGCTGCTGCGGCCCGAGCACCCTTATACCCAATCCTTGCTCGACGCGTTGCCGGTGCTGCGCAAAGCCTCTTAGCGCAGCTCTCATCCATGTTGGCCCGCCTCAAATCCCAAGCCCGCCGACTCAAGGCGGAAACCTTCGCGCTCTACCTCGCGTCGCGTCATCCGGCGACGCCCTGGTACGCGAAGCTCCTGGTCGCATTCATCGTGGCCTATGCATTCAGCCCGATCGACCTGATTCCGGATTTCGTGCCAGTCCTCGGCTATCTGGATGACCTGGTGCTGATTCCTTTGGGAATCCTGTTGGCGGTGAGGCTGGTGCCGCCGCCGGTGCTGGCCGAATGCCGGGCCGAGGCGGAGGAAATGGCGGCGAACGGCAGGCCGGTGAGCCGTACCGCCGGATTCGCGATCGTGGGCATCTGGGTGGCGCTGGTGGTGCTGGGTTTGCTGTGGGCTTACGAGATGGCCTGGCCGCTTTCGGATCGGTGAATCTTGGCGAGGCTCAGCCGATCATCTATTGCCCTGATATTGCACGGAGCTATTTGCTTTTTGCATTTGGGGATAGCGGATTCGGCGGGTTCCCTTCGACTCCGCTCAGGGAATGGTCGTCCGATGCAGAGGGTGGTTCCTGAGCGGAGGGGGCCAAGTCTGGCGCTTGTCAAACGGCAGAAGCCCATGGGCTGAGCGGATTTGTACCTAGCCGTTTCCGCCAACGCTAGCGCAACCCCGTTGAGCGGCGCAGCGCGGCGTCGATCAGCCGGACGACCAGCTCGGGGTAGCCGACACCGGTGGCTTCCCACATGCGAGGGAATGCCGAGATCGGCGTGAAGCCGGGCATGGTGTTGATTTCGTTGACCACGAAGCTGCCATTTTCCAACAGGAAGACGTCCACCCTAGCCAGCCCTTCGCAGGATAGCGCTTCGAAGACTTCGACGGCGAGCTTGCGCAGCCGCTCGGTCTCTTCCTCGCTCAGCCGCGCCGGAATCTGCACTTCGCTGGCGTCGATGTACTTGGCCTCGAAGTCGTAGAAGGCGTAGCCGTCGGCGACCAGAATTTCGGCGGGCAGGCTGGCGCGCGGACCGTCCTCGAACTCCAGGACGCCGCATTCCAGTTCGCGCCCTTTCAAGGCTGCTTCGACGATCACCTTGGGATCGTGCTCGCGGGCCAACTGGATGGCGCTCTCCAGTTCGGCAGGGGTGTCAACCTTGGTGATACCTATGCTGGAGCCGGCTCGGGCGGGCTTTACGAAGACCGGGAAGCCAAGCCGGGCAATGCGCTCGCGGGCAGAGGCGCGCCCTGCTTCGGTCTCCCAGTCGCGCGGTCGGACGACTGTATACGAGCCGATCGGGAGGCCGAAAGACTGAAGCACCCGCTTGGTGTATTCCTTGTCCATACCCACGGCGCTCGAGAGCACGCCGGAGCCGACGTAAGGTATGCCGGAAAGCTCCAGCATTCCCTGCAACGTACCGTCCTCGCCCCACGGACCGTGCAGCAGCGGCAGCACCACGTCGATCTCGCCCAAGTCTTTCGGCAGAGCGCCGGGTGCGGTGTGGACGACCTCGCGGCTTACCGGACTGACGGGCAGGTTGACTTGGCCGTCGGCGGTCTCGGTGAGCTGCGCCACTGCGGGCAGCGTGGCGCCGGAAATGGCCATGCGGGAAGGTTCATCGGCGGTAAGCGTCCAGCGGCCATCGGCGGTGATGCCGATAGGCAGCACCTCGAAGCGCTCCCGGTCGATTGCACGCAACACGCTGCCGGCGGTGATCACAGAAATTCCATGCTCGGAGCTGCGGCCACCGAAAATCACAGCGATGCGTAGTTTGCGGGCGCTGTCTGGAGAGGAGGAGGGCTCGCCCATCGATCAAAGCATCCCGAGCTGCAGTTTTGCGACTTCCGACATCATGTCGCGGCCCCAGGGCGGGTCGAACACGACGCTGACTTCGACCGCGGACACCGACGGCAGGTTTTTCACCAGGCTTTCGACGTCGCTTTGCAGCACGGGGCCCATGCCGCAGCCGGGTGCGGTCAGGGTCATGATGATTTCGACCTTGAAGCCGTCCGCGCCGTCCGGTATGACGCGGCAGGCATAGACCAGCCCCAGGTCGACGATGTTGACCGGAATCTCCGGGTCGTACACGGTACGCAGGACTTCCCACACGTTCTTTTCCACCGATTCGGCGTCGGCATCGGGGCTGATGCCGGGCAGGATGGGCGGTTCCTTGCCTAGCGCGTCGGCGTCGGCGCCGGCAATCCGCGCCATGTAGCCGCGCTCGGTGGTGACCGTGAAGTTGCCGCCCAGCGATTGGAACAGGCTGACGACCTGGCCTTGCGGCAGCACACAAGGGGTGCCGTCGGGAATCTGGACCGCATTGACATCCCGCCGCAGGACGATGTCTTCACGTCCGTACATGCTGAATTTCCTCCTCGATGATGGATGGTTCGAGCGCGGCGGCGGCAACCCGTTCGCAGTTGGCGTAGGGGCTGTCGCTGCGCATCAAGTCGATGAAATAAGGCGCCAGGGCGGCGGGTTCCGTGGTGGCTTCGGCTGGGAAAGCTTTGCGCCGCAGGCGCGTACGGACCGCGCCGGGCGTGAACAGGTTGACTCTGAGCGTGCCGGCGCCGTCGTATTCGTCCGCAAGGACAAGCGCAAAAGCTTCCAGCCCGGCCTTGGCGACGGCGTAAGGTCCCCAGTAGCCGCGCCGGCGCTCGGCTTCGCTGTCGCTGACGAAGACCACGGCGGCGGCTTCCGATCGCGTCAGCAGGGGCAGCAGGGTCCGGGTCAGGCGGAAGGCTCCGGTCAGGTTGACATCGAGCGCTTGGCTCCACTGGGTATCGGTGACGTCCCGCAGCGGGCCCAGATAATCCATGTGCGCGGCGCAATGGATCAGCCCGTGCAACGCGCCGAACTGGGATTCGATCGAGCCGGCGATGGCCGACAGTTCTTCGGCTGTAGCGGTGGCCAGGTCCAGCGGAGCCAGGAGCGGTTCCGGGTCGCCCTGCCGGACGATGCGGTCGTAGGTGGCTTCCAGCCTGGCGAGGGTGCGGCCCAGCAGGATCACCGTCGCGCCGGCATCGGCACAGGCTTCGGCGGCGACGGCGCCGAGATCCCCTCCGGCGCCGGTGATCAGGACGATGCGGCCTTCGAGTGTGGGGGCAGTGGTAGTCATCGCGGGCAGCCGTTCAACAGCCCCCGGCGTTCTCCGCACCGGGCTTGCGGAATGCGGCCAGGTAATTGACGCCGATGTCGGACGTCAAGTGGAACTGGCCGGTGATGGGGTTGTAGCCGATGCCTTCCATGCCGGCGAGGTCCAGGCCGCGGTCGCGCGCCCAGCGGCTTAGCTCGGAAGGACGGATGAAGCTGCCGAAGTCATGGGTGCCCCGGGGGATCATGCGCAGCAGGTATTCCGCGCCGACGATGGCCAGGAGATAGGCCTTGAGGTTCCGGTTCAGGGTCGAAAAGAACACGGTGCCGCCGGGCTTGGCCAGCCTCGCGCAGGCGGCGACCACCGACGCTGGATCCGGCACGTGCTCCAGCATTTCCATGCAGGTCACCACGTCGAATTCACCGGGCTGCGAGTCCGCCAGCGCTTCGGCGCTGATCTGCCGGTAGGCCACGGTCAGGCCGGACTCCCGGCAGTGCTCTTCTGCGGTACCCAGAAGGTCTTCGCTGAGGTCGATGCCCAAGGCAGTCGCGCCAGCCTTGGCGAGGGCTTCGGTGAGGATGCCGCCGCCGCACCCTACGTCTACCGCCTTGCGGCCGGCCAGTGAAGTGTGCGCCTGGATGAACTGCATCCGCAGGGGATTGACGGCGTGCAGGGTCTTCAGTTCGCCGTCCGGGTCCCACCAGCGGTGGGCGTGGGAGCCGAATTTCTCGATTTCGCCGATATGGACGTTGTCGGTTGCCATGGGTCTCGACCGGTCAGGAATGATGGATCAGTTTGTCGCGCCAGATCAGCGTCTTCTCGCGGATTTCCGCGGCGTCCAGCGTCAGCAGCTCGCGCCTTTTCAGCACCTGGCGCCCCGCCACCCAGACGTCGGTGACCTGCTGGCGGCCGGCGGCGTAGACCAGGTCGGACACCGGGTTGTAGATCGGCAGTGATTCGATATGTTCCAGGCCAATGGCGACCACGTCGGCGGATTTGCCGACTGCCAGCGAGCCGGTTTCCGCCGCCAGTCCTAAGGCCGCCGCGCCGTTCAGCGTCGCCATCCGCAGGGCCTGATGGGCGGGGAGGGCGGCGGCGTCGTTGGCTACCGCCTTGGCCAGCAGCGCTGCGGTGCGGGTTTCACCGAGCAGGTCGAGGTCGTTGTTGCTGGCCGCGCCATCGGTGCCGAGCGCGACGTTGATGCCCGCCGCCAGCAGCTTGGCGGCGGGGCAGAAGCCGCTGGCCAGCTTCAGGTTGGATTCGGGGCAGTGCACCACGCTGGCGCCGGTTTCGGCCAGGCGTGCGATCTCGCCGTCTTCCAGCTGGGTCATGTGGACGCCGATCAGGTGCGGCCCGACCAGACCGAGCTGATCCAGGCGTTTGAGCGGGCGCATGCCGTACTGCTGGCCGCTCCGGTGGATTTCGTCGGCGGTCTCGTGGAGATGGATGTGCACCGGGCAGTCCAGCTCCTCGGACCAGGTGCGGATACGGGCCAGCGGCTCGTCGCTCACGGTGTAGGGCGCGTGCGGCGCGAACACCGTGGCGATCAGCGGTTCGTGGCGGTAGTCGTCGCGCAGGGCCAGGCCTTTTCGGAGATATTCATCCGCGTCGCCGGCCCAGGCGGTGGGAAAGTCCACCACGATCATGCCCACCGCCGCCCGCATGCCGGCCCGGACCGCTTCGCGCGCCACCACCTCAGGGAAGAAGTACATGTCGTTGAAGCAGGTGACGCCGCCCCGGATCATCTCCGCCATCGCCAGTTGCACGCCGTCGCGGACGAAGGCTTCGCCGATCCACTTCTGCTCCAGCGGCCAGATGTGCTCCTGCAGCCATTGCATCAGCGGCAGGTCGTCGGCGACGCCGCGCAGCAGCGTCATGGCGGCATGGGTGTGGGCGTTGACCAGGCCGGGGATCAGGGCGTGGTGTTCCAGCC
Organism: Methylococcus mesophilus; assembly: GCF_026247885.1. Lineage (NCBI taxonomy): Bacteria > Pseudomonadati > Pseudomonadota > Gammaproteobacteria > Methylococcales > Methylococcaceae > Methylococcus > Methylococcus mesophilus. Next base: position 767,904 of record NZ_CP110921.1, on the reverse strand, counting down.
GTTCGATCCGCCGCGGCTGGTATTTGACCAGCGCTTCGGTGGTGGGGAGGAGGTCGGCGATGCGGCCGCGGTCGATGGCCAGGGCATGGTGTTCGAGAGTGACGCCGTCGGGCTCGACCGGGATGATCCAGCGCGCGGTGATCAAAGTGTCGATAATCATCGGATAATTCTGACCATTTCGCTTGGCTTTGTCACGCCGTATCGCCGGCGGAGTGGCGTGCCGGTTCGGCGCGGAGAGACTTCAGCGGCTCACGGCGTGAGGGTAAATGTGCCGCGGGGCGCTAAAATGGGAAGATTTTTTCGGTTCGATGGATTTTCCATGATGAACAACCCCGTAAGCGGGCGGATGCGCGCGGTGCAGGCGCCTATCATTCCGGTCATCGCCGCGATGATCCGCGAGCACCCCGGCGTCATTTCGCTGGGGCAGGGCGTGGCCTGGTACGGGCCGCCGCAGCGGGCGCTGGAGCGGATGCGGGAGTTCGGCGAGGGGCCGGACCAGCACCGCTACGGCCCGGTGGAAGGGCTGCCGGAGCTGCGGGCGCTGATGGGCGACAAGCTCGGGCGGGAGAACGGGATTTCCCTCTCGGGCCGCTCGGTGCTGGTGACTGCGGGCGCCAACATGGGATTTCTGAACGCGCTGTTCGCCATCGCCGATGCGGGCGACGAGATCGTTCTGCCGAGCCCTTACTATTTCAACCAGGAAATGGCAGTCCGCATGCTGGGTTGCACGCCGGTCCCCCTGCCCACCGACGGCGAATTTCAGCTCGATCTGGACCGCCTGGAACGCGCCATCACGCCGCGCACCCGTGCCGTCGTCACCATCTCGCCCAATAATCCGTCCGGCGCGGTCTACCCGGAAGCCGCTTTGCGGGCGGTCAACGCGCTGTGCCGGGAGCGGGGGCTGTTCCACATCACCGACGAAACCTACGAGTACTTCGTCTACGATGATGCGCGCCATTTCTCGCCGGCCTCCCTGCCGGATTCCGCCGGGCATACGATTTCCCTGTATTCTCTGTCCAAGGCCTACGGATTCGCCAGCTGGCGCATCGGTTACATGCTGATCCCGCAGGCGCTGGAACAGGCCGTGCTCAAGGTTCAGGACACCAACCTGATCTGCGCGCCCCTGGTTTCCCAGCACGCGGCAGTCGGAGCCATGGAAATCGGATCGGCGTACTGCCGGGAAAAACTGCAGACGACTGCGCGCGTGCGGCGCATCGTTCTCGACACGCTGTCGGGACTGGACGAACGCTGCCGTGTTCCGGAAGCGCAAGGGGCGTTTTACGTGCTCATCCGCATCGAGCGCGGCGGCGATGCCTTTGCCGTGGCCGAGCGGTTGATCCGGGAGTTCGGCGTGGCGGTGATCCCCGGCAACGCCTTCGGGCTCGGCGACGGTTGCTACCTCCGGATCGCCTACGGCGCGCTCGGACCCGCGACCGCGGAGGAAGGCATAGGCCGCCTGGTGCACGGCCTGCGAACAATCATGGACGGTCGATAACAAAACATAAGAAACCTGCATTCACGATGATGTCTTCCTATTTCTTCACAGTTTTCAAACCGGCCGGCCTAGCGATCTTGCTGTTGCTGGCGGCGGGCCTTTGGGTGCTTCACGGCTTCATCATGCCCATCGCCTGGGCGGTGGTGCTGGCCTTTGCCGTCTGGCCCTTGTACGAGCATCTGTACCAGAGGACGCCTTGCGGCATGCGCAGCGGCTGGCTGCCCCTGGGCATGACCCTGCTGATGATGGTGCTGCTGATGATTCCGGCCACCTTCGGTGTCGTCGTCCTCGGCCACGAGGTGCAGATGCTCCACCACCTGCTGGTCAAGGTACAGAGTTCCGGCATCGGTGCGCCGGACTGGCTGATTCAGTTGCCCTGGGTCGGCGACTGGGTACAGGAAACCTGGAGCGAGACTTTCGGCAACCCGGAAACGATCAAGAACGCGCTCAATGCGCTGGGGATGGGGACGGTGTTCACCTATACCCGCGATCTGGCGGCGCAGGTGCTGCACCGCTTCATGTCGGGTTTCATCACCCTGCTCGCCCTGTTCTTCATCTTCCGCGACGGGCACGGTTTGGGACAACAGATTCTCGGCCGTTCCGTGAGCCTGTTCGGCTCAGCCGGTGCCCGCTATGCCCGGCATGCCGTCACCGCCGTGCGCGGTACGGTCAACGGCATGCTGCTGGTCGGCATCGGCAAAGGGGTCATTCTCGGGATCGGCTACTGGGCCGTGGGGCTCAGTCAGCCGGTTTTGCTCGGCACGCTGACGGCAGTCGTCGCGCTGGTGCCTTTCGCCGCCAAGCTGGTGTTCGGTGCCGCCTCGATCTATCTGATCGTGCAAGGCCACGCCGTGGCCGGCATCGTACTCGCGGTGTATGGCTTCATCATCACCCTCATCGCAGACAACTACGTGCGCCCGACGCTGATCGGCGGTGCCGCCAACATTCCCTTCCTGCCCACCTTGTTGGGCATCTTCGGCGGCGTCGAGGCCATGGGGTTCGTCGGCCTGTTCATCGGCCCCACCGTCATGGCCATCCTCATTTCGCTGTGGCGCGACTGGAACGACGAGACGCGCCTGCCCGCGGCCTGATTGCGAAGGGACTCCCAGGCTTGACCGGCAACGACGATCCCATCGGTGTCTTCGACTCGGGTGTGGGCGGGCTTTCCGTACTGCGCGAGATCCGGGCCGCGCTTCCGCATGAAAACTTGCTGTATGTCGCGGACTCGGGGCATCTGCCCTACGGCAGCAAGCCCGCGGAATATATCGAACAGCGCGCGCTGGCGATCGGACGGTTTCTGCTGAGCCGCGGCGCGAAAGCCATCGTCGTGGCCTGCAACACTGCGACGGCGGCGGCGATCGCGGCGCTGCGGGCAGAATTCCGCATCCCCGTCATCGGCATGGAGCCGGGCATCAAACCCGCTATAACGCTGTCGAAGTCGCGCATCGTCGGCGTGCTGGCGACCGAGGGCACGTTGAAGAGCGCCAAATTCCGCGACCTGGTGGGCCGGACCGGCGAGGCGGTGGAGGTGATCGCCCAAGCCTGCCCCGGCTGGGTCGAGCAGGTCGAGCGGGGCGAACTGGCAAGCCCCGCGACGCGGGCGCTGGTCTACAGGTATACGCAGCCGGTGCTGGAGCGCGGCGCCGACACTCTGGTGCTGGGCTGTACGCATTATCCTTTCCTCTGCGATCTTATCGCCGACATCGCCGGGCCCGAAGTGTGCATCGTCGAAACCGGCACCGCCGTCGCACGCCAGCTCCGGTGCCGCCTTGAAGTAGACCGGCTGTTGTCGCGGCGGACCGGCCCGGGTGCCGAGCAGTTCTGGAGCAGCGGTCCGGAAGACGTGACGGGGCGTTCGATTGCTTTGCTTTGGGCCGCCGCACATCGTGTCCAGCCGCTACCGGTCAGCTTTGCCGCCGGAGGGTAGGAAAGCCTGCGCCGAAGATCGGGCAGAACCTCGAGAAGGCGGTTTTTCGCTTAGTGCGGGTTTCTCCCACCCGTTTTGTTCCCAAGCTCGAGCTTGGGAACCGGCAGCCGCGCTCTAGCCGGCCTTGCGGCTTGCCTTGAGTTGCGGCCTAGCGGCGGGGGCGTCGGACTTATCCTGCGCCGGTGCGGCGGATTGTGCCTGCAGCCAGCCGTTGACGCGGTCCAGGTCCTCGCGCTGCATGACGCTGGCGGCTTCCTTGAGCGCGACGCTGTTGACGATGTAGTCGCGCAGAGCCAGGGCGAAGTCGCGCTTGTTTTCGTAATACTGGCGCTGCACGAACAGCACGTCCGTCATGGTGCGGGTGCCCACCTCCATGCCGGCGATGGCCGCCTCCAGCGCACTTTCCGAGGACTTGATCGCGGTCTTGAAGGCCTTGGCCTGACCGATGGCCGAGCGGACCGCGCGGTAGGCGTTCTTCACCTTGGTGCGGACCGCCCGGCGCTCCTGATCGACCTGCTGGGTGGCGGATTCGAAGCTGAAGCGCGCCTGCCGGACCTTGGAATTGACCCCGCCGCCCGCGAACAGCGGCACGTTGATCTGCATGCCCACGTCCTGCTGCTGGTAGCGGTTGGGGCGGGGGGGGCGGTCGTTGTCGTAGAACTGGGCGTCGGCGATCAGGTTGATCGACGGGTAGTGGCCGGCGAACTGCACCTCGATTTCCTGTTTGGCGCGGTCGGCCCGGTTGGTCGCCGCGATAATCGTCAGCGCACTCTGCTGGGCGGTATCGTTCCAGCGCTCGATGTCGTCCGGCATCGGGTCCTCCAGAGGCACTTCGAGCTTCAGGGGTTCCAGTTCGCCGGGATCGTCGCCCACGATCTGGCGCAGGTACTCCCGGGCGTTGTTCAGCTCGTTCTCGGCGATGATGACGCCCGCCCGCGCCCGGTCCGCCGCGGCCTGCGCCTCGTTCACGTCGGTCACCGCCGACAGCCCCACCTCGAAGCGGGCGTTGGCCTGCTCCAGCTCCCGGTTGATCGACTCCAACTCGGCTCTGGCGAATTCAAGGGATGCTTCCTTGTACAGTACGTCGAAATAGGTCTGGGTCACCCGCAGCATCACGTTCTGCAGCTCCGCCGCGTATAGCGCCTCGGCCTCGGCCACCGCATTGTCGGCCTGGGCCAGCCGCACCCACAGGTCGTGCTGGTAGATCGGCTGCACCAGTTGCACGATGCCGGTCGCCAGCCAGAAGCCCACGTTCTTCTTGGTGTTGAACACCAGGATGGGCGAGTCGCCGGTCTGCACCATCTGGCGGGTCAGGCCGGTGGTGGCGGACACCGTCGGCAACAGCCGGGCCACGGCCTGGGGCTTGTTCTCCAAGGCTGCGTCGCGTTGGGCCTGGGCTGCGTGCAGGCGGGGATCGTACTGCAGCGCCAGGTCGAATGCGCCGAGCAGATCGACGGCGGAAGCCGGGGGAGCGAACAAAGAGAAAATCAAAGCGGCAAACGCGGGTCTATTCATGCAGCTTGAAAGCAGGAGGGGAAGTGCGCGGCTCGTACTTGAACGGTTGGCCAAACGGACGGGTTCGGCAAGCGTGGGCTAGGATTATCTACCATCTCGTTACGTCATGGTGTGTTCCTTACAAATCCCATAGAATTCCACCCGCGCCCAAGCCGGGTAGCCGCTCCACCTTAATCGCAAGTCAGAATTCAGCCGTTGAACCGCGTCATTCGTCTCACTGCCTTTTCCGGCCGAGCTGTGCTCAGGTCCGTCATTGCCGCATTGGTGCTCCTTCAGGCCGATGGCGCTACGGCGGCCAGGCGCGCGCCGCCCCCAGTCCCGCAGCACACCGCGGTGCCGGCGGCCACGCCCCGGCCAGCACAAATCCTGACGCTGGCCTACCTCAGCCAGCCCGCTGACACGGTCGTCGTTCCGCCGTATTTCGATCCCTTGGTGACCGATCGCGGTATTCAAGGCGCGCGGCTGGGGCTGGCGGACGACAATACCACCGGCCGTTTCACCCGTCAGGAATTCGCCATCGCCGAAACCTTGCTCGCAACGGGGGACGACGCCGAGGCGGCGTTCAAGCAGTTGGTCTCAGCGGGCCGCCGTTTCATCCTGGCCGACCTGAAGCCGGAAGTATTGCAGCGCCTGTCCGCCCTGCCGGAGGCGCGCGACATCCTGCTGCTGGACGTCTCCAGCCGCGACGATGCCCTGCGCGGGGAGGCCTGCGCGCCCAACGTGCTGCACCTGCTGCCGAGCCGGGCCATGCGGGCGGATGCGCTATCCCAGTATCTGGCGAAGAAGAAATGGACGCGCTGGTTCGTGGCCGTGGGGCCGACGCCGGAGGACCGCTTGTTCGCCGGGGCGCTGAAGCGCGCGGCCAAGCGTTTCGGCATGAAGATCGTCGCCGAGAAGAACTGGGAGCACAGCTTCGACGACCGGCGGACGCCGGAGTCGGAAGTGCCGGTGTTCACCCAGGGCAGCGATTACGATGTGCTGCTGGTGGCCGACGAGGCCGGATTGTTCGGCGACGCCCTGTTGTACCGGACTTGGCAGCCGCGGCTGGTTGCGGGCACCCAGGGACTGGTCGCCAGCGCCTGGCACCATACCCTGGAGGCCTGGGGGGCTATCCAGTTGCAGAACCGCTTCCGCGAGCAGGCCGGGCGGCGGATGACCGAGGTCGATTATGGCGCCTGGCTGGCGGTGCGGGCGATCGGCGAGGCTGCGACCCGGACCCGGTCGCTGGAGTTCGATGCGATCAGGGCCTATATGCTGGGCGATAATTTCGCGTTGGCCGGCTTCAAAGGCGTGCCGCTGTCGTTCCGCTGCTGGGACGGCCAGTTGCGGCAGCCGGTGCTGCTGGCGCAGGAGCGTTCCCTGGTCGCGGTCGCGCCGGTGGAGGGCTTTGCCCATCCGAAGAACGAATTGGACAGTTTGGGATACGATGAACCGGAAACTCTGTGCCGTGCCAAGAAATAACCGCCACTTGATCGGCGCCGTCCTCGCCCTGGCCTGCGGCGCCGCGGTGGCCGATACCGTCTACGTCACGCTGGAGAAGGACGACGCCATCGCCGTCGTCGACGGCGCCACCGGGACCCGGATCAAGACGGCCAAGATCGGCAAGCGTCCGCGCGGCATCCTGCTGGCGAAGGACGGCAAGAGCCTCTACATCGCCGCCAGCGACAGCGACGCCATCCAGGTGGTCGACGCGGACACGCTGAAAGTCGCCGGCACGCTGCCTTCCGGCGAGGACCCGGAGACCTTCGCCATGGACCCGTACGGCAAGTTCCTTTACGTCTCCAACGAGGACGACAACCGAGTGACGGTGATCGACATCGCCGCCCGCAAGGCGGTCAAGACGATTCCGGTGGGCGTGGAGCCGGAGGGCATCGCCGTCAGCCCGGACGGGCGCTGGGTGGTGAGCACCAGCGAGACCACCAACATGGCACACTGGATCGACCGGGCCAAACTGGAAGTCGTGGACAACACCCTGGTCGATCCGCGTCCCCGCGCCGCGGCCTTCACCGCCGACAGCAGGCAGCTCTGGGTCAGTTCCGAGATCGCCGGCACCGTCACGGTGATCGACACGGAAACCCGCCAGCCCGTCAAGACGATTCCGTTCAAGGTCCCCGGCGTGACTCAGGAGAAAGTCCAGCCGGTCGGCATCCGCATCGATCCCGAGCGGCGCTATGCCTATGTGGCGCTGGGACCGGCCAACCGGGTCGCGGTGCTCGATGCGCAAAGGCTGGAAGTGAAGGATTACCTGCTGGTCGGCCAGCGGGTGTGGAATCTGGAGTTCTCGCCCGATTTCAAGCGGCTGTACACCACCAACGGCCTCAGCAACGACATTTCCGTCGTCGACCTGGAATCGCACAAAGTGACCAAGTCGGTGGCGGTGGGTAATTATCCCTGGGGCGCCGCGGTCCGGCCATGAGCACTGCGGTTCCGGCGCTCGAGGTCGAGCATCTTTCGTTCGCCTACGGGCCGCGCAAGGCGTTGGACGGCGTGGGCTTCCGCGTCCACCAGGGCGAGTGCGCCATCCTGCTCGGCCCCAACGGGGCGGGCAAGAGTACGCTGTTCTCGCTGGTCACCCGGCTTTACGATGCGCCCGCCGGGCAAATCCGCATCGCCGGCCGTTCTTTGCGCCAGGACTCCTGTGCCGCGCTGTCCCGGCTCGGCGTCGTGTTCCAGCAGCCGACCCTGGACCTGGACCTGAGCGTCGCTCAGAATCTGCGTTATCACGCTGCCCTGCACGGCCTGAGCCGCAAGGAGGCAGAGTTTCGTACCCGGGAAGAGCTGGAGCGGCAGGGCATGTACGGCCGGCGCGACGAGAAGGTCCGGCAGTTGAACGGCGGCCACCGGCGGCGGGTGGAGATCGCCCGCGCCCTGCTGCACCGCCCGGCCCTGCTGCTGCTGGACGAGCCCAGCGTGGGGCTGGACGTGCCCAGCCGCAAGGCCTTGGTCGACTACATCCACGAGCTGTGCCGCAGCCGCGGTCTGGCGGTGCTGTGGGCGACGCACCTGATCGACGAGATCGGCGAGGACGATAGCCTGATCGTGCTGCACCAGGGGCGGGTTAGAGCTCTGGGCACGGTCGGCGAGGTCTTGGCCGCGGCGGGCGCGGACACGGTGAGCGCGGCGTTCCACCGGCTGACGGCGGAGGGCGAGGCATGAGGCCCATGCATTATCTGCGTGCGCTGCGCGGCATCGTCGCCCGCGAGCTGTACCGCTTTATTCATCAGCGCGAGCGCTTCATCTCCGCCCTGGTGCGGCCGCTGGTCTGGCTGTTTGTGTTCGCCGCCGGCTTCCGTTCGACCTTAGGTTTGGCCATCAGCCCGCCCTACGAGACCTATATCCTGTACGAGGTGTACATCACGCCGGGGCTCCTGGGGATGATCCAGCTGTTCAACGGCATGCAGAGTTCGCTGTCGATGGTGTACGACCGTGAAATGGGCAGCATGCGGACGCTCCTGGTCAGCCCCTTGCCGCGCTGGTTCCTGCTGACCGCCAAGCTGGTCGCAGGCGTCGCCGTGTCGATTCTGCAGGTGTATGTGTTCTTGGGTGTCGCCTGGGCCTATGGTATCGAGGCGCCGGCCCAAGGCTACCTGGCGGTGCTGCCGGCGTTGCTGCTCTCCGGCGTGATGCTGGGCGCTCTCGGCCTGCTATTATCATCTTTCATCCGCCAGTTGGAGAATTTCGCCGGCGTGATGAATTTCGTAATATTCCCGATGTTTTTTATGTCCACGGCGCTGTACCCGCTCTGGAAGATCCAGGAGTCCAGCGAGCTGCTGCATGCGCTGGCTCAATGGAATCCCTTCTCACAGGCGGTGGAGCTGATCCGCTTCGCGCTGTACGGACAGTTCAACGGGTTGGCATGCGGCTACACGGCCGGGGCCACGGCGCTGTTTCTCGCCGTGGCGATCGTCGGCTACAACCCTTCCAAAGGCATGATGCAGCGTAAAGGCGGCGCTTGAACCCAGTGAAAACCTTACTCGTTACCGGCGGAGCCGGATTCATCGGCGGCAATTTCGTGCTCAGGCAGATGCAGCGGGGCGGCGTCGAGGTCGTCAACCTGGATGCGCTGACCTATTCCGGCAATCTGCGTACCCTCGCCGAAGTCGAGGACAATCCGAACCACGACTTCGTGCTGGGCTCGATCGGCGACCGCGAGCTGGTCGAATACCTGCTGGAGCGCTATCAGCCCGATGCGATCGTCAATTTCGCCGCAGAGACCCACGTCGACCGCTCGATCGACGGCCCGGACGCTTTCGTCCACACCAACGTCACCGGCACTTTCGAGCTGCTGGAGGCCACGCGCTGGTACTGGCGCCAGCTGGACGACGAGCGCCGGAAAGCGTTCCGGTTCCTGCATGTCTCCACCGACGAGGTCTACGGTACGCTGGGCGCGACCGGCAAATTCACGGAGGAGACGCCGTACCGGCCCAACTCCCCGTATTCGGCGTCCAAGGCCGGTTCCGACCACTTGGTGCGAGCCTATTTCCACACCTACGGCCTGCCGGTGCTGACCACCAACTGCTCGAACAACTACGGGCCGTACCAGTTCCCGGAGAAACTGATTCCCCTGATGATCGATCACGCGCTCCAGGGCCTGCCGCTGCCGGTATACGGCGCGGGTACCAACGTCCGCGACTGGCTCTACGTGGAAGACCATTGCCGGGCGATCGAAACTGTCCTGGCCGGCGGCCGGCCGGGCGAGGTCTACAACGTCGGCGGCAACAATGAAAAGACCAACATCGAGGTGGTTGAGACGATCTGCGCCCTGCTCGACGAATTCCTGCCAGCTTCGCCCCACAAACCGCACCGCCGGCTGATCCAGTTCGTGCAGGACCGGCCCGGCCACGATCTGCGCTACGCCATCGATGCTAGCAAGATCGGCCGCGAACTGGGCTGGCAGCCCGAAGAAACCTTCGAGACCGGCCTGCGCAAGACGGTGCGCTGGTATCTCGACAACGGCGACTGGGTGGAGCACGTCAAATCCGGCAGCTACGGCGGCGAGCGTCTGGGCGTCGAGAGCGCCAAGGAGTCGGAATGAGCAGTATCCGCGGCATCATCCTGGCCGGCGGCTCCGGCACCCGGCTGTATCCGCTGACCCATGTAGTCAGCAAGCAGTTGCTGCCGGTCTACGACAAGCCGATGATCTACTACCCCTTGTCGGTGCTGATGCTGGCCGGTATCCGGGAAATCCTGGTGATCACCACGCCGCATGATGCCGCGCTGTTCCAGGCCCTGCTCGGCGATGGAGCGCAGTGGGGCGTCAGCATCACCTACGCCGCCCAGCCGAAGCCGGAAGGCCTCGCGCAGGCTTTTCTCATCGGCCGCCATTTCATCGACGGCCGCCGCAGTTGTCTGATTCTCGGCGACAATATCTTTTACGGCCACGATTTTCAGGAGTTCCTGTCCGACGCCACGGCACGGGAAGAAGGGGCCACGGTGTTCGGGTACTGGGTGCGCGATCCCGAGCGCTATGGCGTCGCCGAATTCGACGCGACCGGCCGGGTGATCGGTGTCGAGGAAAAGCCCGCCCGACCCAAGTCGAATTATGCCGTCACCGGACTTTATTTCTACGACCGACAGGTCGCGGACATGGCGGCGACGCTCCAGCCCTCGGCGCGTGGCGAACTGGAAATCACCGACATCAACCGGCTTTACCTGGAGCAAGGCCAGTTGCACATCCAGAAGATGGGGCGCGGTGTCGCCTGGCTGGATACAGGCACCCACGACTCGCTCCTGCAGGCCTCCAATTTCATCCAGACCATCGAGGAGCGGCAGGGCCTTAAGATTTGCTGTCCCGAGGAAATCGCGCTGAACAAGGGTTGGATCAATGCGGAAGAAGTCGGCCGGCTGGCCGACAATCTGGGCAAGAGCGGCTATGGTGCCTATCTGCGCCGGCTGATCGAAGGGGGGATGCCGGTTTGAAAGTCGAACAGACCTCCTTGCCGGGCGTGGTGCTGATTTCGCCCAAGGTGTTCGGCGATGCCCGCGGCTATTTCAAGGAAACCTGGAGTCGCCAGCGTTACCAGGACGCAGGATTGCCCGGCGACTTCGTACAGGACAATCTGTCCTGTTCGCGCAAGGGCATCCTGCGGGGCCTGCATTTCCAGAATCCCCGCCCCCAGGGCAAGCTCGTGCAAGTGCTGCAGGGCGAAGTATTCGACGTGGCGGTGGACATCCGGCGCGGATCGCCCCAATTCGGCCGCTGGTTCGGCACGGTGCTGTCGGCGGAAAACCATCTGCAGATGTACGTGCCGGAAGGTTTCGCCCATGGTTTCTGCGTGCTGAGCGAGGCCGCCATGTTCGCCTACAAGTGCACCGAGTATTACGATCCGTCCGCGGATTGTTCGCTGCGCTGGGATGATCCCGACATTGGCATTGCCTGGCCGCTGGCGTTCGCGCCCGAGCTCTCGGTCAAGGATCGGGACGCCTTGCTGCTCCGGGACGTCCCGCAGGACAGGCTGCCGGTTTATCCATGAAGGTATTGATCGTAGGCAGAGCCGGGCAGCTGGCCTGGGAACTCCGGCGAACGCTCGCCTGTTTCGGCGAGGTCGTCGCGCTCGATCGCCATTCGGAACCGGCTATCGATCTGGCCGAGCCCGGTGCCGTTGCCGCCGTGGTACGAGCCGTCCGGCCCGATCTGATCGTCAACGCAGCAGCCTATACCGCGGTCGATCGGGCCGAGCAGGAGCCGGAGCTGGTCTGGAAGGCGAACGCCGAGGCGCCGGCGTTGCTGGCGGCGGAAGCGGCGCGTTTGGGCGTAGGCCTGATACATTATTCGACCGACTACGTCTTTCCCGGCGACGGCGCCGTGCCGTATCGGGAGGACGATCCGGTCGGCCCGCAGAACGTCTACGGCCGCAGCAAGCTCGCCGGGGAGCAGGCCATCGCCGCATCCGGCGCCACCCATGTCATCCTCCGCACCGCTTGGGTCTACGGCGTACGCGGTCAGAACTTCATGAAGACCATGCTGCGGCTCATGGCCGAACGCGAGCTGGTGCGGGTAATCGACGATCAGCTCGGCGCGCCGACCTGGGTGCGGATGATCGCCGAGGCGACTGCGATTCTGGTGGCTCAATCGATGCGGTCCGGCGTGCCTGATCTGGCGGATAGCGGTATCTACCACCTCACCTGCAGCGGCCAGACGAGCTGGTACGGCTTCGCCTGCGCCATTCGGGAGCGGGCCGTGGCCGCCGGATTGCTCCCCGGCACCGCGGCCCGGGTCGAGGCCATCCCGACTTCGGAGTATCCGACTCCCGCCAAGCGGCCGGCTTATTCGGTCCTGGATTTGGGGAAGCTTGAGGAGCGGTTCGGCATTGTGCCTCCGGGCTGGGAACAGGCGCTGGAGCTTTGTTTGGCTGATCTTGCCGGTCGATAAAGTCGGCTAAGCGTAGGCCCCGCGAAGCGGGGCCGTTTTCGCTCTTGCTCTTGAAATCCCATTCAGCCGCGCTGAGCATCGCAGCTTGCCGAGCGGATCAGCCCGTAGGGGCGCCGCAAGGAGGCGGCGCGTCGACAGAGGGGCATGGAAGCCCCTTCTGTCGACCCCGCTTGGCAAGCGAGAAGCGCAAGGGCTTTCGCGGCAGTCGGGCGGCCTTTTCTTTGCGTACTTTCTTTTGGCCGCACAAAAGAAAGTATGTCGGCCGTGGGTCCGAAAACCCACATCTAAACAAGCTTCGCGCAGCGTTTCTTAACCAATCTTTCCTATCGAAATACTTGGCGGCAGTCTTCCATGGAGCCTAAGTTCGTCCATCTCCGGGTTCATACTGAATATTCCCTGGTCGACGGGGTGGTCCGGATCAAGCCGCTGGTCAAGAAGCTGGCCGAGCTCGGCATGCCGGCCGTGGCGGTGACCGACCAGTCCAACCTGTTTTCCTTGGTCAAGTTCTACAAGGCGGCCATGGGCGCCGGGATCAAGCCGATCGCGGGCGCCGACGTGTGGGTCCAGAATCCGCAGGAAGCCGGCGCTCCGCACCGGCTCACCCTGCTGGTCCAGAACGAGGAAGGCTATCTGGCGCTGACCGAGCTGATCTCGCGCTGTTACCAGGAAAACCAGCACCAGGGCGTTCCCATGCTGTTGCCGGAATGGCTGGCGGACCGGAATTCCGGCCTGATCGCGCTCTCCGGCGGGCGCGAAGGCGCCATCGGCCAGGCTTTGATCGGCGGCAATGCGGCGGAGGCCGAGCGGCTGGCGGAGTACTGGGGCGGGGTGTTCCGGAACCGCTTCTACCTGGAACTGTGCCGGACCGGCCGCGCCAGTGAGGAGCGCTACATCGACTCGGCGGTGGAGTTGGCTGCCCGGTTCGAACTGCCGGTGGTGGCGACCAACGACGTCCGCTTCATTTCGGCCAAGGATTTCGAGGCTCACGAGGCCCGGGTTTGCATCTACCAGGGGCGGGTCTTGGACGACCCGCGCCGGCCACGCGATTACAGCGAACAGCAATATCTGCGCAGCGAGGAGGAGATGCTGGCGCTGTTCGCCGATCTCCCCGAGGCACTGGAAAACAGCGTCGAGATTGCGCGCCGTTGCAACCTCGGCCTGACACTGGGAAAGAACTTCCTGCCGGATTTCCCGGTGCCGGAAGGCATGACGCCGGACGACTTCTTCATCCAGCAATCGCGCGACGGGCTTAAGGAGCGGCTGGCCGTGCGTCCGCCGTCCGGCCGAGGGCCGCTGGAGGCGCGGACCGAAACTTACCGGCAACGGCTCGAACTGGAGCTCTCGGTGATCAGGGAAATGGGCTTTCCGGGCTACTTCCTGATCGTTGCCGATTTCATCCAGTGGGCCAAGAGCCAGGGTATTCCGGTGGGGCCGGGACGCGGTTCCGGCGCCGGGTCGCTGGTGGCCTATGCGCTCAAGATCACCGACCTCGACCCGATCGAATTCGAGCTGCTGTTCGAACGCTTCCTGAATCCCGAGCGCGTCTCCATGCCCGACTTCGACGTCGACTTCTGCATGGAGCGGCGCGACGAGGTGATCGACTACGTCGCCCGCAAATACGGCCGCGACAAGGTGTCCCAGATCATCACCTACGGCAGCATGGCGGCCAAGGCCGTGGTGCGCGACGTCGGCCGCGTGCTGGGCCACCCGTACGGCTTCGTCGACCGCATCGCCAAGCTGATTCCGTTCGAGCTCGGCATCACCCTCAGTAAGGCGCTGGACGACAGCGAAGACCTGCGCAAGCTGTACCAGGAGGACGAGGAGGTCAAGGCCCTGCTCGACCTGGCCCAGTCGCTCGAAGGCATCACCCGCAATCCGGGCAAGCACGCGGGCGGCGTGGTGATCGCACCGTCCCGGCTGATCGATTTCAGCCCGCTGTACTGCGAGCCGGGCGGCGGCAACCTGGTGACCCAGTTCGACAAGGACGATGTGGAAGCGGTCGGCCTGGTCAAGTTCGACTTCCTGGGGTTGCGCACGCTGACCATCATCGATTGGGCGCTGGCCGACATCAACGGAAAGCGCCGAACGGCTGGGGAGGAGCCGGTCGACATCAACCGGATTCCGCTCGATGATCCCAAGGCCTACGAGCTGCTGGGGCGCTGCGCGACCACCGCCGTGTTCCAGCTCGAATCGCGCGGGATGAAGGACTTGATCAAGCGCCTAAAACCGGACTGCTTCGAAGACATCATCGCCCTGGTCGCGCTGTTCCGCCCCGGCCCGTTGCAATCGGGCATGGTGGACGATTACATCAACGTCAAGCATGGCCGGACCAAGGCGGAATATCCGCATCCGGTGCTTGAGCCCATCCTCAAGCCGACCAACGGCGTCATCCTGTACCAGGAGCAGGTGATGCAAATCGCCCGCGACATGGCCGGCTACACCCTGGGCGGCGCCGACCTGCTGCGGCGCGCCATGGGCAAGAAGAAGCCGGAGGAGATGGCGAAGCAGCGCGAAATCTTCGTCGCCGGCTCTACCGAGCAGGGAGTGGATCAGGCCATATCTTCGTACATCTTCGACTTGATGGAGAAGTTCGCCGGCTACGGCTTCAACAAATCCCACTCAGCCGCCTACGCCCTGGTGTCGTACCAGACGGCGTGGCTCAAGTCGCATTATCCGGCCGAATTCATGGCCGCCGTCCTGTCCGCCGACATGGATAACACCGACAAGGTCGTGGTGCTGATCGACGAGTGCCGCGGGATGAAGCTGGCCATCCAGCCGCCCAACGTCAATCTCTCCGAATACCGTTTCACCGTCCAGAGCCGGCGGGAGATCCTATATGGCCTGGGCGCGGTCAAGGGCGTGGGCGAGACTGCGATCGAAGACATCCTGCAGGAGCGGGGGAAAAACGGGCCGTTCGCCGATCTGCTCGACCTGTGCCGGCGCATCGACCTCAGAAAAGCCAATCGGCGCGTGCTGGAAGCGATGATCCGGGCTGGCGTGCTCGATTGTTTCGACCGGAACCGGGCTGCCTTGTTCGCTGCTTTGCCGGATGCGCTGAAGGCTGCGGAACAGCACGGCGCCATGAGTGCGGCCGGTCAGGACGATCTTTTCGGCGATTTCATGGCGGAAAATCCCTTGGCCGCGGGCGCAAGCCTGATTTCGGCCGAGGTCGAGCCCTGGACCGAAGCGGAGCGGCTGGCCCAGGAAAAAGCCACCCTGGGGCTGTACCTCACCGGCCATCCGATCACGCCGCACGAGCGCGAACTTGAGCAGATCGTCACCACCCGGCTCGGACCGATCATGGGAGAGGGCGAGGGCAGCCGGGGGGAAACTCGGGTAGTGGTGGCGGGTTTGATCGTCGACATCCGCACCCGCCTCACCCGCAACGGCCAGAAGATGGGCTTCGTCGCGTTGGACGACCGCACCGGGCGTATGGAGCTGGCCGTCTACACGGAGACCTTCCAACGCGACGGGCACCATCTGGCGAAAGACGGCCTCGTCGTCGCCGAGGGGACGCTGGGATTCGACGAGTATGCCGGGCAGACCCGCATCACCGCCGAACGGATTTTCAGCATTGAGGAGGCACGGGCGCATTATGCCCGCTGTCTCCGGATCGAATGGCCCGCCGCGAGCGCAGCCGATGGCGTCCCTCAGACATTCCTGACCGAATTAAAGACCTTGCTGGACCAGTTCGCCGGAGGCGGCTGTCCCGTCCATATCGCCTACTTGGGGAGAGGCGCTCGGACCCTGCTTCGGCTCGGCGAGCGCTGGCGGGTTCAACCCCGGGACGAGTTGATCGGTCGCCTGCGAAAATGCGTCGGCAGTGGTCGGGTCGACGTCGTGTACAAGTAATGTGTCGACGGAAAAATTACCCGGTATCGGACTGGGAAATGGCGTTCTTCGATGCCTGGTCCTGGCTCAACGTATTGAATTATAAGCGTGAAATTCTTCAGGAAAGAGGTTGTTTCAAATTTGTAAAAATATCTGGACACTGGGAACTTTTCCGCTATACTTTGCCCAGCCGTCAGGGATGGGGCCTCAGAGAGAGTCGTCAATGAGGAGGAGAGCCCTTCGGGGCAGCTGATAATTACAACAATAACGCAACTACCGATGCGCTTCGCAGGTAAACTCGGCGATAGCGTTGAAACAACAAAAATAATAAAAAACGCTAAAAAAGCCCGCCCCTGGCGGGCTTTCTTATGCCCGCCAGGGAGGGTGGATAAGGCGACCTTAGGAGTCGCCCAGGAGGAGGAGAACAAAAACTGCGCAACAACCATCACTGGTTAAGCCGCACCGCATCGTTCCGTTGAGGTTGGATAAATTATACCGAATCCAATCCATTTTAGTATCAGAGTTTCTTATGACGTCCATGCTTGACGTTTATTCTAGGTAAACAAAGCAGCATTCGACAGCTGTTATGTATCACAGGCAGTGCAAGCCGCCGGTTCGAGCGCTATCTTGGCGGATTCGAGATCAAGAGCCGACCCCTTAGCGAAATCCGTCCGAAGGCCCAGCGGCGGACCCTAGACTTATCCCATGCTATCCATGTCGACGGCGTCGTCGGACAGTCGAGCCGTTTGGAGAAAGCCGTCGCGTCTGGCCCGGACACCTTGTTTGAATTTGTCCGGCATGCGCTCCACGCTTTCGTCGGCGATGGCTTCCAGAAGGTCCATTTCGGACATGTCCTCGCGCTGAGCCGCCAGGTAGAGCTTCTTCAGGCCGCCGTCGCCAAACTGGTTGGCGACATCCAGCATGAAGGCGACGCCGCGTTCCGTGCGGAGGTTCCGAGCGTAGCCCTGCATCTTCTTGAGAGACTGGCGGAAGGCGTTGGCGGCGGTTTGGACCTGGGCCAGTTGAAAGGGTAGGTGAAGCGTGGCCTTTTCGAAGCGTCCGGTCCAGGGCGAACGGATGAGATCGAACGCCGGTTCGAGAGTGAGCCCGGTTCGGGCATCTACACCGCCGTTGGCCCTGCTGGTATAAGCGATGAGACCGTCGGCCAGACGGGCGTTACCGTCGCCGAAGATTTCGATGTAACGTTCCCGGTCGGCGGCGGAAAACGCCCGCAGCAATTCCGGCAGACGGCCCGGACGCTGGGCCCATTGGATGATGCCGTAGGACAGACCGGCGGCGTCGGTGTTGAGATTGAGCGCGCCGAATTTTCCCACCCCTTCCATCTGCGCGACGATACTCAGAATCTTGTGCAGGCCTCGATAAGGCAAGCCCAGAACCAGACTGAGGTAGGCTTGGGAAATCCTGGGCTTGCTCGCGGGTGTTCTTGCCAGAGCCCGCAGGGTCGCAGTATCGACTTCGCCCGAAGCGGGAAGCCCGTGATGGGTCTGGAAGCTTTGCAGTGCTGCTGCGGTCTTGCTGCCGAACCGTCCGTAGGCGGTGGAGAGGAGGCCGGGCAGGCCGGTGTGGCCGTGGCCCGACAGCAGATCCTGGATGGCGCCGACGGCATCGCCCGCCGGCTCGGGGCTGCCGATGGCAGCGCCGCCTTGCCCTCGGAACAGGGTGTCGATCCGGAGAATCCCGCACTCGATGCCTGATTCCGGCAGCGGCGACGGCGGTGCGGCCGGCGCCGGCCGTGGAGCCGGCGCCAGTGGCTGCGGGGTGTCGGTGGCGCCCGCCCAGAGAAAGGCGTTTTCCTGCGTTTCGTACCAGACGGCGTTCCCTTCGATCCGTTCGCCGCGGTCGGTGAAGCCCGTGACCGCCACGTCGGTGCCTGGCGGCAGGGTGCGAAGGATGCGGGCGCGGGTGTTCGGCGCGCCTTCGCGGAGATTTGCGGCTCCGAGGAGCCGCACGAAGCTCTGCTCCAAATTTGTAGTGGGCGGAGTCGAACCGGGCGCCGGCCGGGCCGGGGCGGGCTGGGAGGCGACCCGTTTCAGCAGTTCGGCGCGGTCGAATCCGTGGCCGGTGCAGTCGCGCGAAGCCCGTATCTCCGCGTGCAGCACGACGTGCTCCGCGTCCGCCGGGAAACCCCAGTACGCGGCTATCTCCCGTATCAGTTCCGCAGTGGCGCCGTACATCTCCTCTGACCAGTTTTCGCCCGGCCCGACGGCGGCGGCGACGCCTATCGTCATCAGGTTGGGGTTGATGCCCCGGCGATACAGCGCCCAACTCGGGTTGACGACCAGGCCAGCGTGATAGGCCGTGTCCGCTTCGTCCACGTACTGATGGATCAGGCCGCCGGGGGCCACGACGTAGTGACAGGATTCGCTGGACTTGGGGTTGGCGAATAGGGCGTCGGCGGCTTCCAGGCTGGGGTAGGCGTGGATGACGACGGCCTGGGGCTCCTGGCCGCGCCGGCCTCGGGTGAAGTTGTCCGGCGGGCAGCCGATCCATTGTTTGAGCATGGCAGGCTCTCCTATCCCAGTATGCCGCGCTCGCCGGTGAGTGGCGGTACGGCCGGCGTACTCCCGGCGGACTGGTCTGCAGACGTCTGAGGGCTCTGCCGCTCGCGCCGCTGTTCGTCATCCTTCACCGCCAGGACGCCGCGAAGCTTGAGCAGGTTCTGCAGCGCAGCGTACCAGAAAGGCGCCCCGAGGCTGAGGAGAAACACCGAGAGAATCATGCCGATCGGATTGACCTCGCGCCATCGTCCCAGCCATCCCTTGCTGCTGCCCAGGACGTTGATGAGGCCGAGATCTTGCAGATACGCCAGGTCGGTTCTGACGCCGACCGGAGTGGCCATGGCGACCTGGGAGATAACTGAGGACGGCTGTGCCGCCATGCCTGCCGGCGCGGTCGGAGCGACCGAGGGTTTGCCTTTGGGCTCCTCTGTCCGGGCCGCAACGGCAGTTGTGCCATCGGGTCCTTTTGTGTGCGGATTCGGGGCGGGAACGGTGTTGCCGGGCGGCTGAGCCGGGGTCTTTGGCCTGGCGGCCTCGCCCGGTTTACCGGCGTCGCGCGGACGCTGGTCCAGCTCCAAAGCCTTTTGGACCAAGGCGTTCCTGAGTCCTTCGTCGACGGACAGCCGGTTGATGATGTCGATGGTGTCGAGCTGAATCGCGGAGACCACGACGATCGAACAGGCTACCGTAATCAGCCGCGTACTGGCGGTAAAACGTTCGGAAACCCGGTCGATGGTCTGGTCGAACCAGCCGTTGATCTTGGCCACCAGGCGGCTGTTGGCCTCTTGCAGCAGCGCCATGTTGTGGCGCACGTTGGTCGCGAGCTCGGGACGGCTCAGTTCGAGCTGCAGGGCATAGGCGCGGACGTTTTCGAGCGTGGCGGCGGGGTCCTCGATGCCGTTCCTTTCCAGCGTCTTGACGAGAATCTGCCTGGCGGAGTCGGACAAGCGATTCCTGTCGTCCCTCGGCGTCTGGCCGCTCGCTATGTCCAGCAGCAGCTTGGTGAGTTCCTCGCGATGTATGGTGGCGCCCAGCCTCTGTCCCGCGCGGCTGATCATGGGGTGGGTCAGCACGGCGCGGGATACCTGCTCCGCCATCTCGCGGCTCAGGCTGGGATCGATTTGCCGCAGCAGGTCGGCCAGCCCGCGTGAGAGATGCTTCCCCCGCGTGTTTGCTAAATCGGAGATGAGCTGCGTCAGCACGGTCACCGCCATGCTGGCGATGAGCATAACGACGGAAATCCCTAGCAGGATGTCGATGGTCTTCAGCATTGCCGAATCCTCCGATTGGCGGGAAATGCCGGGCTGGGTTGTGCGGCCCGGCTGAAATATCCGAACTTTCCTTGTTGGATGAGCCGCTTGCCGAATGGGCGCAAATGCAGTTTAGCCGGAAATGTGCCGACGGCGATATCCTCGATTCGTTCCCGGTCGTTGAAACCGCCGCAACGGGGGTATCGGCGTTTTGTCAGCCTTCCAGCACCTTCCGACTGTAGCGCTTCATGGCTTTCTTGAAGGCAAGCGCCGAGCGGTAGAGCTGCGATTCCTGGACCAGCGCGTGCGCCCAACGCAGCAGCCGCATGATGGATTCGTATAGCCGGGCGAACCAGGAGAACGACATAAGAGCTGGTCGCGTCAGCCTGAAGACCCGTGCGATCAGCAGCGTTCCGAGCAGTTTGGCGGCAATTTCCACCAGGATGCCGGCGGTCATCGCGCCGTGAACCATGAGGATCACCGCGCCGACGTTGAGCGGCGCGACCACGGCCAGAGGGATGGCGAAGGCCGTCAGCGCCTGCTTCGGAGAAGCCTGCGAAAGCCAGACGTCGAAGCGCTCCAATTGCAGCAGGCGGGAGAGCCCTTGGCCGAGAACGGTCAGGAGATCCCAGAGCCATTCCTCGAACAGAACCAGGACGGCGAGGACGGATAGGAAAAGCTGCTTCAGCACGGCGGGTCGAAAATTGCGGGATGAACGGGAAAGGCGGGCGGGGCCGCAGCTGCGGCCGTCCGCCGCCGGGGCTCAGGCGGACAGATTGGCCGAGCGGTGTTCGGCGAGGAGTTGCTGCAGCGCTTCCTCGCTTTCCTTGGGCAGGCTGGTATAGAGAATCTCGCCCCCGAACCGGGCCAGTTCGGGTTCGACTTTGTCCCGCGTGATGTTGCGGAGCGCCATGAAGATGGCGGAGGTGCCGGGCCGCATCTTCTCGCTGAGGTTCTTGATGAATCCGTCATCGATGCCGTAATCGCTCAACGAACCGCCGATCGCGCCCGCGGCGGCGCCGACCGCCATGCCCGCCAGCGGCGAGAGGAAAATGAGGCCGATCAGCGCGCCCCAAAGCGCGCCGGAAGTGGCGCCGATGGTGGTGAGGTCCACCGACTGATGGAGTTTGATCTTGCCCGATTCCTTGTCGCGTACCACGACGCATGCGTCTTCCAGATCGACCAGGTAGCCGCGCTGTAGGCGCTTGAGCGTGGCCATCACTTCGGCCGCGCGGAATTCGTCGGGGTAGACGATCGAGATCAGTTCTGCCATTCGTGGACTCCTTGGTGAATGATGGTCGTAGGGATCGAGCGCGCCCTGGGCTCCGCGTCGCCGCTATAGTAGCCGGATCGGAGTCGTCAGCGTATTGCAGAAACGAGAAAGACTCCGAAGGCGAGGGCGATGAGCCCCCAGAGGCGGATGACGGTCTCCGGCTGTTGGGCCCACCATTCGACGACCTTCGCGAGCCGGGCGTGGCCGAGGAAGGCGATGATCGCGGCACCGGCCAGGGACAGATAGCCGAGCGCGGCGAGCGTGCGGGGGTAGGCCGAATCGGCGGCAGCCAGGAGCAGGGCGATGCCGAGTGCCAGGCGCAGCACGGCGGCATAATGCACGCCTTTCGGCGTCGCCCAGAAATTCCGGGCGAGCCCGACGAAATCCGCCGGCCTGATCAGCCCGAAAGCCCCGAACGAGGCGATGAGCATGCCGAACATCGCAACGACCAGACGCATCATGTCAGCCTCCTGTTTCGATTCTGGATAGGGGCTGGCGTCCCATCGGGTCCAGCCGGAAGCTGTTTCCGCAGCTCGACCCGCCGCGTTTGCCGGCGAGCGGAAGCAGGGATCCGAGTCCGGCGCCGGGTTCAATTTCGGGAGGCAGGTTTACGCGTACCTCGATCAGCATTCCGCGCTCACAGTTCAGCCAAATCCGGTCGCGGGTGCCCGTGCCCAAGACTGCATCCAGTCTAGCGAGAAAATCTTCCGTGCGCACCGTTCGTCCGATACCGGCCGCGGCAAACTCGGCAATCCCGGAGCCGTTGAACTGTCGGGTCAGGTCGGCGGCCAGGGCGAAATAGACATCGCTCGACCATACGGTCTGGCAGGTGCCGTGCTTATGCCATTCGTGGCGTTCCAGGCAGGATGCGGATCCGGGCATGACCTCGGCCAGAGCGGCCTTCCCGGCGGGTCCGAGGGCGACGGGGGGATAGTCGCAGAAGTCGCGTCTGGGCTGCTTCACCTCCCCGCAAAAGCCGTAGTCCGTCCCGCAGTTCGCGTTGTTCGGCCACAGCCCGTGCAGGCTGAAATTGCGGGCGGGGTAGCCCGCCGGATCGGCAACGCGGCATTCCGGCTTGTCGGGATTGAGCTGGCAGAAGGCCGGCTGCCAGCTCAGCGCCAGCACGTAAGCATCAGCTTGTCCCGCAAGATCGCATCGCTTTCCGGCCGGTTCGGCAGCCGCGTCCGGCGCCAGCCGGCCGCAGTCCCGGCTGACCCAGCGCTCGGGCGGGTTGGCCGCTGGCAGTCGGAGCCTGTACCAGTCGGCGCCATCCGGCCTGTTGGCTTCGATCACCGGATAAGCTTGTCCCGCAGCGATGCGGGCGCCATCCGGGTTGGTCTGCTTGTTCTTCGAGACGTAGGCAGGGCAACTGCGGTCAGCAATGAATGCGGCTTGAGCGGTTGCGGGCCGAGCGGCGTGTGC
The DNA here is from genome assembly GCF_026247885.1 of Methylococcus mesophilus. Classification (NCBI taxonomy): domain Bacteria; kingdom Pseudomonadati; phylum Pseudomonadota; class Gammaproteobacteria; order Methylococcales; family Methylococcaceae; genus Methylococcus; species Methylococcus mesophilus. The sequence continues at coordinate 745,300 of NZ_CP110921.1, read as the reverse complement.
AAGTCCGACGGACAGGACGAAGGTGAACCAGAACCTGCAGATCATTGGAGGTTTGAGCAAGCTAAATGCGCCTGAATTTTTTCTAGACCGGTTCTTAAGGCGATAAACCCTGCAGTGGCGCCGGCGGTCCGGGAAAGAATGTCTGCCGCCTTCAATTGCCTCCCTTGACATGTGCCGATTGTAAACTAGCCTGAATATCGAGGGTTTGCTCCGCTCAAGTGAAATCCCTTTCCAGAAGACGTGTTTGAAAATTGATCCGATTTTACCGAAAAAAGGAGATATTGTATGAACACCAAATCTGCTTCCAAAGCGATCGTATTTTCCATGGCTTTGGCGCTCATGGCGGGCGAATCCGCGCTTGCCGCGACTCAAACGAGATTACTTACCGCAGACCTCACGGGTGAGGTGGGGACGGGGAGCGCTACGTCCACCTTCACGAACTCCAAGACCGGCAGGAGAGTAACCGCGTCCAGCACGTTCGTTGCCACGGTGACGCTACCGCTTGACGGCCGGGTATTGGCCGACCAGATGGCGGCGACGAGTGCTTCCGTCGTGCTGACAATGTCAACTGTTGGGAGAAAATTTTCCTGCACTCTCCCGATCAGCGCGATTTCCTGGAAGGACCAGCCGGACGGCACGAGACTACAGTACGCGAGCTACGCCGTAGACGTGTCCTATAGGGACGAAGACGTATCCTATAGGTCCGGTTCCAGCGCGAGTGCCGGAGGTAATACTTCGACGGGCACCGCGTCCGGGACGGTGAACGTTCCACTCCAGCCCGGCGGTTCGGGAAAAGTGACGGCCAAGATTGGCAGATGCACGGAAGGAACCAGCGCCGCCAAGGTCGTGCCAGTGGTAAATGGCGGAGATGTCGCCGCCGTATCGGTAGATTCCGCGCCTATTTTACAAGGGGAATTCCAGTATTGATGCATATAAAAGGCGAGGTTTTCGGATCGTTCGTAGCCTCGCCTTCGTCTACTTTACAGGTTAGAGTTTGATCTCAAAAGAACTGGTTTAATGTCCAGGTATTGGTTAATTACGAAGGGTTATCTGAATGATCTTGGAATATTATCAACGTAACCTGTCTTGGCTTATTCAAATATGACTCCAGTTACGTGGAGGAGGCGCTGGTGTCGCCATTGACATCGAAGCATGTGCATCCCGATGCTCTCAAGAGTACGGTGCGTACAGTCAGTCGCCAGTCGCTGGTTGCGGGAAAACGCAATGAAACGGTAACCCGGCTATCGTTCAAGAGTAACAAGCATCTGTTAATTTGACGCCCGTGACGCAATGATTTCCCGTTCCTTGTGGGTTGCAGTATCGTAAGTGCTCTGCTCTGAATGGCGAGGACAGCGGCCATTCTCTCGATTTATCACAAGCACTAAACCGAGCCAGCAATGAGGATTGCCTGCAATCCTGGTTTTGGCGAATGTCTTGACAGCGGCTGGGAGGATGGTATGGATGGCTGGAGGGAAAGATTCTTCGAGTATTTTTATGTGGAATTGGCTGACACGCCGGAGCTGATTCGAGAGGTAATGTCTCTTAGATATCAGATATACTGTCAAGAGTGTGAGTACGAAAATCCAAGAAATTTCCAAGATGGCCTGGAAAAAGACGAGTTCGATCAAGGGTCGGCTCATGCGCTGTTGCGTCATCGCGCCACACGGGAAGTGGCCGGGACCGTGCGTCTTATAAGACCTAACCAGGACATCGAGAACGGTCTGCTGCCAGTGGAATTAAATTGTCAAATCGATTCCGCCTTTCGTCAGAAACTGTCGCATGTTCCTCGCGAGCAGATTGCCGAAATATCCCGTTTCGCGGTTTCAAAGCAATTTCGCAGGCGTTTATATGAACGCCATAATGTCCATGGCGTCTCCGAAATGGCTGGTGTATCAAGCTTTCGTGAAGAGAGGCGAAGCTTAATGCCATTAATGACGTTAGGACTGCTTCAGGCTATTTTTATTATGAGTTACGCGCAGAACGTTACTTATTGGGTGGCTGTGATGGAACCGCAATTGTTAAGACTGCTTAAAGGGTTGGGGGTGGTGTTGACGCAGGTGGGGCCAGTCGCCAATTATCACGGAGATAGAATTCCGTGCGCGGGCGCAGTATCAGATGTTCTGGCGGGATTGCGACAGTCTCGGCCAGATATATGGGGGTTCGTGAATAAGGGTGATATAAAAATCCCAGAGCCTACCCGTCAGTACGGAATTGGGATAAATTCTTGGTTGATGGCGGGCGCATAAAGGGCCATTTTACTAATTATAAGGAGAGGGATGTCGCATACATCTCTCTCCTTCAGGGAAAGGTCCGGGGTGAGGGGCGGTATATGGCATTGCTTTCTTTGCTCTTGGTAAATGCGCGAAATGATTTTGCCTAATGACAATCGATCATGGCGTCATGCTGAGGCATCTTCCACTTATCATCGGCCATTTTGGGAGACCCCAATAAGAAGCTCTTCGAAAAGGTCAGTATATTTGAATGCAGAGGACCGCTGGACGATGGAATTAGAAGACGCGTTTAAGCAGTGGGCCAGTATTGTAGGAGAAGGTGGGGTCTTGGGCGAGAGTGAAGCCCAAGGGGAATATGGGCGCTGTACCACGGGTGAGAACCGGCGCATTCTTGGAGCAGTCCGGCCATCCGGCGGTGGCGATATTCCAGCAATTCTGGCCATTGCGAATCTCTGTTCCATTCCCCTCTATGCTATCAGTACGGGTCGCAATTGGGGTTATGGGACTGCTTTGCCAGTGGAAGACGGATGCGTAGTCCTGGATTTGTCGGGATTGAACCGCATTCTGGATTTCGACCCGGAGTCGGGTGTGGTCACGCTGGAGCCCGGCGTGACCCAGGGTATGCTGGCCGATTTCCTTGAGCGCGGGAACCATCCTTACATGGTTCCGGTAACCGGCGCTGGGCCCCAGTGCAGCATCATCGGTAATGCCCTGGAGCGTGGGTACGGCATTGCGCCCTATTCGGATCACTTCAGTGCCGTTACCAGCCTCGAAGCTGTCTTGGCGGATGGTAGGATCTATCGTCCGGCGCTTTCGGAATTGAAGGGCGCGCCGTTGGATCGGGTATTCAAATGGGGCATTGGTCCGTATCTGGACGGTTTGTTTACTCAGTCGGGTCTAGGCGTGGTTACACGGATGAGCGTGGCTTTGGCGCGCAAACCGGAGACCGTAAAAATCTTCGTGTTCGCGATTGAGGAAGAAAGCCAGATTCGCGAGGTTATTCCGCAGATGAGGGAGATACTGGTCCGTTATCCGGGAGTTGTGGGCGGCGTGAAGCTGATGAATGCGCATCAAGTATTGGCGATGACAGGGGAAATTTCCAGCGCGCTGCCTGGGACGGGGGGCCTGGTACGACCGGAGCTTGTTGCGGAATTGCGCAAGAAGTTCCGGGTGCCCGCCTGGACGGGACTCGGGACGTTGTATGGGACGGCGGGCGTAGTGGCTGCCGCGCAAAAGGAGCTTCGTTCGGGGTTGCGGCCGCCGGTCAGATTCCTGCAGTTCGTCTCCCTGAATTGGGTGGAGCGTCTGAGCAGGTTCACCTCCTGGATTCCGTTCGGTTTCGGCAACAGGTTTGGAGCTTCGGTCGCGACGCTCAAGCGCTTGATGGAACTGGTGGCCGGCCGGCCAAACGAAATGGCCTTACCTCTCGCCTATTGGTTGCGAGACCGATCGACTGCCCCTGCGCTTCCGCTCGATCCCGCCCGCGATGCCTGCGGGTTAATCTGGTATGCCCCATTGATACCGATGAAACCGGAGGCCGTCGCCGACTATTTGTCCCTGGCCGAAGGAATCCTGCGGGATCATGAGATGGAACCGCTTATCACCTTGACCAGTATGTCGGACCGATGTTTCGACAGCACTATACCTCTGATTTTCGATGCGAGTTCCGAGCCGGATCGTAATCGGGCCGAGCGTTGCTACTGGACTTTGCTGGAAGCCGGAAAAGAAGCGGGATTTCTTCCTTATCGGGTAGGCATCCAAACCATGCGTTGGTTATCGGCGGAGGGCGGTACCTACTGGCAAGTCGTGCGTGAGCTCAAACGGGCGCTCGACCCCAATTCGATTCTCTCGCCTGGCAGATACGTTTGAAAATTCCAGATAGGGCGCCAGGATTCATTCCGGGATGCCGGGTGCCGATAAGGTGAAATTCCTGGATCACTCGGGCTTTGCCAGCGCCTTGACCGCGCGTTCCATCCTCATGAAGCGGGAGCCTTTGACCAGCAGCGTGGCATCGGAACGGTCGGTGGACGCCAGCGCCTCGATGAGCTGGTCCATGCAACCGAAGTGGCGGCCGCGGTTCTCGCCGAACGCCCGGACCGCCTCGGAGCACAGGTCGCCCAGACCGAGCAGAGTGTCGATGTCGCGCATTCGCGCATACTGGCCTATCTCGCGGTGGAACTCGGGGCCTTGCGGGCCGACCTCCCCCATGTCGCCAAGCGCCAGGATGCGGGGTGATGGAAAGCCGGCGAGCAGGTCGATCGCCGCCCGCACGGAATCGGGATTGGCATTGTAGGTGTCGTCGATCAGCCTCGCGCCGGTCCGTGTCTGCAGGTGGACGCCGCGGCCGGCGACGGGCCGGAAGGATGCCAGGCCTTGCTGGATGGCCGCTGGAGGTGCGCCGGCTGCCAACGCAGCCGCCGTCGCTGCCAGCGCATTGTGGACGTTGTGCTCGCCGGCGAGCGGGAGCGCGGTTTGCCAGGCGCCGGCGGGAGTCGTGATCGAAACTTCGGTGCTGCCAGCGCCGGCGCTGAACTTCCCGGTGACCGACGCCTTTCCGGCGCGCGCGAAGTCCATCACCCGGCGAGTTCCCGCCAGTTCCCGCCAGATGCCCGCACAGGCATCGTCCGCCGGGAATACGGCGGTGCCGCCGGCCGGCAGCGCCGCGATTACCGACCCGTTCTCGTGAGCCGTGGCCTCCACGCTGGCCATGAATTCCTGGTGTTCGCGCTGGGCGTTGGTCACCAGCGCCACGGTGGGCCGGGCGAGACTCGCGAGGTAGGCGATTTCCCCGGGATGATTCATGCCGAGCTCGAGCACCGCAATCCGGTGGCCAGCGGTCAGTTCGAACAGCATCAGCGGCAGTCCGACTTCGTTGTTGAGGTTGCCGCGCGTCGCCAAGCGGTGCTCCCCGCCGAAAGCGGCCGCCAGAATGCTTGCGATCATCTGGGTGACGGTGGTCTTGCCGTTACTGCCGGCGACGGCGATCAGCGGGATGTCGAACTGCGCCCGCCAGGCGGCGGCGGCGGCACCCAGCGCCCTCCGACTGTCCGGGACGACGATCTGCGGCACTTTGGTGTCGATCCGCCGTTCCACGACCAGTGCCGCCACGCCTTGATCCACTGCATCGGGGATGAAGTCATGGGCGTCGAAGCGTTCTCCCCGCAGGGCAAAGAACAGCGAGCCGGGCCGGATGGCACGGGTGTCGGTCGATACGCCATCGAAGCCGGTCTCGGCATCGCCGCTTAGTATTGCGTCAGGAATGCGCTTTGCGAGCTCGCTCAAATTCATCGGGAGGTTTCATCCGGGACGGAAAGCGGCTGCCTGTTCGTACCGGCAGGCCGGAGGTTTTCGTGGAGGGCCATTATCGCACGGCGGCGACGCAGGTTTTGCCGTTTGACGGCAGCCGTTCGGAGTCAAGGCGCTGCAATATTGGCCCGATAGACTGGCCGGCATTACAACATCGGGGAGGGTGTGTCATGCTCAGTCTCTTGGTTGCTCTCGGCATTGGAGTCTGGTTCTTTCACCGAGCCATGGTCCGCAAGCGGAATCCCGCCACGGCGGCGATCATCGGGATCGTGGGTTATTACTTCATATACATGTTCGTCGACTGGAGCTTCCGCTTGATTTACGGCGGGACCGTACACCATTACGAACGCTACGCAGACGGTACGGTCGAGGGAGCCGCCATACTGGCGGGCGGGATGGCCGCAATCGCGCTGGGGCTCGTCGTTGTGCAGGGTGAACGCGAGCGGAGCGGCGAGACCTGAACCGGCGGGCTATTTGACCGCTTTCTCGGTTGCCGACACCGCGACCTCCTGGCGGACGGGCCGGCCGGCGGATGCGGCCGTGGCGGGCCGGGTACGCTTCAAATAGGTGCGAATTCCTTCGGCGATCGCGGCGGCGATCTGGTCCTGGTAAGCGGGGGAACGCAGTTTCAGCTCTTCCTCCGGATTCGAGATGAAGGCGGTTTCCACCAGGATCGAAGGCACGTCCGGCGACTTCAACACGGCGAAACCCGCTTTCTGTATCCCCGGCTGATGGATTGCATGGGTTTTTTGCAGCGCTCGAAGGACGCTGGCTGCGGCCCGGTCGCTGGCCTCCAGCGTGGCGTTCTGGGTCAGGTCGAGCAGCACCGAGGCCAGGACCTCATCCTTGTCGTGCAGGGCGACGCCGCCGATCTGGTCCGCTGCATTTTCACGGTCGGCCAGGCGGCGGGCGGCTTCGCTGGTGGCGCCGTGCTCCGAAAGAGTAAATACCGACGCGCCTCTGGCATTGGGGTCGTTATAGGCGTCGGCATGCAGGGAGACGAACAAATCGGCGCGTTCCTTGCGTGCCCGCTCCATACGCTGCCGCAGTTCGATGAACTCGTCATTCTGGCGGATCATGACCGGACGGATGTCGGGTTCGGCTTTCAGCAGGGCTTCCAGTTTTCGGGCGATTGCCAGGACAATGTCTTTTTCCTGGTTGCCTTCGGCGCCCAATGCACCCGTGTCCTTCCCGCCGTGACCCGCGTCCACGGCGACCACGAAGCGTTTGCGCAGCGGCCGGTCTCCCGCTTCGGCCACAGGGGCATGCGGTGGGCGGGATGCCGTCGCCTTGCCTGCCGTGAAGTCCACGGTCAGGCTGGGGCCCCCCAAGCCGGTCATCGACTGCGCGGTCCGATACTGTGCTGCGGGGCGCAGTTCCACAATGAGTTCGAGCTTGCCCTTGCCCTTGTTGCGGGTATGCAGGGCAGAGACATAACGGTCTCCCACTGGGTTCGGCAGTCCCGGTAGCGCTTCGACGCCCTCCATCGCAACCATCACCTGATCGGCGCGTCCGGCCCGCAGGCTGAAGCTCGCACCTTTCGGCCCTGTGAGCACCAGGCGTGTCACGTTCGGTCCGGACCTGAGGCTCAGCGAGGCATTCGCCGCGGAGTCCGCCGATCCGACCGGCGCGAGCAGGGCGAGGGCCAAGAAGACCAGCGTGGCTATGAAAAGATATCGCATCTGTGGAAGGCGTGGGGCGGGGCGCCGTAACGATACTCCGCGTGCCGGGGCTCCGCAACAGGATGCCCCGTTTTGGACGGACGGGCGTAGGGAAGGGTGCTCTGCTTTCGCACCATGGTAAGGCGCGTACATACCGGACGCCGTCGCAGGCATGGATATAATGGGTTATGGCACGATGGCTGCAATTCATTTTTCCAGGTTTTCTTAGGAGTTGGCGATATGAGGTTCGTGTTGGCTGATGTGATACGTGTGGCGCTGCTTGCCGGGGCCGCCGTTTTTCTGTGGTCCTGCCACGGCGAACCCGAACCCGAACGCTCTGAAACGGTGCAGGCGGAAGCTGGAGCCGCCGCGACTCCACAGGAATCCACGGAACCGGACAGCGCGGTCGTCGTGGCTGCCCCAGACCTCATGAAACGTTTGCGGACCGCGGTGCTGTCCGAAGGCGAACTGCACGAGCCGCTGCGGGTGCCGGGCCGGGTCAGCATCGAAGAATTCAGCCGCCTTGCGCGCATCGGGGCGACGGTGACGGGACGCATCACCCATATCGATGCCTCGGTAGGGCAGCGCGTGAAGCGGGGCCAGAAGCTCGCTGTCCTGAACAGCACTGAGTTTTCCGATACCCAGAGGGCGTTTCTCAAGGCGCTTGCCCAGAAACAGTTGCACGCAGTGATCGTCGAACGGGCGCGCAAGCTCTACAAATCCGGCGTGATCAGCGAGTTGGAGTTCCAGCGCCGCGCCAGCGAGCTGTCCCAGGCGGAAACCGAGTACAACGCCATGGCCGACCAGTTGCAGGTACTCGGTATGTCGGACGAATCCATCGCCGTGCTGGAGAAGAACCGGACGATCCAGCCGCTGGTACCGGTGGCCTCCTCCATCGACGGCATCGTGATGGAGCGCCATGTCAGCCAGGGGCTGGTGGTCCAGCCGGCGGACGTCCTGTTCGTGGTCGCCGACCTGTCGCAGCTCTGGATCGTCGCCGAAGTGCCCGAGCAGCAGGCCGAGTGGGCTCGTGTCGGCCAACAGGTCGAAGCGGAAATCCCCGCATTGTCGGACCGCCGTGTCAAGGGCCATTTGGTTTATATCGCGCCCACTGTCGATCCCGAGACCCGCACCGTCACCGTCCGCATGGAGGTCGCCAATCCGGACGGCTCGCTCAAGCCCGAAATGCTGGCGACCATGCTGATTTCCGGCAAGGTGAGCCGCCTGCCCATGCTGCCGGCGGAAGCCGTGGTCCGTGACGGTGACCATGATGCCGCGTTCGTTCCGGCCGGCGACGGCCGGTTCCGCCTGAAGCCGGTGAAATTGGGCAAGGAAATCGGCGGTCAGCGCCCCGTCCTTTCGGGCCTCGCCGCCGGCGAAGAGGTGGTCACCGAGGGTTCGTTCCATCTCAACAACGAACGTCTCCGCAAGGAGCTGGAGCAGTAGTCCATGATAGAAGCTCTGCTGCGGGCCGCGCTCAAGCAGCGGCTGGTAGTGCTGGTCGTGGCACTTGCCCTCCTGGGCTTCGGCATCGATGCGGCGCGCAAGCTGTCGGTCGACGCCTTCCCCGACGTCACCAATGTCCAGGTCCAGATCGCGGCCGAGGCGCCCGGCCGCTCGCCGGAGGAGGTCGAGCGTTTCATCACGGTGCCGATCGAAGTCGCCATGACCGGGCTGCCCGGCCTCACCGAATTGCGCTCCCTGAACAAGAACGGCCTGTCCATCGTGACTCTGGTGTTCACCGATGCCACCGACGTCTACTTCGCCCGCCAGCTGGTGATGGAGCGGCTGATCGAAGTGGCTTCGCGCATGCCGGAGGGCGTCACTCCGGTGCTGGGCCCGGTGTCGACGGCACTCGGGGAGGTCTACCAATACACGCTGGAGCGTCCCGACGATGGCCAGCGGGCGCTGAGTTACGACGCGCTGGTGGAGCGCCGCACCGTGCAGGACTGGGTGGTGCGGCCGCTGCTGCGGAGCATCCCGGGCGTGGCGGAGATCAATTCGCAGGGCGGCTTCGTCAAACAATACCAGGTGCTGGCAAACCCCGACCGGCTGCGCCACTACCAGATCAGCCTGCGCGAGGTCTACGAATCCCTGGCCCGCAACAACGCCAACAGTGGCGGCGGAATACTTCCGCATTTCGCCCAGCAATACCTGATCCGCGGCGTGGCCCTGATCTCGAACCTGGAAGACATACGCAGCATCGTCCTCAAGGAGATCAGCGGCGTGCCGGTGCATCTGGGAGACGTGGCGGAAGTCCGGTTCGGGCACGAAGGGCGCGCCGGCGCCATCGTCAAGAATGGCTACACCGAGTCGGTCGCTGGGGTAGTGATGATGGTGCGGGGTGGAAACGCCAAGGAAATCGTTGCCCGGATCAAGGCGCGGGTGGATGAGATCAACGACAAGGGAATGTTGCCGGACGGACTCAGGATCGTGCCGTTCTACGACCGGACCGACTTGGTCGACGCGGCCTTGAACACCGTCACCAAGGCGCTGACCGAAGGCATCCTGCTGGTGATCGGGGTACTTTTCGTCTTCATGGGGGAAATCCGCTCCAGTCTGATCGTGGTTTCCACCCTGATCCTGACCCCGCTCCTGACCTTCCTGGTCATGAATCACTACGGCATCTCGGCCAATCTGATGACGCTCGGCGGGCTCGCCATCGCCATCGGCATGGTGGTCGACGGTTCGGTGGTGGTGGTGGAGAACGCGGTGACCCAGTTGAGCGAGCGCCGCGATACCGGCGAAAGCCAGGTCCGCATCGTGTTCGAGTCGACCCTGGAGGTGGGCATTCCGGTGATCTTCGGCGTCGGGATCATCGTGCTGGTGTTCCTGCCCCTGCTCATGCTGGAGGGCATGGAGGGCAAGCTGTTCGCCCCGCTGGCTCTGACCATCGCCATCGCCCAGGCGATTTCGCTGGTGCTGGGCATGGTGCTGGCACCGGTGCTCTCGTCCTACGTCCTCAAGCCGCAGGCGCATGCTGAAACCCGGGTCATTGCCTGGATCAAGCGTCCGTATGCCAGGCTTTTGCACTGGCTGATGCCGCGCGGCGTCCTGGTCTGCGGGGTCATGGGGACGTTGCTGATCGTGGCCTTGGGGATGTTTCCCTTCCTCGGCACTTCGTTCATCCCTACGCTCAACGAAGGCACGATCACGCCCGGTGTGACCCGCGTGCCCAGCATCGCGTTCGACGAATCGCTGCGCATGGAAATGGAAGCCATGAAACTGGTGATGGAAGTCCCGGGTGTCAAGATGGCCGTGTCCAAGCTGGGCCGCGGCGAGAGTCCGGCCGATCCGGCCGGGCCGAACGAGGCCGATCCTGTGGTGACGCTGCTGCCGAAAAACGACATGCCGGACGGCTGGGACAAGACCCGCATCGAGGAGGAAATCCGCCGGAAGCTCGATGCGTTGCCTGGTATCCAATTGGTGATGAGCCAGCCCATCGCCGACCGGCTCGACGAAATGGTGTCCGGCGTGCGTTCCCAGGTCGCCATCAAGTTGTTCGGAGACGACCTGTCGGTGCTGAAAGAAAAGGGCGACGATATCGCCAAAGTCCTCAAGGACATCAAGGGCACCAAGGACTTGCGGGTGGAGCGCGTGACCGGCCAGCAGTATCTCACCATCGACGTGGACCGCGCCGCCATCGCCCGCCACGGCATCAACGCCGCGGATGTCCACGATATCATCGAGACCGCCGTGGGCGGCAAGAAGGCCACAGAAATATACGAAGGCCAGCGCCGATTCGACGCGGTGGTGCGTTATCCGGAGGGCTTCCGCAACAGCGTCGAGCGTATCCATACGATCGCCCTGCTGTCTCCGAACGGCGCCGTGGTGCCGCTGGACGACGTCGCCCATATCCGGCTGCAGGACGGGCCGGCGCAGATCAGCCGCGAAACCGGGCGGCGCCGCATCGTGATCGGCGCCAACCTTGAGGACCGGGACGTCGGCGGCTATGTCGCGGAAGCCCAGGAAAAGATCGCCCGTCTGGTCGACCTGCCGGACGGCTATTCGCTGGACTGGGGCGGACAGTTCGAGAACATGCAGCGGGCCATGGCCCGGCTCGGCATCACCGTGCCGATCACCATTGCCATGATCTTCTTTCTGCTGTTCGTGCTGTTCAACTCCCTGCGTTACGCAGCGCTGATCCTGCTGGAGCTGCCGTTTTCCTGCATCGGCGGGGTTTTCGGCCTGTTCGCGACCGGCGAATACCTGTCGGTGCCTGCCTCGGTGGGCTTCATCGCCCTGTTCGGCGTCGCGGTGCTGAATGGCGTGGTGCTGGTTTCCTGCATCATCGACCTGCGCAAGAATGGCTACAGCCAGTACGATGCGTGCGTGCAGGCCTGCATGCAGCGTTTGCGGCCGGTGCTGATGACGGCATCGGCCGCATTGCTGGGGCTGGTCCCCATGCTGTTCGGCACCGGTCCGGGTTCGGAAATCCAGCGGCCCCTGGCGATCGTGGTGATCAGCGGACTGGTGTTTTCCACCGCACTGACCCTGCTGGTCCTGCCGACCATGTATCGCTGGTTCGAGGAAAAGCGGATCGAAGCCTGAGCGCGAACCATAAAATCAAGAAACTTCAGGTGATGATGTGAAAGAGATCAAGGCAGTCATTCAACCCTACCGTTTGAGAGCCCTGCGCAACGCCTTCCGCCGCATGACCGGATTTCCCGGCATGAGCGTGTGGCGGGTCGAGGGCTGCAGTTCGCACGAAGGCGAGGAAGTGCATGACAGCCTGCGTTGCGAGCTGACCGATTTCTCGCACAAGGTACGGATCGAAATTCTCGCGGAAGAAGCCCAGGTCGAGGAAATCATCCGTATCATCTACGAGAACACCCATTCCGGCCGGCTGGGCGATGGCATCGTGTGGGTAACGCCGGTCGAGCAGACCAGGCGGCTGAGCGAGTAAGCGGATAAACCCGCCAAGCGCAGCGCGGAGCAGATTTCGTGACAAATCGCAGATCCCCGCAGCCATCCGCGCCGGAGCGCTGGCTCGACGAGCATGGCGACTACCTGTTCCGGTTTGCGCTGATACGCGTCCTGGACGAAAGCACGGCCGAAGATCTGGTTCAGGAAACCCTGCTTGCGGCGATGTCGGCGCAGGTTCAACGCTCGGGGGAGTCCAGCGAAAGGACTTGGCTGACGGGTATCCTCAAGCACAAGGTCGTCGATCATTTCCGCCGGACCTGGCGTGAGCAGCCTCTGGCCGACGACCCGCCCGCCGATGGGGCCGACGACTTCGGCATGGACGAGCTGTTCGCCGCCGACGGCCATTGGGATCGGCAGCCGGCGCACTGGGGCAATCCCTACGGCGCTCTCGAACAGAGCCAGTTTTTCGAGGTGTTGCGGCGATGCATCCAGCGGCTGTCGCCCAGGCTGGCCCAGTTGTTCGTCCTGAAGGAATTTCATGATATGAGCAACGAAGAAATTTGTAAGGAACTCGATGTGAGCGCGACCAACGTATGGGTGATGCTATACCGCGCCCGTTTGAGTTTGCGGCAATGCCTGGAATTCCGATGGTTCGAGAACGACCGGGAGGCGCGCTGATGCTGAGCTGCAAAGACGTCAGCCGCCTGCTGTCGCTCTCCATGGACCAGTCGCTGCCGCTACGCAAGCGGATGGAGATTCGTCTCCACATCTGGTTCTGCAAGGCCTGCCCGAACATCGAGAAACAGCTTTTGTTCTTGAGACGGGCGGCCCGCAGGCTGGATGAGGACATGCTCCACTCGGACCGAGTCAAACTGGGTACCGAGGCGCGGGAACGCATCAGAAAGGCGATGCGCCAATGACATGATTTTTCAGGTTCATGTGCGTATCGCTCCCCTTCGACGTTCCTTACAACTTATGGAGTGACACATGAATCAGAAAGCCTTGTCCCTGAGCCTTGGCGGAGCCATCGCAACCACTTTGATCCTCGCCCCTGCCGCGGATGCGGCGGAAAATCCCTTTGCTATGAAAGTCCTGTCGGCGCCGACCCAAATGGCCGAGAGCGGCGAAAAGATGAAAGACGGAAAGTGCGGGGAAGGGAAATGCGGTGCCGGGAAAAAAGCCGAGACCCGTACCGGCACCGGCACCGCAAGCAAAGCCAAAGAGGGCAACTGCGGCGCCAGTAAAATGAAGGAAGGCGGCTGTAGCGGCAACGTGAAAAAGGAAGAAACCGCTCAACCCCGGCAATAGCCCAGCACAAGGCCTGTCATGGATACCCCACGCATCTATGGGGCGGGCCTCGGTCTCAGGCGGGAGCTGATGCTCCCCCTGCGGGCCGCTGGAGCATCCGCCATCGATTTTTTCGAAATTTCGCCGGAAAACTGGATCGATATCGGCGGCCAGTGGGCCAGGGAGTTGCGCTGGTTTACCGAACGCTTTCCCTTCGTCGCCCACGGCCTGTCGCTGTCCCTGGGCGGTCCCTCGCCTCTGGAGGAAGGATTTCTGCGGAGGATCAGAGCTTTTCTGGACACCCACCGGATCGCCCTCTACACCGAGCATCTGGCCTATTGCAGCGACGGTGCCCATCTCTACGACCTGCTGCCTATCCCATTTACGCAAGAGGCAGTTCATTACGTGGCGGCGCGGATTCGCCGCACCCAGAATGTCCTGGAAAGGCGCATTGCCGTCGAGAACGCCTCTTACTACGTCCAGGCGCCGATTTCGGAGATGGACGAGTTGTCTTTCCTCAAGGCCGTGCTGGAAGAGGCCGACTGCGATTTGCATCTCGATGTGAACAATGTCTATGTCAACGGCGTCAATCACGGCTACGATCCGCGGGCATTCGTGCTCGGTTTGCCGGCCGATCGCATCGTCTACCTGCACGTCGCGGGTCATGACCGGGACGGGCCGGATCTGATCATCGACACCCATGGACAGGCCGTGGTCTATCCCGTATGGGACCTGCTGGAGACGGCTTACGAGGCGTTCGGCGTGTTTCCGACTTTGCTGGAGCGGGATTTCAATATGCCGTCGTTGGACGACTTGCTTGCAGAGGTCGCCCGCATCGCCGAGCTGCAGAAGGCCCGGTGCTGGAGGCAGCGGAAGCGCGCGGCTTGCGGCGGGGCGGCGACATGAGTGCGCCTCGGCGGATTTGCAAGGAGGCGGCGTCATCGCCCGCGTTTCAAGGCTACCAGCGCGAATTCGTTCGGCATCTTCGCGATCCGTCCCGTTTCGGGCCGCCGGCACAGGTACCGGCGGAGCGCATCGGGATTTACTTGGAACTGGTGCGGAACAAGATCGAAGACAGCCTGAGGAGTTGTTTTCCCGTCACCCGCGCCCTGCTCGGAGCTAGCCGATGGGATAGCCTGGTCCGCCGCTTCATCGCCCGGCACCGTTGTCTCTCGCCCCTTTACCGCCAGATTCCCGACGAATTCCTGGCCTTCATCCAGAGCGACTGGAAGGAGACATCGGAGCCGCCGTTCCTGGCGGAGCTGGTTCATTTCGAATGGATAGAGCTTCACCTCGCCATCGCGAACGACGGGCTTTCCGACGAACCGCTCGACCAGGACGGCAGTCTGTTGGACGGCATCCCGGTATTCGTGCCCGTCAGGGCGCTGCTGCGCTATGCCTACCCGGTCCACCGGATTGTTCCGGAGCACCGGGCGGGGTTCGGCGGGCGGAAGGAGGCGACGTTCCTGCTGGGCTTCCGCGACAGGGCCGACACGGTGCGCTTCATCGAGTTCAATGCGGCCAGCTCGGCACTGATCGAACGGCTGATGGCGGGCGGTTCGACCGGCAGAGACGTGCTGCGGCAACTGGCTTGGGAATTCGATTTTCGCGATCCGGATGCCTTCTCGGCATTCGGTTTGGGCATTCTGTCCCGGTTGAGGGAGCAAGGGGCCATCCTGGGCATCCGGTCCGCTTTGTCGCGTTCAAACCTGATGGAGTGATCCATGAAAAACTCGTCTGAAATTTGCGGCGCCGATGCCTCGCGCGAGGATCGGAGTCCACGTTGGCCGGCCCGTGCACTCATCGGATTGTTGTCGCCATCGGGGTTCCGTTCGGGGTATCGGCGGGTGTCCGGCTGGCTGGACGCACAGGCTTCGGGAGTACCGCCATTGTTGCTCCGGCTGCTTCTCGCCTGGGAGTTTTGGGAGGCCGGGTCGATGAAGCTTTACGGAGAAAACTGGTTCGCGGATCTCGGCTTTCCGTTTCCCTTCAGTCTATTCCCGCCATCCGTCAACTGGTGGCTCGCGACCGGTTTCGAACTGCTCGGCGCCATCGCCTTGGCGCTGGGGGTCGCAACGCGGCTGTTCAGCCTCGCCTTGGCTGTGCTGACCGTCGTCGCCATCGCTGCCGTCCATTGGCCTTCCGAATGGTCCAGCCTCTCGGAGCTGGCCGAGGGGTATGCGATCACCGATGAAGGCCATGGCAATTTCAAACTGCCGCTGATGTATCTCGCCATGCTCCTGCCGCTGCTGTTCGGCGGCGCGGGGCGATACAGCCTGGATGCGTGGGTCTCCGGCAGGGCCCGGCGGAGCGGCTCCGGTCACGCGCAGGGAGCGGGCCGGATCAGAACGGATTCGGGCTGATCCTGAGCCGCCTTCCCGTGTTCTCCGGTTCCAGGTTAATCTCCAGGTCGGGCGGAGGCAGGAAGCCTTCGCCCTTCTCCGGCCATTCCACGAAGCACAGGCTGTCCGGACGGAAATAATCGCGGATGCCCATCCATTCAAGTTCCTCCGGGTCGTTCAGCCGGTATAGGTCGAAGTGATAGACGGTACGGTCGGCCAGAGGGTATTCCTCGACCAGCGTGTAGGTCGGGCTCTTGACCGTGCCCCGATAGCCGGCGGCGCGGAGATAACCGCGCACCAGGGTGGTCTTGCCGGCACCCAGATTGCCGTGGAGGAACACGACGTATCCGGGCGGCAGAGTCGTCTGCAGGCGGGCGGCGAAGGCCAGCGTCGCCTCCTCGTCGGGAAGGTACAGCATCATCGGTTGACGCAGACGTGCAAAGCCTCGAACGGATGCTCGGGCCGATCCGTGCGACGCACATCCTCGGCCTATAATCTCGCCTCCCGGCGTACGTGCGGAGACAGAATTTCAAACGCCTGCTCGAACACCTTCACTAGTGGCCCTTGCAACTGACGGACATCTAGATAAGCCTCGCCGTCCTTGTCGGAAGCGAAGTGCGTTACCCGAACCCGAGTGTGCGGACGGCGATGCGCGGGGTTCTTCGTGCACAGCACATCGAGCGCCTGGGTGAAGCCTTTGGCCGAATAGACGGCCAGCGCTTTCAACACTTCAATATCGTAGGTGTTGTTATCGAGGCGCCGAGCGGCCGCCATGGATAATAAGAAAAACATCAAGCTATTGTTTTTTCAATACTTTATTTATTTATCCTGCCCATTATCCAGTGCCAAAGATAAAGAGGAAGCTGTTTCGACTGCACTGTCTGGCACAGGCTTTCGGTAGACCGTGTGGCGCTTGCCCGCGGAATCATCCCGCAGCAGCACACCTTGTTCTACCCAGCGCTTCAGCATCTTCGATGCCTTAAGGGTATCCACCCCTGCAATCTGGCATAGGTCGCTGTTGGCCAGTGGGCCATTGCGATCCATCCAGTCGCTGACTTGCTCCCAAACTGGCGGCCGTTCCTCATTCAGCAGGATCACGAGTACCGAAGGTTGGGTGGCATCACGGTTTTCTTTGAAAAAAGGCGGGAATAGGTTGGCCGAGCGCATTTCGGCGAACATCATACGCACCCCTTCGCCAGCATCTACATTGGGCGGCTCGGGAAACTCGCGCAGATTGCGAGCGACAAGCGGATTGCGAGCGAACGAGCCGGCTTTCTCGACATTGGCCGGCGTGATGTTTCCGGGAAATAGGCCGGGGCTTTCCACCTCGATACGATTATCGAAAATGCGGATCTGGATATCGCGGTTGAGGCGGTAATCGCGGTGAATCACTGCATTGGTGATAGCCTCTTTGATCACCCGTTCCGGATAGCGGTGTACAGTTCTGAAACCGGAGTCCGCCAGAGTCAGACCGGCAGCCAACTCGTCGAGCACATAGGCGCTGGCACGGCTAATTTGCAGCGGTATAGGGCCGGCGATGGTTTTTGGCGGCTTGAGCAGATTGGGGATGGCGCCTGGCTCAATGCGGTTGCCTCGGTAGTGAAAGACCCGTATATCCGCTCGCGTCTGGTGGGCAGCCAGTAAACCGCCCGGCTCATCCGCAAATAGCAATACCGCCGCGCGTACCGGTTGCAGTTCACCACCTATGCGCTTGGCGAGTCCAATTCGGAATAGGCGGTCGGCAATATCGCCGGAGATAAAGCCCCGGCTCGATGCGAAATGTCGCCACGTATCCGTATCCAGCAGATCGAATGGCACAGCCACCGGTTCGGATTCCGCGCTGATGACGCCGCGCCGGTAGGAAAGCTCGGTGATCTCGGCGGCGGACATCTCGCGGTTGCTGGCATCCAGCCGGGTCCAGGTGCCGTCGTCCAGAATGGAATGAACCTTGGGACTTTGCGGCACGATGACTAGAAGAACATGCCCTTCGCGGCCGTCCCGTAACCGGCAGGCTACCCGCACCCAACGCAGTCCCTCCACCGCCGGCAGCAGGTGGGTCAGCGTCTTGCGGCGCAGTTCGTCCACCGCCTCGGAGTTTTCTTCCATCCCATACAATCGCTCTTGTCCCGCGGCCTTGCCAGGGTCTTCCAAACCGAGGGCCAGCGTGCCGCCCAACGTGTTGGAGAAGGCGCAGATCGTTTCCAGCGCCTTGCCTACCATCTTGCCGGAGACCCTCTTGGATTCGAAGCGGGCAGTTTCGGGCTGGGCCAGGAGACTGGCAACCAGGGCTTCTGCCTGAGGGCCGATGAGGTCATGCATGGCAGATTTCCTCCAGTAGCCGAGCCATGGGGCTGTCGTCAGCGACATACGGCACGATGATCTCGCTGGCTAGCGCCAGCACCAACCGGTTGCGGGCCAGCGCCGTTTCGCGAGTGGTGCGGCGCACCTCTGTGGGACAGGCGGTGATGACCAGCATCCGACCGGTCGTCAGTGGTTCGCGTTCCTCGGGTTGCGGGCGATATTCCTTCATGCCGCGCGCCAGCACCTTGACCACGCGCCCCTTGCGCCGGAGCACCGAGCGCAGCACCTGCTGCTCCAGCGGCGAGTGATAACCGCTGACGATGACCCGGCCAGCCTTGACCCATTCCGGCACGCAGTCGAGGGTTTCGAGCAGGACGTGGCCGGGGCATTCGCGGGATGCAATGAGGCCGAGCAGCGGTTCCGCTAGCAATGCCGTCTCACCAGCGCCGACTATTTGGGCGGCGGCTTCAATGCCGACACGCTGGGCGCATAGATGTGGCAAGGTGACGAGTGTGGGCTTCATGCTTCCTCGTCGGCCCCACCCATGCGGTATTTGATGTCGTAGTTGACGATGAAGTCTAGTTCCTCGTCATCCAGACCGAAATGCCATGCGAGTAGCACGTCAATGTCATCTGCGATCTGCTTGCACTGGGCGTAATCGAATGTCTCGATGGTGAGCCCGCTCTTGATCATCGAGCTGGATGTTGAGCGTAGCTTCTTCAGATAGAGCCTTCCCAGATCGGACATTTTTTTCCCGAAATCACGAGGCACTCGGTGTGGGTCAAACGGGAAAGCGAGAAGATCTCGACGATTAAGGTTCCGGCAGTCAGAAAGAACGTTCCAAAACCAGAAGAATGTAGACGAACTGAGTGCACCGACTACTGCGCAAACTGATTCGCTTGAATCGAATCCGAGCTCCTTGAGCTCAGACGGTAGAACCCGAACCCCAGACCTGCTATTGACCACCTCAGGCACGAAATCCAGGAAGGCGAGAAAATACCCGAACTTCCTTGTGTAATAGACCTTCGACTGGCCCGTTCGAGCTGTCGCCGCCGCTAACCTCTCCCTGGATGCAACCAACTGCTCAAATGCCTTTGTCTCGATAGTGCTACCCAGTTTCTCAAGCGACGCCGGGAACACGCGGAACGCGGAGTCCTGTGCAACGTATGTAATTCGAGATCGGAAAAGGCTTTCGAATTCTTCGCGCTTCCATCGATAATACCGAGCCGTGTAGATTGCCCCGGAACGTTCAACTGATTGTCGCCCCAAAAGTATGGTTAGTCTCTTTTGGGCTCCATCAAACAACTGAGACGGGCGATTCGAGAAACTTGATACCCAAATCGGATTGATTGCATCAAGAACAAGACGTTGCAACGGCTGAAAGCCATCGGTTCCGAAAACAGAAATTGGTACGATCAGGCCGAGACGTCCTTGGGTTCCAATAATCTCCACGGACCGCTCAGTACTAAACGCATATAGGTCGCTGCAACTTTCGCTTTGAAACGCGCGGACCGTATAGCTTTGCTTGACATCCTTGTACTCGACATACGGCGGATTCCCAATCACCACATCGAATCCGCCCCCCCTCATTACGCCGTAGAACTCGGCAAACCAGTGGAAAGGCTGGTGGCTCTCGCGCCAGGCGGCGAGGGGCTTGGCCTTGTCGGGGTCGATACCATAGTTGCGGGCCAGATACCGATCCAGTTCCAGACTCAGGCCGTTCAGTTTGTCACGCAGCTTGCGTTTGTCGTCCGCCGTAACCTTGCCGCCATGCACGGTCTGCTGCCCGCGAAAGAAATCGAAGGCATCAGCAAGGTCCGCCAGATCAGCTTTGATTCGTGCCTTGTGATCTTGCTGCTCACCGTACTCCATCTTCCCTGTACCGATGGAGTCGAACTGGGCTTCGGTGGCGTAGCCGACCAGGGTGTTGCCGGCACGGATATTGAAGTCGATGTCGGGCAGCGGCTCGAGTTCGCGCCCGGCATCCACTTGCGACACCAGTTTGAGGAAGAGGCGCAGCTTACAGATTTCCACCGCCTCGGCCATGATGTCCACGCCGAAGAGGTTGTGCAGGATGATGCTCTTGAAGATGTAGTAGCGGCGCGAAGGGTGCTTGTCCACTTCGGCCAGCACCTTGGCGAAATCGGCCTCCCCGGCCTTGCCGAGCTTTTTCGCATCCTCGACAAAACCCTCCATGCGCTCCAGGCAGGCTTCGTAGAGCGGTTCCAGGACGCCCAGTGCGGCGAAGAGGAAGGCGCCCGAACCACATGTGGGGTCGAGGATGGTGATGCCGTGACGGAACTTTTCGTTCGCTTTTTCCGGCACGTGCCCGACGATGGCCTGCCAGACGGCGCGCAACAGGTCGGGGCCGGTGCAGGTGTCGATGACGTCCTGCATAAACTGGCGGATGTTGAGGTTGAGGGTGATGAGATCGTCGGCGCTCTTCACTTCGCCCCTGACCAGTTTGCCACGCACGGCCAGGCAGCGGCTGCGGCGCTCAACGTATTCGCGCCAGGTTTCGGTGGGCAGCGTGCCGCGCTCGCCGAAGGCGGTGTGGAACACGGCTTCGCCGAGGTTATAGCGGCGTTCGAACATCCGTGCCTTGGCGTCCTTCATGCCGGCTTGCACAAAGTCGGGCAAAGCGGTTTCGGGCACGACGTTGCCGGCAGCGTCGATAACTCCGGTTTTCATCGCCGGGTAGACATAGCGGTCGGGGTCGGCTTTGAGCAGGTTCCACACCGAGGCTTCGCCGTCGAACGCGACCTTGCAGCGCTCGCGTGCCTGCTCGATCAGGTGCGGCACGACTGTGTTCTTGCTGATGTATTCGGTGATGTCTTCCTTGGTGTAGTACGCCCCCATCTGCTTCTGGTTGATGTATTTCTCGAAGATGTAGCCGAGCACATCGGGATTGATTTCCTTCCCGCTGGCGAGCGGCCGGTCATCGAGGTGCCAGTCCCAGGCGTCGAAGAAAGCGAACAGGCGTTCGAAGGCTTCGTCGGGTACCTCGATGCTTGGGTTGGCTTCTTCCAATTCGTGCAGAGAGAAGAGGCCGCCGTTCAGATACGGCACATCACCGATCAGGCGGGTGAGTTCGGGGTTGCGCTCGCCCTTGGCCTGACCAAGACCTTCGTGAAACAGGCGACGCAGGAACTGGCGGTAGAAGCTGTGGAACTTGCCCTTGCCGGCCGCGGCCTGAACCTGAGCCATCCGATTGGCCAGATAATTTTCATCACCATCCAGAAAACCCTTCTTCTGGATGAAGTAGACGAACATCAGCCGGTTGAGCATCAGCGAGGCATACCAGGCCTTGTCGCTGGCAGCGGAGAGGCCCTCGATGAAATCGGCGAAGGCTTCGTGCTGGGCCTTGAACTTGTCGTAAAAGCTCTTGGAAATGCGGTCGCGGTCAAAAGCGTTGCGCAAGCCGGTGATCACGTCGGTGAGGGTGATGGCCTCTTCCTCTTCCAGCGACCAGACTATCTGCGTGAGCTTCTGCCGCAATGATTCGCCGCTCTGCCCCTTGTGCCAGGTATGCGTGCGGGTCGTGGTGGGCTGTCCCGGCGCACGCGACACCCACAGCCAGGTGAGCATGGTTTCACCGGCATCGGCAAAGACCAAGAGATGCTCGTGGGCGAGCTTGGCGGCTTCTTTCTCGATCTTGAGCAGCATCGGTCGCGCGGGCACCTTGCCACTGCTATCCGGCGAACAGCGGAAGACAGCCACGCCACGCTTGTGCGCGATGTTGGTCAGCGAGAAAGACTCGCCGTTAGCCGTTATGGCCTGCGGCTTGAGGTGGGGGCGCTCCCAACCGAGTTCGTTGAAAAGCTGCTCCAGCTTGAATTCGCCAAGCAGTTTCTGGAAGCGGGCGGCGTCAATCGTCATGTTCTTTTCTTTCCCCTGTGGGCTCAGGCCAGGCCCATCGAGCAGATGAGTTTGGACTCTTTCTGCTGATCTTGATCGTCAATCACGCACAAACGCCCGTCTTCGCGCAGAGAGAAAACGATGTCCAGTAGCTGGTGGTCGCCAATGCCGGCCTTGATCTGGCGGTTGAGGCTGTCGGTAGCCGACTGGTAGAGCGGATAACGGTAGATTTCTTCCATCACCCGGTCGATGCGGCGCACGTATTCGTCGGTGATGAACAGATCGCGTTTGTCGCCCAGCCCTTCGCGGAAGCGCTTGAGGCGCTCGAAGGCCTTGAAGCGCGCGCCCGAGGGTCGGCCCAGCGCACCGCCGAAGGATTTTTCTTCTTCAACAATGTGAGCCAGACCTTGCTGCGTGAGCGTGTGGTGATGCTCGGTACGTGGCAGGGGCGGCGTGTCCGCCGCACAGGCGGCGGCTTTCAGAATGGTGAGCTGGGACTGGGTGACCGGCTTGCCGGCTTTGTCCATCCAGGCCAGCGCGTCGTTGCCCTGGGCGGTGCGCATATAAACCAGCACGCCCCGAGGTGATGCTGGATTGTGCTCGTGGGCCTTGGTGGCGTAGACGACGTTGGGCATGGCCTCGATCTTGGCTGCCAGCGATGGATCGGCATCCGTGGCGTTCTTCCATATCTGGTATGCGTAGGAGGCCAGATCGACCTCGGTGTCGCCGTCGTCGTCGAGGATGCCGTTCTTCTCGGTGTAGAGATCGCGGATCAGTTCTTCGTCGGTGTCGTCGTCGAAGAAGCTTTCGTCGGAACCCACAACCTCGGCGTTTTCGATTAGGCGTTGCTTGACCCGGGCGCGCAGGTTGATGAGCCGCTCCACCCCTTCGGCCGGGACAAAAGAGTAGCAGAGGATGGTGTCGGAGTGCTGGCCGATACGGTCGACGCGGCCGGCACGTTGAATCAGCCGGATGATGGCCCAGGGCAGATCGTAGTTGACGATGATGTGCGCGTCTTGCAGGTTCTGGCCTTCGGAGAGCACATCGGTCGCAATCAGCACACGCAGCTCTTCGGCCTTTTTGATCTGCTCGCGTTTGCCGTTCGATTCCGGCGAAAAACGCCAGGCCAACGAGGTCGGGTCTGCGCTCTGCCCGGTGGCCTCCTCCACTTGTTTGATACCACGTGCGACCAACTGTGCATTGAGATAACGGGCCGTGTCGGCAAACTGGGTGAATACGAGGAGCTTTTCCTTCGGATGGCGTTTCTCGATCAAATCGATCAGGGCATCGAGTTTCGTATCTTGCTTTGGATTCCATTCGCCGCACATCGCCAAGACTTTCAACAGCGACAGCGCATCCGAGAGCAGGTCTTTGGCAAGCGCCTTGACGAACAGTGTTCCCGGAAGCCATTTGAAGCGGCTTTTCAGCGCACCGCTGTAGGCCTCATAGGCCTTGGCAGCGCGGGCGCGGTAGTCGGCCTCGGTGCGCAGGCCATTGGTGGCCGTCGGATCGGTAACGTCATCGTCACCATTGTCATCCGCCAGCAGGCCATCGGGATCTTCGTCGTAGTGGCGTGTATCGAGCAGTTCGGCATCCTGCGTGCCCAGCGGGATGTCCAGACCGTTCTCAATGGCGTGCAAGACAATGAAGTTGCGCAGGATGTGGCGCTCGATGGACAGGATGAATGCCGGGCCGGCACTTTCCAGGCGTTTGAACAGATTGGTGCGGCAAAAGCCCATCAGGCGCGTGCCGGCGCGAGAAAGCCCCTCGATAACCTTCGCCTGATGCGGCGTGGGTGGCGTCTTGGGCTTGGGGGCGATGTAGTTGCCCAGGCCGTAGCGCGGCAGGATCAGTTCGTTGATCGCATTGACCACCGGTTCGCTGTAGAAGCGTGCGTAGGGGTCAGACGGATTCGCATCATCGATTTTGAAACTGAGGTTCTTGGGCAGGCGCTTCGGAAAGTAGGATTTCCGGTCATCCGAGAACAGTAGGTATTTGCCACGCTCGTCTTCGTGGGTGTAGTGCTGCATGATGAAGCCGCGCGTGCGGCGCACCATGTACAGGCGCATGAGATCGCGCCAGTCATCGGGAATTTCGCTCTTCTCGAATGCTGCCAGCGATCGCACGCCACACTGATGACGGCGGATGAATTCGTGCTCGCCGCCCAACTCGGTCAGCAGTTTTTCGGGGCGGATACCGATGTCTGCATCTTCATTCAGGAACAAGGCCAGTTGCGCGGAAAGGTCGAGGTAGGTCTTGTTGTAAGGTGTGGCCGAGAGCAGAACGGTAAGGCTGTCATTGCGCTCGATGTACTCGCGGATGACTTTCCAGCGCTTACCCTCCTTGTTGCGCAAGTTGTGGGATTCATCGATAAGGACCAACCGGTAACGTCGGGTTTTCTCCGGGAGTTCGGTCAGTACTTTGGATAGCGGCAGTACTTTGGCGTGCAGGCGATACCGGTGGGCATAGTCTTCCCACATCGAAACAAGGTTCTTGGGGCAGATGATGAGCGTTTCGGTGTGGTAATCGTCCTCGAATACCTTGGCGAGTGCGGTGGCCATCATCGACTTGCCCAGACCGACCACGTCGCCGATCAGCACGCCGCCACGCTTGTTCAGGTGGTGGGCGGCAATTTTGACGGCAGCGACCTGGAAGTCGAACAGCGTTTCGCCAAAAACCGAGGGAATGCGAAACTCTGAAAGGCCGGCACGCGCTTCCTGAGCCAGGTGAAATGCCATCTTAAGGTAGACGTGATAGGGCGGCACCAGACGTTCCCCCGCCCAGCTCTCGTCGATGATGTCTGCCAGTTCCTTGGAAATATCGATGCACCAGCGGTCCCGCCAGCGGTCTTCAAACCAATCCACCAGTTTGTTGCAGGCGTCGTGCTCCAGCACATCGACGTTCAGTTCCCCCTGTTTGGCAAGGCCCGCGAGTGTCAGGTTTGAGCTGCCGAGAAAGCCGGTGACCGGGTTGTTGGCGTCCTGTCGATGCAGCAAGTAGAGCTTGGCGTGTAGCGGGTGACGTAAGTAAATCTTTATTAGTAATTTTTTCGCACGAATCTGCGCAGAGAGTTGCCGCAGCGCGGCCTCATCTTCATTGGTTGGCACACCGAAAGTCAGCTGTTCGCGGAATTCTTCTGCAATGCGGCGCTTCTCCCGAAGCGCGGTCTGATTGTCGAGTAAATCCTCGTCTTCACGGCTTCGAAGAGCTCGTCGCAGTTCGTCACTTGGAGCGATATGCATGCCAACTAGCAATCGGCAGCTTTGGCCGTCACCGCCACCCCAGCGATCAACATACTCGGAAAGATGGCTCCAGCCGCGAAGGTTGAAGTACCCAACGCAGAAATCCGCGCGCTCTGCGACCTTGAGCGTTTCTTGCAATGCGGGCAGCAGCGGATTTTCTATGTTGTCGAAGATTCTTGGCATCTATTCCCCTCAATCGCGCGATTCATTTGAATTTTGAATTCGGATCGTCGCTGTGTCCCCGGCACGCATCCATTCATCAATCTCGAACACCTTGAATTTTCACGGGTGCCCGACCCGATGTACGGGTAAGCCTTGGCGATCGATCCATCGGTGGTTGATCGGCTGCCTCAACGCCGACGTCTGTAGCCGGTCGAAACTCAGTTTGACGGTGAAGTAGATGATTGTTACCAGCCAGTTCATGCCGGGGAGGCGTGCTCAGAACACGGATTCGGGCTGATCCTGAGCCGCCTTCCCGTGTTCTCCGGTTCCAGGTCAATCTCCAGGTCGGGCGGAGGCAGGAAGCCTTCGCCCTTCTCCGGCCATTCCACGAAACACAGGCTGTCCGGACGGAAATAATCGCGGATGCCCATCCATTCCAATTCTTCCGGGTCGTTCAGGCGATACAGGTCGAAATGGTAGACGGTGCGGTCGGCCAGCGCATATTCCTCGACCAGCGTGTAGGTCGGGCTCTTCACCGTACCCTGGTAGCCGGCGGCGCGGAGATAACCGCGCACCAGGGTGGTCTTGCCGGCACCCAGATTGCCGTGGAGGAACACGACGTATCCGGGCGGCAGAGTCGTCTGCAGGCGGGCGGCGAAGGCCAGCGTCGCCTCCTCGTCGGGCAGGTATACGATCACCGGTTGACGCAGGCGCGCAAGGCTTCGATCACGTCGCCGGCGAGGAGGCCCCGCTCGCCGCCCGAGGCGGCCAGATCGCCGGCCTGACCATGTATCCGAACCCCCAGGCAGGCGGCTTCGAACGGGGGAACGCGCTGCGCCAGAAGTCCTGCGATCACGCCGGTTAGCACGTCGCCCATGCCGCCGCTGGCCATGCCGGGATTGCCCCAGCGGGCGACATGCGGGACGCCATCCGGTCCTGCGATCAGCGTGCCGGCGCCCTTGAGCACGGCGATGCCGCCGTAACGCCGCTGCAAGGCGGACACGGCGGCGAAGCGGTCGCGCTCGATTTCGGCGGCGGAGAGGTCGAGCAGGCGGGCGGCTTCGCCGGGA
Organism: Methylococcus mesophilus; assembly: GCF_026247885.1. Lineage (NCBI taxonomy): Bacteria > Pseudomonadati > Pseudomonadota > Gammaproteobacteria > Methylococcales > Methylococcaceae > Methylococcus > Methylococcus mesophilus. The sequence goes on along the minus strand of NZ_CP110921.1, from coordinate 718,974 downwards.
TGCGGCGTCAGCACCCAGCGATCGCACCAGTGCGGGTAGTGCGCCAGCAGATTCAGTGCGTCGGCGTCGACCACCAGCGGTTTGCCGCAGTTGAGGGCGGCGTCGAATAACGCCTTCGCCCATTCGCTCCGCCCGAGGCCTGGACCGAGCGCCAGCACCGATGCGCGCCCCAGCAGCGGCTCGAGCTCTCGGCCGGATTCGACGCCGTGCACCATCAGCTCGGGCCGGCCCAGGTTCAGCAGGGGCGAGTGAGACGCCCGGGTGGCGATGCTGACCAGTCCCGCACCGGTGCGTGCCGCCGCTTCGGCCGCCATCCGCGCCGCCCCGCTGTAACCGTGTTCCCCGCCGATCACCAGCACGTGCCCGCATTGGCCTTTGTGCGCATCCCTGTGCCGGGGGAGCAGGGCGAACTCACCGCTCCGCAGCAAGCGCGACGAAGGCGTTTGCCCAAGCCGGATCTCCGGCGGCGTATCCAGATCGTCGAAGACGATTGCGCCGCAATGCGCGGGACCGGCGCCGGTGAACAGGCCCTGCTTGAGGCCGATGAAGCTGACGGTAAGATCGGCATGGACCGCGTTTCCCATAACCGCCCCGGTGTCGGCGTTGAGTCCGGACGGAATGTCCACGGCCACCACCTTACCGGGGAACTCGTTGACCGCCTCGATGACGGTGGCGTATTCACCGGCCACGTCCCGGTCCAGGCCGGTGCCGAGCAGGGCGTCGACCAGGATTTCGGCGCCTTCGAAGCCGGGCGGAATGAAGTTCAACACCGGCCCATCGGCGTCCCGGTACTCCGCGAACGCTGCCGCGGCATCGCCCCGCAGCCACTCTACCGGACCTACCGGATAGGCGCGGACGTCGAAGCCCGCCGCTAGCGCCAGCCGTGCGATCACATAGCCGTCGCCGCCATTGTTGCCGGGGCCGCAGACCACGGATAGGGTCTTCGCGTCCGGCCAGCGCCGGCGCAGCGCCGAGAAGGTCGCTGTGCCGGCTTGGTGCATCAGTTCCAGTCCCGGAATCCCCAGGCCATCGATGGCATGGCGATCCATGGCCCGCACTTGGGCCGCGGTGAAAAGTGACGTGGGAAGGGTGTCGTTCGAATGGGGCGGCATCGGGTGGGCGAAGGCGCGTTGTGCGGAGGGCTGGGAAAGGCGCTATTCTGGCCGAACCCCGTGACTACGCCAAGGATTCTTAAGTGCCCCATGCCGCCATTTCATCCCCCGACCTCGCGGAGCTGAAGGAACGCATCCGCGAATGGGGCAGGGCGCAGGGCTTTCAGCAGATCGGCTTCGCCGGCGTCGACCTGGGCGAAAACGAAGCCCGGTTTCTCGAATGGCTGGCGGCGGGGTTTCACGGCGAAATGGACTACATGGCCCGGCACGGGATGAAGCGCAGCCGTCCAGCCGAGCTGGAGCCCGGCACGCTGTCGGTCATCAGCGTGCGGATGGACTATCTGCCCGAATCCATGCGCGACATGAAAGAGGTGCTGGCGGACCCGGCCGCCGCCTACCTGTCGCGCTACGCGTTGGGACGGGATTATCACAAGCTGATGCGCCGCCGCCTGCAGAGGCTGGCGGAGACGATCGCCCAGCACGTCGGCCCGTTCGGCTACCGGGTCTACACCGACAGCGCGCCGGTGCTGGAAAAGGCGCTGGCGGAGAACGCCGGACTCGGCTGGATCGGCAAGCACACCAATCTCATCAACCGCGAGGCCGGCTCCTGGTTCTTTCTCGGCGAAATCTACACGAACCTGCCGCTGGCTCCGGATCGGCCAGTTGCGAACCACTGCGGCCAATGCCGGGCCTGCATCGACGTCTGTCCGACCCAGGCGATCGTCGCGCCTTACCGGCTCGACGCCCGCCGCTGCGTCTCCTATCTGACCATCGAACTCAAGGGATCGATTCCGGAGGCGCTGCGCCCCGGCATCGGCAACCGCATCTACGGCTGCGACGACTGCCAGATGGTCTGTCCCTGGAACCGCTTCGCGCGGATGACGGGGGAAGCCGACTTCCTTCCGCGGCAGGGCCTCGACCGTGCCTTGCTGCAGGAGTTCTTCGCCTGGGATGAGGCCGAATTCCTATGCCGGACGGAAGGGTCGGCCATTCGCCGCATCGGCCATGAGCGCTGGCTGCGCAATCTGGCGGTGGCCATCGGCAACGCGCCGCCCCAACCGGAACTGGCGGATGCCTTGCGGCAGCGGCTCGACGATGCATCTCCGCTGGTGCGCGAGCATGTGGCGTGGGGCTTGGGGAGGCAAACAAGGTCACAATGGGTGGACTCGTGGGAGGCGTAGCGCCGCAGCGCGCCGCAGCCATACCAACCAGCGGCTTGAGCCAATTCCGAAAACGGTCCCGGAGGCGTATCGTAGCCCTACCAGGGTCCGGATCTGGGAGGCATGCCAATGAGCACAGAGCCATTGAACTTCAGAAAAGTGTTCCTGGCGGCAGCGGCGCTCGTCGCGGCTCTGGCGATGCAGCCGTCGGGGGCGGGGCAAAGCTACCCGGTCGAGCCATCGTCCCTCGGCGAAAGTGTCGACGTCGCGCCGGGCGAACTGAACATCAGCCAGCGCACTGACCAGACGATCGACGGAGAAGTCCGCATCGCACGGAGCGCGAACGGGCCGGCGACGATCTCCTTTTCCTCCAAACGGGACTTCAGCGGCGCCACGGAAATCTCCATCGTCCTCCATCCCGGCGGCAAGCGGCTGCTCGGGGAGTTGGATGCCGAGGGGGACTTCCTGCGGATCGAGGTTCTCGCCGGGAACGGGGCCGTCGCCGCCGTCAGCGACGAGGAAAAGCTCCTGCTGCAATCGTTCCTTCGGACCCTCGGCGATTCGCTCGACGAAACGGGCCGCACCGCGTTCGCGAGGCTCGTCGAATTCGCGCTCGCCAGGGCGCCGGAAGGCGTACCGCTGTCGCTCCATTTCAGGAAGGCCCCGGTGGAGCCGATGCAGGCTGCCCCCCCGTTGTGTGTCGAACTCGGGGTGACCCTGTCCCAGCTTCTCGGCGAGGTGCCAACCACGCTCATCGAGCAGGGTCTGATGGATGTATGGCTGATGGATCACGGCTGGACCTATGACCGTGGCCGCAGGGAAATCTGCGGGCTGAGTTACACCCGGCTGTGCGGTACGGTCGGACGGCCGTACCGGGGACGGCCGGGCTACGTCAGTATCCTCCCGCTGCTGGACGCGGCCACCGTGCACGACCGGCGGCGGCGTACCCGCATGCATGGCGGCAACATGCCCATCGGCCATATCCGCCTTTATCCGGGAAATCCACCGGACGCCTTCTGCGTCGGCCGGTGCGGGCCCGGCTGCTTCGGCTCGTTCGGCGATTATCTCGGCAACAGCGACTACACCGTGACGGCGGAATGCTATGCCCATGACGCCTGCATCGGCGAAGTCGACTACGACACGATCATCCCGACCACGGGCACGGACGACGCCTGCGCCGATGAATTCATCAACGCCGCGTGGGGATACCTGAACGGCGCGGCGTGCAACGATGCGCCGGCCGATGACGTCATGGGCTGGTGGGTGGTCGCCAACGAGTTCATGCACCTGAGTCCGGATGCCGACGGCGGCGGGCGGGCGCTGCAAGTCTGGCGCGACGGCAAGCCGCAAACGGTGGGGCGGTATTTCGTCAACGGCAAGCGGACGCTCGGGCGCTATCTCGCGATCCGGCGGGAGGAGACGGCGGGCACCACATTCTATTCCGGCCAGATCCGCACGGGCCGGCCGGTGTCGGTTGCCGGCCAGCAAACCTCCGACAACGCGGCTGCGCAGGCTTTCGACGGCTGGCGCACCCGGATCCACGGCAGGGTCTATGATTCCAAGAGCCACAAGCCGCTGGCGCGGGTGTCGGTCGTGCTCAAAGGGGGGCGGTACGACCCCGGCGAAAAGAGCACCTCGACGGATGCCAAGGGGCGGTTCGTCTTCGATCAGGTGCATCCTTATGAAACCTACATCGCGGCGCTCTCCAGGCGAGGCTACGACGACCAGGCCCAGGAAGCCAGCGTGTCGCTGTTCGATGCCGGCGAATCCTACTACCTCGTGAAACGCTCGGCCGTGGGGGCGGGTTTCGGCGGGAAGGACAGCTGGAAATATCGTGGAACGACCTTTGAGCTTTTCCAGTCGGGCCGACTCACGGGCCAGGGCGCGCGCATCCTCAAGGAGTCGACCTCGTCGCCCCCGGCGCCGTTTCGGTCCGTCCAGGCCACTTTCGAGCGGGTAGAAGGCGATACGCTCAAATTCGACTACGAAATCCGGCTGAGCGCGGCCAATCGGTCGAATGCCTGGGAGGCCGTGGAGGGGGATTGCTTCGTCGTCTACGGAATGACCGTCAACCATTATCGGCTTCAGTATTTTTCCGTCGACGCCGCGGGACAGATCCAGGGCTACAACCTGCTGTCGGACACGGGGGTATTCTCCGTCAGCGTACCGGTTTTCGCCGATCCGTTGGCCCAGATTCTGACGCCGCTCTACGGGACGGTGGCGTATACGGTGAGCTGGTCGAAATCCTGCGGCGGCACCATTACCTCCGACTCGGAAACCCTGAGCCTCCAGGGGCTCGGCTGGACCCTGTTCTAGCCCGCTGGCGCCGTCAGCGGTAACCCTCCTCCCGGAGTACCCGCTGCACCGCGGGGCGCTGGAGCATTCGCCGGTAGTGCGCCAGGCAGTGCCCGGGCAGCTCGAACTTGAGCTTGTCGGCCCAGAATTCGACGTAGAACAGCGCGGCATCGGCGATCGAGAATGTGCCGGCCACGTAGTCCTTCCCCGCCAGGGCTTCATTCACGATCGCGAATCCCCGTTCGACGATCTCCCGGCCGCGCGCCCGGACGGCCTCGTGGTCGGCTTCGTTGGTGGTAAAGCTCTCGGTGGTGAATATCCGGGCAAAGCCGTGCCCGTGCAGGGTACCGACCACGTAGGCCAGCATTTCGATCACTCTGGCCGCGCCATCGGGGTCTTCCGGCAGGAGCTTGGCTTTCGGGTAGGTCAGCGCCAGCCAATAGGCGATGGCCTGGAACTCGGTCAGTGCCGATCCGTCGTCGCGCACCAGCGTCGGTAGGGTGGACTTGGGATTGATCGCGAGGTACTCCGGCTTGCGGTGGTCGCCCGCCGGGAGGTTCACGATGTAGGCCTCGAAGGGGATGTCCAGTTCTTCCAGCAGGATGTGGATGCCGGTCGAGCAGGAGCCGGGGGTCATGTAGAGTTTCATCGGGTGCGGTTCGCGAAGTCGGATTTCCGGAAAGCCTAACAAGCTCGAGCCGGCGGGCAAGCCCCAATCCGGAAACGGCGTGTTCCCGAAGTCGGGGCGGTTTCCGCCCGCACGCTTGTAATGCCGGCGCGGCGGCCTCATATCGGCCCAGGGCATGAGAAGCACTCCGACATGGCGTAAAATCGCATCCCCGCGGTTGCCGATGATTAGAAGACCATTGAGAACAACACGATTGCATTGCCGATGCGTGGCCGGCGCCATGCTTCTGGCGGCGCTGGGCGCGCCGGCCCTCCTCCGGGCGGAGGGCGAGTGGCAACCGACGACGCTGTCCGAGGCGACCCTGGCCAAGGTGCACGAGGCGGCCAAGGCGTACCAGGATTGCCTGAACGAAGAATTCCGCGCCCATGTCGGCGAAGACGTCGATTCCCGTCTTCAAACCGACCGGATTCTGCACACCTGCGAAAACCGGCTGACCCCGATGAAAGCCGCGTTCGATGCCGAGAAAGTGCCCGATTCGATCAGCGAGCGCTACATGCGTTCGCACCGCACGCGGGGTGCCCGAGACCTCGTCCGGCTGCTGATGTCGGCCCAGGCTGCGCGCGCCGCGGATGCCGAGGCCCAATTGAATCCGCAGGCGACGGCCGATGCACCCTCCCTCAATCCTCACCCCCCAGAAGGGAAACCCATGGAAATTGATTTGAATCTGATTCCCGCGAAGCTGGACGCGGTGCATGCCGGCCTGGCCGCCATAGTAGTGGCCTTGCTGTTGGTGCAAATCATCCTGCTTTCGGTGGCGGTGATCGCCCTGTTGCGGCGGAAGCCCGAGCCCGCCGTGACGGTTCAGCCCGCACCTGTGGCGGCGGCTCCGGTGCCCGAGCCCGTGAGAGCGCCGGAGCCGGTCGTGAAGAAGGAAACCGTGGTGCTGAAGCAAGCCACGCCCGATGCGGCGCTCCAGCTCCTGGCTCTGCTGCAGAAGGAGGCGCGCTTCATCGACTTCGTGCAGGAAAACGTCGCTCAGTATTCCGACGCCGAAATCGGCGCGGCGGCGCGGGTGGTGCACGAGGGCTGCCGCAAGGTCATCGGCCAGGCCTTCGAGCTGGCCCCGGTGCGCACCGAGACCGAAGGCAGCCGGTTGACGCTCCCGAAGGGCTTCGACGCCGCCAGCGTGCGGCTGGCCGGCAACATAGTGGGCGAGCCGCCGTTCACCGGCACCCTGGTGCATCGCGGCTGGAGGGTGGAACACATCCGCCTGCCCAAGGTCGCCGAAGGCCACGACAGCCGCATTGTTGCCCAGGCCGAGGTGGAGCTGTGAGCGAGACCCGCTATTCGGTCGGTATCGACCTTGGCACCACCAACAGCGTGGTGGCCTACGTGGACTTGAGCGGCTGCGACGGCGAAAAAGCGCCGCTGGAAGTCCTCGAAATTCCGCAGCTCACTGCGCCGGGCACGGTCGGCGACAAGAAACAGCTGCCGTCCTTCCTGTACCAGGCCCACGAGGCCGAACTGGCGCCGGGCGACGTCGTCCTGCCCTGGGACGAGCATCCGGAAGCCCTTACCGGCGATCTGGCCCGCCAGTTGGGTTCCAAGACCCCGATCCGCCTGGTCGCCAGCGCCAAGAGCTGGCTGTGCCACAGCGGCGTGGACTGCCGCGCGCCGATTTTGCCGGTCCAGTCGCCGGAAGAAGTGCACCGGGTCTCGCCCTTGCAGGCTTCGATCGCCTATCTGCGCCACATGCGCGATGCCTGGAACGCGCGTTGTCCCGAATATCCCTTGAGCGAGCAGGACCTGACCATCACGGTGCCGGCTTCGTTCGACCCGGCGGCGCGCGAGCTGACGGTGGAAGCGGCCCACGCTCTGGGCCTGCGCCAGGCGATCCTGCTGGAAGAGCCGCAGTCGGCGCTGTACAGCTGGATTCAGACCAGCGGCGGCGGCTGGCGCGAGCAGGTCCGGCCGGGCGACATCATCCTGGTGGTCGACGTGGGCGGCGGCACCACCGACCTCTCGCTGATTGCGGTCACCGAAGCCGACGGCAATCTGGAGCTCAACCGCGTCGCCATCGGCGATCACATCCTGCTGGGCGGCGACAACATGGACCTGGCGCTGGCTTACGGTCTCAAGCTGAAGCTGGAAGGCGAGGGCAGGAAGCTCGAGGCCTGGCAGGTGCAGGCACTGATGCACGGCTGCCGGGATGCCAAGGAATCGCTGCTGTCCGATCCGGACGTGTCGGAAGTGGCGGTGGTCGTGCCCAGCCGCGGTTCCTCGTTGATCGGCGGCACCTTGCGTACCGCGCTGACGAAGGACGAAGTCAACCGTACGCTGGTCGAAGGCTTCTTCCCCAAGGTTTCGATCGCGGACAAGCCGCTGGTCCAGGCCCGCACCGGTTTGACGACCATCGGCCTGCCGTATGCCAAGGACGCCCGCATCACCTGCCATTTGGCCGGGTTCCTGAGCAAGCAGGTGAACGCCGCCGCCGAGCTGGACGGATTTTCCGTGCCGGACGGCGCGCGCTTCATCCATCCTACGGCGCTGCTGCTGAACGGCGGCGTGTTCAAATCCGAGGCGCTGGAACGGCGGCTGCTGGACGTGCTGAACGGCTGGCTGGAGGCCGACGGCGCGCCTGCGGCGCGCCTGCTGCACGGAGCCGATCTCGATCTGGCCGTGGCCCGAGGTGCCGCCTATTACGGCTATGTCCGCAAGGGCCAGGGCGTGCGCATCCGGGGCGGCACGGCTGCGGCCTATTACGTCGGCGTGGAAAGCGCGATGCCGGCGGTGCCGGGTTTCCCGGCTCCCTTGCAGGCGCTGTGTATCGCCCCTTTCGGCATGGAAGAAGGCACCGAAGCCGAGCTGCCGCCGGAAGAGTTCGGCCTGGTGGTCGGCGAGCCGGTGCGCTTCCGTTTCTTCGCCTCGACCTTGCGCCGCGAGGATCTGGTCGGCACCCGGATGGAAGACTGGCGCGAGGACGAGATCGACGAGCTGGACGAGATCGAGGTGACCCTGCCGGTCGAAGGCCATCAGCCCGGCGAGGTGGTGCCGGTGCGGCTGGCGGCGCGGGTGACCGAGGTCGGTACGCTCCAGCTCGAAGCCGTGGCGCGCGACAGCCACCAGCGCTGGAAGGTCGAGTTCGAGGTGCGGCAGGGCGAGACCCCGAACGCCGCGCTGGACGAGGCCGTTCCGGAAGCGCCTTATCTCGGCGGCACCGATGAGCCGGCCGATCCTGCGCCGGTTGCGGATGAAGCGCCTGTGGCTGCGGACGAATCCGGCGAAAGAAAGCCGTTCTGGTCATTCAACAAAACCTGACCGAGAGTGGACGGCGAGCGAGGCATGGATGCAACAGGCCGTCCTTCTGAACTGAACCCCCAAGCATGCCCTCCGTGCCCGCTTCGCCACGCTACATCGTAGGCATCGACCTCGGCACCACCCACACCGTCGTCGCCTATGCCGACGGCGGCGATCCGTCCCGGATCGAACTGTTTCCCCTGGAGCAACTCGTCGCGCCGGGACAGGTCGCCGAACGGCCGCTGCTGCCCTCGGTGCGCTATCACCCGGCGGAGGGCGAACTGGCCGAGGCCGACAATACGCTGCCGTGGCCGGTCCAGGAGCTGGCGCCGGGCTGCCGTCCGGTGATCGGCGAGCTGGCCCGCCAGCTCGGCAGCCGCAGTCGAGGCCGGCTGGTCGCCAGCGCCAAGAGCTGGCTATGCCATGCGAACGTCGACCGCACCGCCGCGATCCTGCCCTGGGGTGCGCCGGACACGGTGCCCAAGGTCTCGCCGGTGGAGGCTTCCGCGGGTTTCCTGCTGCACGTGCGGCAGGCCTGGAACCGGCGCTTCCCGGAGCATCCGCTAGAGGCGCAGGAAATCACCGTCACCATTCCCGCCTCTTTCGACGATGCCGCCCGCGCCCTGACGGTCGAGGCGGCGCGCCAGGCGGGCCTCGGCCAAATCCGTTTGCTCGAAGAACCGCAGGCGGCCTGCTATGACTTCCTGTGGACCCACCGCGGACGCCTGGCGGAGACCCTGGAAGGCGTGAGCCTGCTGCTGGTCTGCGATGTCGGCGGCGGCACTACCGATTTCACCCTCATCCGGATCGGGGCGGGCGAGCCTGAACCCGAGCTGGAACGCATCGCGGTGGGCAACCATCTGATGCTGGGCGGGGACAACATCGACCTGACCCTGGCGCACCGGCTCGAGCCGCGCCTGACCGGCGGGGAGCGCAGCCTATCGGCCACCGATTTGATCCTGCTGGCGGAACAGTGCCGGTCGGCTAAGGAGCAACTGCTGGCGGAGCAGGGGCCGGACGCCGTGACCGTCACCCTGCTCGGCAAGGGCGGCGGCCTGATCGGCGGCTCCCGCTCGGTAGAATTGAGCCGGAACGAAGTGCTCGAGGTCGTCCTGGACGGATTCTTTCCGCAGGTCGACGCCGGGGCGGTGCCGGAGCGGCGCAGCGGCGTGGTCGAGTTCGGCCTGCCGTATGCGTCCGATCCGGCGATCACCCGGCATGCCGCGGCATTCCTGGCTCAGCACCGGAGCGAGACGGGGATGACCGTCCCCGACGGCTTGCTGTTCAACGGCGGCGCTTTCCATAGCCCGATGATCGCCGGAAGGATGGCCGAAGTCGTCGGCTCCTGGGCGGGGCGTGCGCCGGTCCTGCTGCGGAATCAACGCCCCGACCAGGCCGTCGCCTTCGGGGCCGTAGCCTTTGGCCTTGCAAGGCGAGGACTGGCGGTGCAGCGGATCGAGAGCGGTTCGGCCCGCAGCTATTACCTCTTGGTCGGCGATGGCGGGAGCGATGCCCGCCGCGGCGTGTGCATCCTGCCGCGCGGCGCCGGCGAGGGGCGGGAATGGGCGGTGGAGCAGCGGCATTTTCTGCTGAGCGTCGGCCAGCCGGTGCGCTTTCATGTGTTCTCTTCCACCGTCGATTCCGGCCACACCCCTGGCGACCTGGTGGCGCTGGACGAAGGCGCATTCGGCGAACTGCCGCCGTTGGCCGTGGCTTTCGAGGGCGGGGAGGGCGGCGAGATCGAGGTGCGGCTAGCCGCCCAGCTCACCGAAATCGGCACGCTGCAATTGCAGTGCGTGGCGGTGGCCGATGCCGCCCGGCGCTGGAATGTCGAACTGCAGCTCCGGCCAGGGGCAGCCAAGCCTTCGATGCCCACGGGATTGCATCCGCGCGCCGCCGAGGCGCTGGAGCACATCGCGCTGATCTTCGGCAAGAAGACCCGCCAGTTCGATCCCAAGGCCGTCAAAACCTTGCGCAACGATCTCGAAAAAATATTGGGCAAGCGTGAGGACTGGGACACCGCGCTGTGCCGCGAGCTGTTCGCGGCCGTGCTCGAAGGCGCCCCTCGCAGGCGCCGCTCGGCCGATCACGAACGGCTATGGCTGAGCCTGGCCGGCTACTGTCTGAGGCCCGGATTCGGCGCGCCGCTGGACGACTGGCGGGTAGGGCAGGTCTGGAATCTGTATTCGCAGGGCTTGCAGTTCGTGAACGAGGCGCAGAACTGGTCCGAGTGGTGGATACTGTGGCGGCGCATCGCCGGCGGCCTCGATGCGCAGGCGCAGCAGCGCATCTTCGCCGACATTGCCGGATTCATCGATCCGGTCCGGGCGCGGCGGGGCAATGCCGAAGCGCTGGCCAAAAAACGCGGTTTCGAGGACATGCTGCGCCTGGCGGCATCGCTGGAGCGGCTGCCGTCCGGGGACAAGGCCATGCTGGGCGACTGGCTCCTCCAGCGGCTGGACAAGGCGCCGGATTCCGCGGAGCTCTGGTGGGCCTTGGGAAGGGTCGGTGCGCGCGCGCCCTTCCACGGCAGCGCCCACAATCTGGTCGGCAGCGAAGTCGTCGAATGCTGGGTAGAGAAGGCCCTGCAGCGGGACTGGAAGAAGCAGAGCTTCGTCGCCTTCGCCGCGACGATGATGGCGCGGCTCACCGGCGACCGCGAGCGCGACCTCGAGGCCTCGCTGAGACATCGGGTTGCGGAAAAGCTGGCTGCATCCCGCTCGCCCGAATCCTGGCTGGAGCTGGTGACCGTTGTCAAAATGCTGGACGCGGCAGACGAAAAGCGCATCTTCGGCGAGGGTCTGCCGCCGGGCTTGCGGCTGGTCGACTAGATTAGCGGCACGCAGCGGATACCCTGGTCTCCCTGTCCCTTTGGGAGAGGGTGGGGGTGAGGGCGCTGTTTACGATGTTTTCATTCTCAAGGAGATTCCATGGACATCTACATGCAGGCCGCCATCGCCGAAGCCCGCAAAGGGCTGGAGGAGGGCGGCATCCCGATCGGCTCGGTGCTGGTGATCGACGGCGAGATCGTGGGCCGAGGCCACAACCGGCGTGTCCAGCAGGGCAGCGCGATCCTGCACGCGGAAATGGATTGCCTGGAAAACGCCGGCCGCCTGAGCGCTGCGGATTACCGGCGAGCGACGCTCTACAGTACCTTGTCGCCCTGCGACATGTGCAGCGGCGCGGCGCTGCTCTACGGTATTCCCCGCATCGTCGCCGGGGAAAACCGCACTTTCCAGGGTCCCGAAGGCTATGTCCGCTCGCGCGGCGTGGAATTGGTGATGCTGGACGATCCGGAATGCGCCGCGCTGATGAGGGAATTCATCGCAGCCCACCGGGCGCTCTGGAATGAAGACATCGGCGTGTGAGCGTGCGCCTTGTCGCAATGAAACTCCGCTAATATAAAGCGGTCTATTAGTCTTGTGTGGAAATAACTTGAGGAGTTATCGAATGAGTATCCCCCGTGAACAGGTTCTGAGCCGCGGCGCCTACGCTGTCCTGCCGCGCCACAAGGTGTTGACCAACACCTATGCGCTGCTGTCGATGACGCTGCTGTTCAGTGCGCTCACTGCCGGCGTGTCCATGGCGCTGGCGTTGCCCCATCCGGGCATCATCATCACCCTGGTGGGCTATTTTGGCCTGCTGTGGCTGACCAACAAATATGCCAACAGCGCACTCGGCATCCTTTGGGTGTTTGCCCTGACCGGATTCATGGGCTACACGCTGGGCCCGATCCTGAACGCCTACATCACGCACTTTGCCAACGGCACTCAGCTGGTCATGATGGCCATGGGCGGCACCGGCGCGGTGTTCCTGGGTCTTTCGGCCTATGCGCTGACGACCCGAAAGGATTTCAGCTTCCTCGGCGGCATGCTCGGCGCCGGCATCCTGGTCGCCTTCCTGGCCGGCCTGGTCGCCGCCTTCGTGCCCGGCCTGATGGGCTTGAGCCTGGCGGTGTCGGCGATGTTCGTGGTGCTGATGGCCGGGATGATCCTGTTCCAGACCAGCGCGATCATCCACGGCGGCGAAACCAACTATATCCTCGCCACCGTCTCGCTGTACGTGACGATCTTCAACCTGTTCACCAGCCTGTTGCAGCTGCTCGGCGTGTTCAGCAGCGACGATTGATCCTCCGATCTTTCGGGCATAAAAAACCCCGGCCTAGGCCGGGGTTTTTCGTATCAGGACGACGTGAGATTAGTCGACGGCCTTCATGCTGAGCCGCACCCGGCCCTGACGGTCGATCTCCAGCACCTTGACCTTGACCACATCGCCCTCCGCCAGCTTGTCGCTGACTTTCTCGACGTGCTCGTCGGAGATCTGGGAGATGTGCACCAGTCCGTCCTTGCCCGGCAGGATGGTGACGAAGGCGCCGAAGTCCATCAGCCGTGCGACCTTGCCTTCGTAGACCTTGCCGACTTCGACCTCCGCCGTGATGTCCTCGATGCGGCGGCGCGCCTCCAGACCGGCCTGCTTGTCGACCGAGGCGATCTTGATGACGCCGTCGTCGGTGATGTCGATGCTGGTGCCGGTCTCTTCGGTGATGGCGCGGATGGTCGCACCGCCCTTGCCGATCACCTCCCGGATCTTGCTGGGGTCGATGGTGAAGCTGGTGATGCGCGGCGCGTAATCGGACATTTCGCTGCGCGGCGCCGGCAGGGCCTGCGCCATTTTGTCCAGGATGTGCATCCGTCCGTCGCGGGCCTGATGCAGTGCTTGGCGCATGATCTCCGGCGTGATGCCGTCGATCTTGATGTCCATCTGCAGCGCGGTGACGCCGTCGCGGGTGCCGGCGACCTTGAAGTCCATATCGCCGAGGTGGTCCTCGTCACCCATGATGTCCGACAGGACGGCGAATTCTTCACCTTCGAGGATCAGTCCCATGGCGATGCCGGCCACGGCCCCCTTGGTCGGCGCGCCGGCATCCATCAGTGCCAGACTGCTGCCGCAGACCGAGGCCATGGAGCTGGAGCCGTTGGATTCGGTGATCTCCGAAACGATGCGGATGACGTAGGGAAATTCTTCCGTCGTCGGCATGATCGCCTGCACGCCGCGCTTGGCCAGGCGCCCGTGGCCAATCTCGCGCCGCTTGGGCGAGCCGATGGCGCCGGTTTCTCCCACACAGTAGGGCGGGAAGTTGTAGTGCAGCATGAAATTTTCTTTGTACTCGCCTTCCAGCGCGTCGATGAGCTGCGCATCGCGGCCCGTACCCAGGGTCGCGACTACCAGCGCCTGGGTTTCGCCGCGGGTGAACAGGGCGGAGCCGTGGGTGCGGGGCAGGACGCCGGTGCGGATCGTGATGGGACGCACCGTGGCGAGGTCGCGCCCGTCGATCCGCTTACCGTGGTGGAGGATATTGCCGCGGACGATCTCTTCCTCCAGCTTTTCGATCTGCCGCTTGACCGCGTTTTCGTCATGGCTGCCTTCGGCGGCCAGGCTATCGATCACGGCCTTCCGGATTTCCTTGAGCTTCTGCTGGCGGAGCTGCTTGTCGGCGATGCTGTAGCCTTCGTTCAATCCTGCCCGCGCCAGTTGGTCGACCGCGGCGACCAGCCCGGTGTCCACGGCCGGCGGTTCCCATGACCAGGGCGTCACCCCGGCTTCCGCTGCCATCTCGTCGATGGCACGGATGGCCGTCTGCATCTGTTCGTGGCCGAAGACGACCGCGCCGAGCATCACTTCCTCGGGCAGAATCTTCGCTTCGGATTCGACCATGAGCACGGCATTGGCGGTGCCTGCGACCACCAGGTCGAGCTCCGAAACTCCCATGGATGATTTGTCCGGATTCAGGACGTAGGCGCTGTCCACGAATCCTACGCGGGCGGCGCCGATCGGGCCTTTGAAGGGCAGGCCCGACAGCGTCAGCGCCGCCGATGCACCGAGCATCGAAGGAATGTCCGGGTCCACGTCCGGATTCAGCGACATGACGGTGGCGACGACCTGGACTTCGTTGATGAAGCCGTCCGGGAACAACGGTCGGATAGGCCGGTCGATCAGTCGTGCGGTCAGCGTTTCCTTTTCGCTGGGACGTCCTTCCCGTTTGAAGAATCCACCCGGAATGCGTCCGGCAGCGTAGGCCTTTTCCTGGTAATTGACGGTGAGAGGGAAGAAATCGCCGTGCGGGGAGGCCTCCTTGCGTCCTACGACGGTGACCAGCACCACGGTGCCGGCCATGTCCACCATGACCGCGGCATCGGCCTGACGGGCGATCTCGCCGGTTTCGATCGAAACGGTATGATCGCCGTACTGAAATTGCTTCCGGATCGGGTTCACGGGTTCTCCTTGGGGTGTCGGCGGGCCAGAATTATTTACGGAGACCCAGTCGCTCGATGAGCGTACGGTACCGTTCGTTGTCGGTACTCTTCAGGTAGTCCAGCAGCTTGCGGCGCTGGTTGACCAGACGGAGCAGGCCGCGGCGGGAATGGAAGTCCTTCTTGTGCTTGACGAAGTGAGGGGTCAGGTAGTTGATGCGGTTGGTCAGCAGGGCCACTTGGACCTCGGGGGAACCGGTATCGCCTGGGGTGCGCTGGAATTCCTGCACGATGGCGCTTTTTTCTGCTGCTGTGAAAGCCATGGGGATAATCTCCAAAAAACTCGTTGAAAACCTTTTGAACAATCGTTAATTGTACCGTCTGGGATGGGAGCAGGACAAGGTTCCGTCACGGAAGACCGGCTCATGAAGGCCTCGACTCCGCATCGCCGCCGCGCAGGACAAATATCCGCCTGGGGGCGACCCCTCCTTTGCCGTCATTGCGGCCTATGCCGAGAAACGCGCGTTCGTCGTCATAGACCCGGAGCAGGTCGCCAACGGGGACATCGATCAGGGTAACGGCCTGCCCGTGCAGGAAAAGCCGCGACAGTTCGGCATCGAGCGATATCTCGGGCCAGTGCGGCACCATGCTGTCCATCGGCCGCAGGCAATCGAGCCGGGCCGCCGGTGCCATCGCTTCCAGTTGGTTCAGAGTCATGGCCTGGTCGACGGAAAAGCCCGCGACGGCCGTACGCCGCAACACTTGGACATGGGCGCCGCAGCCGAGAGCGTCGCCGATGTCCTCTACCAGGGTCCGGATATAGGTACCCTTGGAGCAGTGGACGTCCAGTTCCAGGTAATCCGCCCCCCTTCCGGCCAGTTCGATGCTGAAGATCGTCACCGGGCGGGCCGGCCGTTCGACTTCCACGCCTTTGCGCGCGAATTCATAGAGCCGTTTTCCCTGGTGCTTGAGGGCCGAAAACATCGGCGGCACCTGCAGGATGGGGCCGGTGAACCGCGCCAGGAGCGCGAGGAGGGCAGGTTCCTCGAGCACGGGGACGGGCGCCCGCGACAGGATTTCACCGTCGGCGTCGCCGGTATTGGTGGAGACGCCCAGTCGGGCCACGACCCGGTAGCGTTTGTCCGAATCCAGCAGATAGCCAGAGAGCTTGGTGGCCTCGTTGAAGCAGAGGGGCAGGATGCCGCTGGCGAGAGGATCCAGGCTGCCGGTATGGCCAGCCTTGCGCATATTGAGCAGTTTCCGGGCACGCTGCAAAGCGCTGTTCGAGGTCATGCCGCTGCTCTTGTCGAGCAGCAGAACCCCCGACAGCGTGGCTGTCGAAGCGGACCTCATGCCTTAGGTATCGCCGTCTTTATCGAGAGAGCGCAGCACTTCGTCCATGTGCAGGCCGCGCTCGAGGGAATCATCGTAGGCAAAGCGGATTTCCGGAATGACGCGCATGCGCATCCGCCGGCCCAGCACCTGCCGGAGCTGGGGCGCGAACTCGCTCAGCCGCTTCACGGCCGCCCGGGTTTCCAGCCTCCCGCCGAGAAAAGTGACGAACACCTTGGCCACGGCGAGGTCGCGGCTGACCTCGACGTCGCTGACGGTGACCATCCCAAGTTCCGGCGCATCGATGCCGGTGCGCAGGAACTCTGCGATTTCCCGCTGCATCTGGGCGGACACCCGGTCGCTGCGGGTGAATTCTCTAGGCATATTTCCGGATCACCGTGTCAGTGCGGTATGACTTGGACCTTTTCGAACACTTCGATCTGGTCGCCTTCGCGCACGTCGTTGTAGTTCTTGACCGCGATGCCGCATTCCATGCCGGATTTAACTTCGTTGACGTCGTCCTTGAAGCGGCGCAGCGATTCGAGCTGGCCCTCGAAGATGACTACGTTCTCTCGCAGCACCCGGATCGGGAGGTTGCGGCGGACATGGCCCTCGATGACCAGGCAGCCGGCCACGGTGCCGAACTTGGACGAACGGAACACATCCCGTACCTGGGCGATGCCGACGATCTGTTCCTTGAACTCCGGTTCCAGCATGCCGCTGATCGACTTCTTGACCTCGTCGATGGCGTTGTAGATCACGCTGTAGTAGTGCAAGTCGATGCCCCGTTCCTCGATCAGCTTGCGGGCGCTGCCGTCGGCGCGCACGTTGAAGCCGATCAGGATGGCGCTGGAGGCCAGCGCCAGATTCGCGTCGGTTTCGGAGATGCCGCCGACGCCGCCGCCGATGACTCTCACCTTGACCTTGTCGGTGGACAGCTCGGTCAGCGAACTGCGCAGGGCCTCCAGGCTGCCCTGGACGTCGGCCTTGATCACCAGATTGAGGTCGATGGTTTCTTCGCTCCCCATGAGCGAGAACACGTCCTCCAGTTTGGCGGCCTGTTGCGCGGCGAGCTTGGTGGTACGCAGTTTCTCTTCGCGGTGCATGGCGATCTCGCGCGCTTTGCGCTCGTCCGCCACGACGATGAACTCATCGCCGGCATCCGGTGCGCCGGACAGTCCCAGAACCTCGATCGGGGTCGAGGGACCCGCTTCCTTCAGCGGCTTGCCGTTCTCGTTGAACATGGCGCGGACGCGGCCGATTTCCTTTCCGCAGAGCAGGAAGTCGCCCTTCCTCAGGGTGCCGCGCTGGATCAGGATGTCGGCCACGGGGCCGCGACCCTTTTCCAGCTTCGATTCCAGCACCACGCCGGTGGCCGGAATTTCGGCCGGCGCCTGGAGTTCGAGCACTTCGGCCTGGACCAGGATGGCGTCCAGCAAGGCGTCGATGCCGGTACCGGCTTTGGCGGATACCGGAACGAACTGCACGTCGCCACCCCACTCTTCGGGGACCACGTTGAGTCCGACCAACTCCTGCTTGACGCGGTCCGGATCGGCGTCGGCCTTGTCCATCTTGTTCATGGCGACGACCATGGGTACGCCGGCGGCGCGGGAATGCTCCACGGCTTCTTTGGTCTGCGGCATCACGCCGTCATCGGCTGCGACGACCAGCACTACGATGTCGGTGACCTTGGCGCCACGGGCCCGCATCGCGGTGAACGCGGCGTGGCCGGGCGTGTCGAGGAAGGTGATGGAGCCGTGCCCGGTTTTGACCTGATAGGCGCCGATGTGCTGGGTGATGCCACCCGCTTCGCCGGCGGCGACCCGGGATTTGCGAATGTAGTCCAGCAACGAGGTCTTGCCGTGGTCGACGTGGCCCATGATGGTGACCACGGGCGGACGCGGCAGGTGCGGGGCTTCCGCTTCGGCGGCGAGATTGGCCATGATTTCCGCTTCGAGGTTGTCTTCCTTCTGCGCGGTAGCCTTGTGGCCCATTTCCTCGACCACCAGAATGGCGGTTTCCTGGTCCAGCACCTGGTTGATGGTGGCCATCACGCCCATTTTCATCAGAACCTTGATGACCTCGATGCCCTTGACCGACATGCGCTGGGCCAAGTCCGAGACCGTCATGGATTCCGGAACGGCGACTTCGTAAACGATGGGGGCGGTCGGTCTCTCGAAACCGTGCTTCTGCTCCGGCATGACCATCGGCCTGCCGAGCTTGCCTTTTTTCTTTTTTCCGCCGCCTTTGCGGAAATCGTCGCCTTGGAGCTCCCGATATTCGTCCTTTCGGCTCAAGCCCGCGCCCCGCTTCTCTCCGCGCGCTTCGGTTTCGCGTTCGGCGACTTGGCCGCGGGGTGCCTCGCTCTTGGGCTTGGCAACGGGAGGGCGCGGCGCCGAGGGGCGAGGTGCCGGCGCAGGGCGGGCGGGCGAAGGAGCGGCGGCCGGTGCGGGCTTGGGCGCTGCGGCTTCCCGCTCGCCTGCGGCTCTGCGTTCCTCCTCTTCCCGGCGCGCGCGCTCCTCGTCCGTTCGGGCGGACTCCTCCTGCCTGCGGCGCTCTTCTTCGGCAGCCTGCTGGCGGAGCAACTCTTCCTGGTGCTGGCGTGCTTCCTGTTCGGCCAGTTCGCGCTGCTGCTGTTCCTCCAGGGCCCGCCGGGCCTGTTCGGCTTCGGTTAGGCGCTCACTGGTTTCAGGCAGTTCGCTGCGCTTGACGTAGGTGCGCTTCTTTCGCACTTCGACGCTGATCGTCTTCGCGCCCTTGCCCGGTACCGTGCCCTGCTTGAGTTCGGTGACGGATCGGCGCTGGAGCGTGACCCGCTTGGGCTCGGTCACGCTTTCCTGCACCTTGCCGTGGCTCTGGCGCAGGTGGTTGAGCAGCTTCATCTTTTCGGCATCGCTCAGCACATCGTCTGCATCGGAGATCTGAAGACCCGCGTCTCCGAGCTGATGGAGCAGCCTGTCGAGGGGAATCCCCACGATCCCGGCCAATTGTCTCACTGTTACGTCACTCATGATTCAGCCCCTATCGGTAATCGTCCTTACGTCTTCAGGAAAACCACGAGGCGCGCGCCTTCATGATGAGCTCAGCGGCCTTTTCCTCTTCCATGTCTTCGATGTCCAAAAGATCCGGGACGGCCTGGTCGGCCAGGTCTTCCAGCGTGCGAATGCCGTGGCGCGCAAGGCGGTAGGCCAGTTCGCGGTCCATGCCCTCGAGTTCCAGCAACTCCTGGCTGGGCTCGGTGTCCTCGAGCTTTTCCTCGGAGGCGATGGCTTTGATGAGCAGCGCGTCCCGCGCCCGGTTGCGCAATTCTTCTACGATATCCTCGTCGAATTCTTCGATCTCGAGCAATTCCTTGCTTGGCACGTAGGCCAGCTCTTCCACACTGGAAAAACCTTCCCTGACGAGGATTTCCGAGACGTTTTCGTCCACGCTCAATTGCTCGACGAAAGTCTGGATCAGGCGCTGGGTTTCTTCCAGGGTCTTGGCGTCGGCCTGGGTGGAGCTCATGACGTTCAAGGTCCACCCCGTCAGTTCGGAAGCCAGCCGGACGTTTTGGCCGCCGCGGCCGATGGCCTGCGACAGGTTTTCGTCGGCGACGGCGATGTCCATGCTGTGGCGGTCTTCGTCGACGACGATGGACACGATTTCAGCCGGCGACATGGCGTTGACCACGAACTGGGCCTCGTTCTCGTTCCACAGGATGATATCGACGCGCTCCCCCGCCAGTTCGTTGGACACGGCCTGTACCCGAGAACCGCGCATGCCGACGCAGGCACCGACCGGGTCGAGCCGCGGATCGTTGCTCTTGACGGCGACCTTGGCACGTACGCCGGGGTCGCGCGCTGCCCCTTTGATTTCGATGAGGTTTTCGCTGACTTCCGGAACTTCCAGGCGGAACAGGGCGATGAGGAGTTCGGGCGCGGTGCGGCTGACGAAAAGCTGGGGTCCCCTCGCATCCGGCCGGACCGCACTCAGGATGCCCCGCAGGCGGTCGCCGGAGCGGACGGCCTCGCGCGGGATCATTTCGTCGCGCGGGATGAAGGCTTCCACGTTGCCGCCCAGGTCGAGAAAGACGTTGCCCCGCTCGATGCGCTTGATGACACCGGTGATCAGCTCGCCGACGCGTCCCTGGTAGGCATCCGCGATCTTGCGCCGTTCGGCCTCGCGCACCTTCTGGACGATCACCTGCTTGGCGGTCTGGGCGGCGATCCGGCCGAACTCGATGGAGTCGAAAGGTTCTTCCACAAACTCGCCGACGGCGATGCCGGAGTGGGTCTTGCGCGCTTCTTCGAGCAGCATCTCCTTGTCCGGGAATTCGACGCCGCCGCCGAGTTCCTCGCTGGGTTCCACCACTTGCCAACGGCGGAATGTCTCGTAGTCGCCGGTCTTGCGGTCGATGCTCACGCGTACGTCGTATCTGCCGTCGTGCCGCTTGATCGTGGCGGTGCGGAGTGCCTCTTCGATCGCGGAAAAAATGACTTCCTTTTCGATGTCCTTTTCGTTCGACACCACGTCGACTACCAGCAGGATTTCTTTATTCGCCATCAGGTCGTCCTACAATTCAGATATCAAATTCGGGTATGAGCCGGGCCTTGTCGATCAGGTCGAAAGGAATGGCGTGCGTGCCGGTTTCGTCCTCGATGTCGACCACTCCCTCCCGAACGCCCGCGATCCGGCCCTTGAACCGGCGCTGCCCACCCAGGGACCGCATTGTCTGCAGCCGCACCTGGCGGCCCGCGAAGCGTTCGAAGTGCTCGATGGTGAACAGCGGCCGGTCGAGGCCGGGCGAAGATATTTCCAGCTGATACTGGCCCGGAATGGGATCTTCCACATCCAGCATGCCGCTGAGCTGGTAACTGACCTTCGAACAGTCGTCGAGGCCTATCCCGTCGGGATGGTCGATATAGACGCGCAGAATCCTGGCGCGGGCGTCAAATTCGATTCCGGCCAGTTCGTAACCCAACCCCGTAACGACGGGCTCGATCAATCGCTGCAAGTGTTCGGGCATCCGCATGGTCAGTTTCCGGCCCACAAAAAAAGGGCGCAAGGCCCAATGTTGTTATCCCGTTCCTTCAGAAACTAAAAACGCCCGCAAGGGGCGCTGTTCGGGACGCCGGCCCTCCACTCTGGAGAACCCGTCTCATCAGTCCGCGTATGCTAACATAAATATCTCAGGGAGATAAACCCCCAATTTCTCAAGCACTTTACCCAGCCATTCGGTCGAACCGATGCTTTTCACTTTGAATCCACGGAGCAGACATTGAGGCCGGAGACGCTGTTCATTGCCGATCTGCATCTGAGCGCAGCAGGGCCTGAGCGGGTTCGCCTGTTCCAGGACTTCGTCGGCGGCCATGCCCGCGGCGCCGAGGCATTGTACATACTGGGCGATCTGTTCGATGCGTACATCGGCGACGACGAGACCGCTTTTCCCGCTGCCGCGGTTCGGCAAAGTCTTCGGGAACTGGCGGGGTCCGGCACCCGGGTGTTTTTCCAGCAGGGCAACCGCGATTTCCTGGTGGGGGCGGGTTTCGCCGCGGCGACCAGGGCACATCTGCTCGATGATTACGCAGTCATCGACCTGTACGGCTGCAAGGTTTTGGTTACCCACGGCGACCTGCTGTGCACGGACGATCTCAAATATCAGCAAGCCAGGACGCGGATCCGCACCGACGAGTGGAAGCGCCATGCCCTGGGCAAGCCGTTGTGGGCGCGCAGGCTCTATGCGCGCTGGTACCGCTTTCGCTCGGCGCTCGATAAGCGCAGCAACGCGCCGGAGATCATGGACGTCAACGCCGGCGAGGTGGAGCGGGTATTCGGGCGCTTCGGCGTGGAGGCCATGGTCCACGGCCACACCCACCGTCCGGCAGACCATGATCTGACCTGTGGCGGACGTCCGGTCCGCCGGATCGTACTGGCGGAGTGGCGCGGCGAAGGCGAATTCCTGCGCTGGACGCCGGAGGGGTGTCAGCGGGTGAGGATCGTCCCGCAAGCCTGATTGGATCAGGCTCGCGCCAGGGGAAAGGCCAGGGCATCGGCGATCGTCTCCAGCCGATGGAGGCCGAGCAGCAGCCGGTCGACTCCCAGAGCGATTCCGGCACAATCCGGCAGGCCGGCTTTCAAAGCGTCCAGGAGGCGGCGATCTTTTTCCGGCGCGAGCAGGCCGGCGTTGATGCGGGTTGCGATGTCCCGATCAAAGCGACGTTCCTGCTCCAGCGGATCGGTGAGTTCAAAAAAACCGTTGCCCAGCTCCATCCCGTCCAGGAATACTTCCGCCCGTTCCACCAGCCGCTCATCGTCCGGCTTGAACCTGGCCAGGGACGGCAGGATTGCCGGGAAATCGCGCACGAACGTGAAACGGTCCCGCCCCAGATGCGGCTGGACGAGATGGCTGAACAGCAGATCGAGCCAGATCGACCGGTCCGTTCCGCAGATCGCCGCCGCTTCCTGCAAGCCATGGCTCGCGGCGCAGCCGGCGAAATCGCCGAGCCCGGCCTCCAGCGGGTCGATGCCGGCGTGCGCCAGAAATGCCCCGCGGTAGCTCAGGTGCTCGGACGGCGCCAGCGGGCGGACACCGTCGCTCAACGCCTGCAATAGCGCATCGGTTTCTTCGATCAGTGCATCGAGCCCGAAGCCGACCCTGTACCATTCCAACAGAGTGAACTCGGGGTTGTGGAAACGGCCGGATTCGTCGTTGCGGAAGGCTTTGCATATCTGGTAGATCGAGCCGCTGCCTGCGGCAAGCAGCCGCTTCATCGCGAATTCCGGCGAGGTTTGCAGGTACAGCCGCCTCGGTGCGCCGCCACCGTAACCGGTGGAGAAAGCGCTCAAGTGCGGGTCGGTCACGGTGCCGTGCGAAAGAAGGGGGGTCTCGACTTCGAGAATTTCCCGTTCGGCAAAAAACTGCCGGATTTTCCACAGGAGTTCCGCCCGCCGGCGCAGCATCGCCGGCGGGCAGGAAGGACGCCAGTCGGATGGCGCCCTATTTGACACGGGAGACGTATTCCCCCGTGCGGGTGTCCACTTTGATGACCTCACCGGTCTGGACGAACAACGGTACCCGGACCACGGCGCCGGTTTCCAGGGTGGCGGGTTTGCCGCCGCCGCCGGAGGTGTCGCCGCGCACGCCGGGGTCGGTTTCGGTGATGGTGAGCTCGACGAAATTGGGCGGCTGAACTGCCAGCGGGACGTTGTTGAACAGGGTCAGGATGCAGATGTCCTGTTCCTTCAGCCATTTCTTGGCGTCGGTGAGGGCATTCGGCTCGGCGGCGTACTGCTCGAACGACTCGGGTACCATGAAATGCCAGAGCTCGCCGTCGTTGTAGAGATACTGCATCTCCATGTCCACCACGTCGGCGGTTTCCAGGGTATCGCCGGACTTGAAGGTCCGCTCGATCACGCGTCCGGTCTTGAGGTTGCGCAATTTGACCCGGTTGAAAGCCTGGCCCTTGCCCGGTTTGACGAACTCGCTTTCGAGCATCGTGCAGGGGTCGCCGTCCAGCATCACCTTCATACCGTTCTTGAATTCACTCGTGCTAACAATAGCCATGCATACCTCGGGTCAGTACATCTGAAAAAAATACAGATCATTATAATGGACCATTTTTTATCGCGAAACCGCGCAGCCCCGGTCAGGGACGGTAGACGACATGAGTGAGCTATGGCAGGCTGAGCTGGCCGAGGGTTTTGGCAGCGTTCGGGAACTGCTGGATTTTCTCGGCACCGCCGTGCCGTTTTCGGCGGAGGCCGCGCAAAGGTTTCCGTTCCGTGTTCCGCGTGCGTATGCCCTGCGGATAAGGCCGGGCGACCCGCATGACCCGCTGCTCCGACAGGTTCTGCCGCTTGTGCAGGAGATGGAGTCGCCCGAAGGTTTCGTCAGTGACCCGGTCGGCGACCGGCACGCTCTCAAGGTGCCCGGCCTGCTGCACAAGTACCGGGGCCGGGCACTCTTGATAACCACGGGGGCTTGTGCGATCCACTGCCGCTACTGTTTCCGCCGGGAGTTCCCTTACGCCGAAAGCCAGTTCACCCGGCAGCGGGAGACGGCCGCTACGGAGTACATCGCCCGGGACCCGGAGCTTAGCGAGATCATTCTGAGCGGCGGCGATCCGCTGTTGTTGAGCGACGACCGCCTGGAGCGCCTGATCGGCCAGCTCGCGGCGATTCCGCACTTGCGGCGGCTGCGTATCCACAGCCGGGTACCACTGGTGCTGCCATCCCGCATCGATGATCGGCTGCTTGCAGTCCTCTCCGGCCACCGGCTGCGGACCGTGCTGGTGATTCACGCCAATCACCCGCGGGAGCTGGACGGCCAAGCTGGCGGCGCGCTGGCCGCCATGCGCCATGGGGGGCTGATGCTGCTGAACCAGGCCGTGTTGCTGAGGCAGGTGAACGATTCCGTCGGAACCTTGTGCGAACTCAGCGAATGCCTGTTCGAACGTGGGGTACTGCCTTACTACCTGCATTTGCTGGACAGAGTGCGCGGCACCGCCCATTTCGAAGTTCCGGAGGCGGAGGCCCGAGATCTGCACGAAGCCTTGCGCCGCCGGCTGCCGGGATATCTGGTGCCGCGCCTGGTTCGGGAAATCGAGGGGCAGCCCTACAAGCAGCCGGTCAGCTAGACTGGTTGGCCACGCCGTGCGGCACATGGCCAGTCGCTACATGGTGGCTCGCCGCCTCGCAATTGCTTTTTTGGTCGTCGAAGAAGATGTCCGCGCCGAACGCCGCCAGGAACTGGCTCTTGTCTCGCCCGCCGAGGAACAGCGCCTCGTCGATCCGGATGTTCCAGGCCCTCAGGGTCCGCACCACCCGTTCGTGCGCGGGGGCGCCCCGGGCTGTCACCAGGGCGGTGCGTAGCGGCGAACTGTCGGCGTCGAACTGGGTCTGAATGTGATGGAGCACCGCGAGGAAGTTCCGGAATGGGCCGCCGGGCAATGGTTCGCGTGCGGTGGCGCGTTCGTTCTCGGAAAAGGCTTCCAGTCCCGCCGAGCGGTAGATGCGCTCGGATTCGTCCGAGAACAGCACGGCGTCGCCGTCGAAGGCGATACGCAACTGGTCAGACTCGCTACTGCGAGCGGGGGCGGTGATGATCGTGGCAGCCGCCTGGCCGTCGTTGAGCGCGTCGGCGACGTCGCCGGCATCAGCCGACAGGAACAGATGGGCGCCGAAGGCCGCGACGTACTTGAACGGCGACCGCCCGCCGGTAAAGGCGGCACGGGTGATGTCCAGTCCGTGGTGCTGGATGGAGTTGAATATCCGAAGGCCGGTGTCCGCACTGTTGCGCGAGAGCAGGATGACTTCGACCATCGGGGCGCCGAGCCGGTCATTCATCGCCAGGAGCTTGCGGACCAGGGGGAAGGCGACGCCCGGCGCCAGAATTTCGTCCTCGTGCTCGCTCTGGTAGCGGCAATAGCTTTCCCGGCCTTCCTGTTCGAAGATACGGTGCGATTCATCGAGGTCGAAAAGCGCCCGAGAGGAGATGGCGACGACGAGGCTGGAGGGCTGGTTCATGGCTTGAATATCGCTAAGGTTTCGGTGGCGCCGGTATACATTTCGGCAGCGGTGCCGCACAATTGATCGTTTTCCGCGGAGTCTCCCCGAGGGGTTCCCGGATTCCTGGCAAACAGAACAAAAGCAGAACAAAACAAGAGGAGCATCATGCGCCGCAATATCTCCCTCCTATTATTGGTTTTATTCATCGTCGGCCTTTACGTGCTGCAGAACAAGGGCGTGACGCCATTCGTGATGAAAGTTCTGGAGTCGGATTTTTTCGATGTCAAGGAGGACGAGGAAGAGCCGCTTGGCAAGGTTAAGAACGCCCGTACCGACTTCGCTTACCTGCATTGCAAAGCCGCGATGCTGGAAGACCATGTGGTGCCGGAGAACTCGGAATTCCTGGATGACAAATACGAAGCCTGGGCTTTGGGCGGCAGAAATTACATCCTGCGGTCCGAGGTGCTGGTCGATTCCGAGCAGGGCCGGACTGCCGAGAAATTCGTGTGCAAACTGCGTATGACGGGCGAGGACCAGGCAAACCCGGACAGTTGGTCCATCCTCGGTACCGAGCTTAATCCCGCCGAGGCCGCCGAATAGGCGTTACCGTCCGCCGCCGAGGCCGGCTGCGGGTGGCTCAACCCGGCGGCCAGTGCAGGCGGCGGCCGCCGAGGACGTGCAGATGCAGGTGGTCGACCGCCTGGCCGGCGTCGCCCAGGCAGTTGACCACCGTCCGGTAGCCGGATTCGGCTATCCCTTCCAGCGCAGCGACCCGCTTGACCGTTTCGAATAGCGCCGCGGCCAGTCCCGGCGGGTCCGCCGGCAGCTCGTTGAGGTTCGCGACGTGCGCTTTGGGAATCACCAGGACGTGCACCGGCGCCTGGGGATTGATGTCCCGGAAAGCCAGCGTCAACTCGTCCTCGTAGACCACGGCGGGTTTAATGTCCCCGGCGACCATCTGGCAGAAGATACATTGCGGCATACTAGGCTCCTTGAGTGGGTGGGGTCTTAGAAGTCCTTGCGGCCGTCGAAGGCATGCGAGAGCGTGGCGCCGTCGACGTATTCCAGTTCACCGCCGAACGGGATGCCATGGGCGATCCGGGTGGTCCGGACGCCGTGGCGCCCGGCCATGTCGCTGAGGTAATGGGCGGTCGCTTCGCCTTCGACCGTGGTGTTGGTCGCCAGGATCAGTTCTGCGACGCCGTCTTCCCTCAGCCGGTTCTCCAGGACGTTCAGCCCCAGTTCCTCCGGGCCGATGCCGTCGAGTGGAGACAGCCGTCCGTTCAGCACGAAAAACAGGCCCTTGTAGGCGGTGGAACGGCTGATCGCGAACACCTCGGCCGGCGATTCCACGACGCAGAGCAGAGACCGATCCCGGTCGGGATTGGCGCAGTGCTCGCATAGTGCGTGCTCGGTCAGGGTACGGCACTGGCCGCACAACCCCACCTGGTCCAGGGCACGGCGCAGCGCGTCGCTCAGCCTGCCGGCGGCGTTTCGATCGCGCTGCAACAGGTGCAGCGTCATGCGCTGGGCGGTCTTGGGCCCGACGCCGGGCAGACAGCGCAGCGCTTCGATCAGCTCGGAAATGGCGCCGGACTGCCGCATGCGGGACTAGAACGGCATGTTGAAGCCGGGCGGGATGCCGAGGCTTCCCGTCAGTCCGGCCATCTTCTCCTGCTTGAGCTTGGCCACCCGGCGCACGCCGTCGTTGAAGGCCGCGGCGATCAGATCTTCCAGCACCTCACGTTCCTCCTGTAGCAGGCTGGGATCGATTTCCACCTTCAGCACTTCGCGCTTGCCGTTCATGCGGATTTTCACCAAGCCGCCGCCGGATTCGGCCTGGATTTCGGTCGCCGCTATCTCTTCCTGGGTCTTCTGAAAGCTCTCTTGGAAGCGCTGTGCCTGCTGCATCAGGTTGGCCAACGGGTTTTTCATGGGTTACCTCGGGTTTTCGTGGCTATCCAGTGGCCGGGTCGACCCGGCCACGATCTGTGCGCCGAACATGTCCTTCAGAGCGTGGACGGTCGCATCGTTTTCGATTTCGAGTTCGGCTTCGTGCTGTCTTTCGACCTGCGCGCGCTGATCGGCGGCGGCCGGCGTTTCTTCCTGCAAGGATTCACTGCGGATTATCAGCTTGATGGGGCGGCCGAGGAGCTTTTGCAAGGCAGTCTCGAGATTGCTTGTCACCGTTGGCGTGTGGATTTGGGCCTGCCTGGGGTCCAGCGCCAACTCGCAGGCATGTTCGGTCAGCGTCCTCAGCACGCAATGGCTGGCGAGCTGGCGGGTCATGCCAGCGAGGTTCATGGCCTCGATCATCCGTGGCCAGTTCTGCGCGTCGCTTGTCGTCCCAAGGCTTGCCTCGGACGAGGAAGCTTCGGCAGCGGCCGGGGGCGGAGCCTGCCGGGTGACTTCCCGAGCGCGGTGCGGCTCCCGAATGCCGGTATCAGATGGTGCTCGCATCGCCGGGGCGGCCGCGGTCGGGACGATCCTCGGCGCGGCTTCGGCGGAGTGCGGCCGGAAGGCCAGCATCCGCAGCAGAAGCATCTCGAAGCCGTCGCGCGGGTCGGGGGCCAGTTGCAGATCCTTTTGCCCCTGCAGCGCGATCTGGTAGTAGAGCTGGGTATCCTCCGGCGCGAGACGGCGCGCGAGTTCCTGGACACGCTCGGCCTCGTCGTCGCGGCGGACGGCATCCGGCGCAAACTGGGCGATCGCGACCTGATGGAGGATCGCCAGCAGTTGCTGGACCACGTCCTGGTAGTCCGGAGAGAATTCGGCGAGCGTCGCGGACATCCTGAGCAGGTCATCTGCGCGGGCATCGGCCAGCGCCTCGAGCAGGCCGTAAACCGGCTCCCGCGACACGGTGCCGAGCATGGCGCTGACGCCGGTGTCGGTGAGCCGGCCGCCGCAGTGGGCGATGGCCTGATCCAGCAGGCTGAGTCCGTCGCGCATGCTGCCCTGGGCGGCGCGGGCCAGGGCCTTGGCGGCGCCGGGCTCGAACTCCAGATTCTCCGCCGCGAGGATCTGAGCCATCTGGGCGCGGATTTGCTCCGGAGTCAGCCGTTTGAGGTTGAACTGCAGGCAGCGCGACAGCACGGTGACCGGGATCTTCTGCGGGTCGGTGGTCGCCAGCAGGAATTTCACGTGCGGCGGCGGTTCCTCCAGGGTCTTCAGCAGGGCGTTGAAGCTGTGCCCGGACAGCATGTGGACTTCATCGATCAGGTAGACCTTGTAGCGTCCCTGGTTGGGGGCGTACTGGACGTTGTCCAGTAGTTCGCGGGTGTCCTCGACCTTGGTGCGGGAGGCGGCGTCGACTTCGATCAGGTCGATGAAGCGGCCCTCGTCCACTTCCCGGCAAATCAGGCAGTGGCCGCAGGGGTTCGCCCCCTGGAGGTGTTCGCAGTTGAGCGCCTTGGCCAGAATCCGGGCCAGCGTGGTCTTGCCGACGCCGCGGGTGCCGGTGAACAAATAGGCATGGTGCATACGACCGGCTTCCAGCGCATGCGTCAGCGCCTTGACGACGTGCTCCTGGCCGACGACTTCAGTGAAATTGTGGGGTCGCCACTTACGCGCAAGTGCCTGGTAGAGCATGGAGTTGCGGCGAAAGAGTAGGGAATGGGTGGCTCACCGCACCAGCCACACCCCGGCACACGAGTCCGCTGTTACCGTTGCTCCCTTCCGGGCCTGGCGGGGTTCACAGCGTATCATTGCGAGGGGACCAATGCGGCTTGCCATAGAATCGGTGAGCCGGCTGCTCATAGAGAATGCACATTATGCCCGTTAACGGAGCGCTGCACAAGGAAGAGCGAGCGGTCATGCTTTAGGCTGGAGTGTTCACGGGCCGAGGATGGAATTATGAAGCCCTCATAGCGCTCAGCACATATCCGAAGACGCCTGCACTCACGGTAAGGTCTCCAGTGAAGGGTGCGGCAAATAGCAACACAAGATAGAGGTTGAGGGCGATCAGGAGAGCGATCAGGGCCGTCATGGCTAGCTGAGTCCGATAGCTTTCGAGGTGGAAAAAATAGGTCAAGACGATAGTGACGATGGCTCCCACACAGAGGACCAGCCACTCGACAGAGGGCAATCCATTGAGAGATATGCCAATTCGTGCACGCCGTTGATCCATTAAATCAAGAGATCGCTGAATTAAGAGCGGAGAGATGATTTTCTGGTTCTCGGTTACGGGTTCGAAGTCAGAGACCTCCCGTAGCAGCTGCACAACGAGGTTCTGCGCTTTCTCGTCAACCTTGCCTTGATTCATCAGCGGCCACTCCCCATCGACTGCTTCCAGGATATAACGCTCGCAGAGCGATTTGATCGCGGCGGATTTATCCGCCGGCAATCGCTCGGCGAGCAAGACAACGTTGGCTATCGCATCGGCCTCTTTCTCTACCGTGGTACGGGCGGTCTCAAATGTCCCTATGGCATCCACGACCACCAAACCCAAAATTACCGCATAGAGAGTTCCGCCCACGGCGAACATATTCCCCGCCACATCATGGTGCAGCCTCAGCCGGTCGAGGTTGGAGAACCGGCGGACCGCCATGAGTCCACCCATGGCGCAGAGTACGAATGCCGCGATTGCTAGGGAGCCGGGCAGGTAATAGCCAATATCTAAAGGCACGATTGCGACTTCCTCCGTATGTTCTGGCCGAAATGCTACACCGCGACGGGTTCAATCAATGAACTCAGGCTGGCCGGTGATGGCCGGCGCATCTCCCGGCCAGGCAGCGGATGCTGTAAGGGGAGCCTTCGGTCAGGTGATAGTGGGACATGCCTTGCGGAAACTCGCCCGTCGGCTCGGAGTGCCCGTTGCAGCCGTCGAGCTGCGCGGGTTTCGCTCCCTCTTTGCCGAGCGGGCCGTAGATGGGAAAGCCGTCCAGGGCGACGCCGATGAGCTTCGAGTGCTGGCCGGGCTTGTCGAGGACATCGGCGATGCAGTGCGGCACGCCACGGTGGTGGTAAGTCCCCTCCGGTATGAATCCCGCCGGGGTTGCATGGCCGTTGCACGCGTCCACCAACGAAACGCCGTCGACCGTGATGTTGTGCTGCAGGGCGATCGTATGGTCGTAGGGATTGAACAGCGCGGCACCGCTCACCAATATTCCGATAGGGCCGAGCGGGGTCGGCGTGGCGGTGGCGTTCTTCTTGGGGTGAAGCGGCAGGGCAAACGAATAATTTTGCAGCCGGGACGGGTCGTCGCCCGCGATCAGGCCTGCCGCCGATTCAGGCACCAGGATGCCGGGCTTCGGGAGCAGATACTGGGCCGGGCGGGCGTGGTTGGGAACCCTGTCGGATGCCAGGGTATACGCGTCCTTGCCGAAGGTAATCGTGAGGTTCTTGCCCCATGGGGCGGCTTTTAGGCCTGCCGTCGTATGGACAGCGGGTACGGCCGGCGATGTTTCGGCGCGGGTTGTGCCTGGGGTCCAGATTGCGGCGGCGATCATGGCGGCCAGGAGTTTATGGGCTTTTGAATGCATGCTCTTTCTCAATGATGTTGGGTTCTTAAAATTTGAGTCCTGTGGCGCGGGCGTGGTCTGAGACGGCACAGCGTCGAATATCGAGAACAAGTCGCTGACCTGCGCGTCGCGGTCGCCGAGGGCGGGCGAGGCGATAGCGCTTGTCCAGGGCCATCAGGTGTTCCCGGCCCTGTATCTGGATGCCGTCCGGATGCTCGCTCCCCGCCGGCTGCGGCTTGTTTCATCCTCCGGCCTGCACGAACTTGGCTGTGACAGTCTTGGACCGGTTCAGCTTCACCGTGCAGGGTTTCTTGCCGGAGCAGCCGCCGCCGCTCCAGCCCTTGAAGTGGTAGCCTTCGGCGGGGACCGCAGTCAGGGTGACGGCGGTGCCTTTGGCGAAACCGGCTTCGCAGATGGCTCCGCAGTCGATACCCACCGGCAGGCTCGTTACGGTACCGCCGTTGGCGGTCACGGTCAGCCGGTAGGCGGAGTCGTAGGCGTAGACTGCGCCGGCGTTAGCCAACCCGGAGACCGTTGCATCGTAAGCGCCGATGAAGGCGGTACCGCCGTTTGCGGACAGGACGGTTTTGCCGAAATGGGCGTTGGCCTCGGCGTCGCTCGCTCCGGATTCCGTCTGCGCCGTGAGCTTCTGCTGGATGCTCCAGCGCTTGCCTTCGCGGCGATAGAGGTAGGCGGCTCCGGCATGGGCCAGCCCGTCCGCATCGGCGTAGGGGGCGCCGATCAGCGCCGTATTGCCATCGGCCGTCAATGCACAGGCGCCGAACCAGGCCTCCGCAGCCGCATCGCTCTTGCCGTTGCGGGTCTGGGCAATCAGCTTCTGCTGGATCGTCCATCGGGAGCCCTTGCGCTGATAGACGTAGGCGGTACCGGCGTGCTGCAATCCGGCAACGCTCGCCTGGAAGGCGGAGATCAAGGCCGTCCCGCCGTCGTTCGATATCGCCAATCCGCCGCCGAAACGGGCGCCCGGCTCGCTGTCGTCCTTGCCGCGGGTGGTCTGTGCGGTCAGCTTCTGCTGAATGGCCCAGCCGGCGTCGGTGGCGGTGTAGACATAGGTGGCGCCGGCTTCGTATTGGGCAGCGTCGGCGCCCGCCAGCAAAGTAGTGCCGTCGGGGGCCAGCGCGACGGCAGCGCCGAACTGCGCGCCGGGCGTGGCATCGCTGGTGCCGTCGGTGTTCTGCGCCATCACTTTCTGCCGGATCTGCCAGCCCGTATCGGTGCTCCGATAGACGTAAACCGCGCCGGTATACGAATGGTTGAGCGCGCCTTCGCCCAGGGCCTGGCGGGCGCCGATGGCGGCGGTATGGCCGTCCGCGCTCAAGGCGACCGCCGAGCCGAAGTTGGCATCCTGCCAAGCGTCGGATGTGCCGTCGGCTTTCTGGGCGGTGATTTTCTGCTGAATCTGCCAGAGCGAGCCGTTGCGGCGGTACACATAGGCGGCACCGACGTCGGCTTGGCCGGAAACCGAAACGCTGTAGGCTCCGATCAGAGCGGTTTGGCCATCTCCCGACAAAGCGACCGAACCGCCGAAGAGCGCATCCTTCTGCGCATCGTCGCTGCCGTCGCCGTTCTGCGCCGTCAGCTTCTGCTGGATGGTCCAGCCGGTACTCGTGCGGGTGTAGACGTATGCGGCTCCGGCTGATGGCAGGCCGGCGACCTCGGCCCCGGCTGCGGCAACCAGTGCCGTGTTGCCGTCCGCCGAAAGCGCGATGCGGAAACCGAACGCGGCGGACTTCTGCGCATCGCTGCCGCCTTCGTTGGTTTGGGCCGTGAGTTTCTGCCGGATATCGTAGGCGCTCAGGCTTTGGCCGATCGCGCTCTCCAGGTCTGCCGGTATTTCGATGCCCGGCGCGGCCAGAGCGGGTATCCCCCAGAGCCCCAGCAGAAGCAGCCCGATGAGGTGCCGGGGCCGGCACGAAGTAGCGTTTTCCATGACACTCTCCTTAAAAAATAATGGTGGTTGGATGTAGAAGCCGAAGCCGCATTCGACGACGATGCGCCTCGGTTTGTACTTGCAGTCCGAGTTTCGTATCCCGGTCTGCCGGTTTTACTACCGCTCGGCGATTGCGTTGCGGCGGTATTTCTGCGGCCCTGTTATCCCAAATCGTTTGCCATTCGAATCCGCCGGGTTCAAAATTAAACCCGGCGGATTTGGGTATGGACCTTGGCGAAGAAACTACGCTTTTACCCGGTCAATCTCTGTGTAATTTTTAACCAAACGGCATTTGTCTCAATACCTGCGACTGCGAGCCAAGGCTTATAAAATGTCCTCAATATTCAGCGGATGTCGTAATGCCCGTTCAGCTCCGCAGTGCAACGCTGAACCCCTGCCTCCGCTAAATCATGGCTGAGCGTAACGGTATCCCCAGGATTCAGATATATCTTAGAGGATTGCGAAAAGACTTGCACGCCGTTAGTCCCGGCGGGAGGAATATATTGGTTGGGTGTGAAATAGAAAAAATTGTCGCTGAAGTTATCTCCCGAATCTGGATTGCTTTTCGCACCTCCATCCGGGGTGGCTGAAATAAAAATAACATCTGATCGCCCGCTGCCGGTGCAAGCTCCTGAAACAAAATCGATCACGAGTTGATTGACTTTTTTTCTACCTATTTTATGAACTACCGTAAATGAAGTCGGCAAGGCCGGTTGAGTAGAGTCGCACAGGACGGCAGGCGCATTTGAATCGCACAGCCGCTTGCTGAACGAAGTAAGCGGGGCTGCGAGCGTTTCGCTTGAAGAAAAGATACCGAACAGGCTGAATCCGGCAACCATGGTTTTTATTATACGGCTGTAGTCTGACATGATTTTCTCCGATCTATAGTTTAACACCCAAAAACCGCCGCCATGGCGGTTTTTTTCTTTAAAACCCAAGCGAAGTTTGAGTTTGACTTATATATTGAAGATGAAATTCAAGGGTTTTCATTGAAACTCATCGCCAATTCAAAATATTTGTACTCGGTTTGTTATCGCCGTCCAACGCAGTGGCGGCCACCTGTCCGGATTGCGACCAGGCGAAGACCTGAGGCGTGCCGGGCAGTCCCAGATAACCCGTGCTCAGTTGCAGCGGCGTGGTCTGGCCGGCGAAGGGCTGGTAGGCCGCCATCCGCTGCAGGCTGGCCGGGAAGCTCTCGCTCTCCATCACCATGCCGCCATGGGCCGAGCCGGACATGAGGCCGTAGACGTTCCAGACCTCGACCGTGCCGGCGGCGTCGCCGGTTTCCGGGGTGGTGGCCAAGTTGGCGAGATAGCTGGGACGGGTGGCCGGCGCCACATAGCCGACGGCGACCCGCGCCCCGGCCGTATCGCCGCCGCCGGCGGTGAAGCCGAACAGGACGCGCGGGTTGGGCAGATGGTTGGCGATGTCGCGTCCGCTCAGGGCGACGACCTCCGGCGCGTGGCCTGCGCCGGCGCCGACGATCACGTCGTCGAAGTTGTCCGTGTCCACATCGCCGGAGGCGACGTTGATGCCATGAGGGAATTCGCCGGCCAGGAAGCCGCTGTAGCGGTGCAGCAGCTTGCCTTTGGCCGAGAAGATGCGGATTTCCGGTGTGCCGCCGGCGCGGGAGCCGACGACGACCTCGGGGGAGCCGTCGCCGGAGATGTCGCCCAGGGCGACGGAGACGCCCTGGTTTTTACGGTCGCGGTCGCCGGCGAAGGCCGTGAAGCGTCCGACGAGCTTTTCCTTCTGCCCGGAGAACACGGCCACTTTACTGCCGCCGCTGGCCTGGCCCAGGGCGTAGCTCGAATAGAAGCGGGCGGCGCCCAGGGTGGCGCTGGCGGCGATGCCGCCGTCGAAGCGGCGGCCGAAGGGAAAGCGTTGCGCGACGATCTGGCCGGTGCCGTCGATGACGTTGGCGGGGCCGGTTTGGCCAGGCAGCGTCGGGCCGAAGGCGTTGCGCAGCCCTTCGGCGGGGCCGAAGGCCAGCACCGGCGACATCATGCCACTGTCCTCGTGTCGGAGGATGTGACAGTGGAATACGTATTTGCCGGGGTTGTCCGATACCTTGAACTTGATGGTCAGGTTTTGTCCAGGGGGAATATTGATCGTATCCCGCTCCGAAACGTAATTGAGAGAGTTGGTCGTCGATTGGGTTCTCGGGTCGATGGGCTGGCCGTTTATGGCTGTGACGACGAAATTGCCTTGGTGGATGTGGAAGGGATGATCGGCCACGTTTCTCGTCCCGTCCTTGTTGACGCTGGTGACATTGACCAGCGTCCATTCCTCGACCGTGCCGACCTGGAGCTGCGGCATATCTGCCTCGCCGAAGGGTTGACCATTGATTAGATAGACTTTGGGGCTCTGATCGGGCTTTAGTGCAAACTCGAAGCGACGTTTCACGTCGGCGGGGGTATCGAACAGGGTGTAATCGGTGCCGCGGGGCGGAAACACCGGGGGCGGCGAGATCACCGGCCGGCCGCTCACTTCTATGGTCGCCAGCACGTAGTAGTTATCGTTTTTCACGTTGCCGGTGCCATCCCGCCCGTCGGTCAGATAATAGGTGCCGGGGCTTGTGGGGGCGGTGAGGGCCAGGGTCAAGCGGTTACCGGCCATCAATAGCGTGTTCGAGTCGCTGTCTTGCATGCGCTCCGGGTCCGCTGATAACGCCAATTTCAATGGCTTCACGTTGTAGCCGTTGCCGTCCAGCATCAGTACAGTGGCGTTCCAGGGATTCTGTAGATTGGCGTCCGTCACCGCCAAGCTGAATGTTCCGGTCGATCCGGCAGCTGCGAGATTCCAGACCTGGGTTTCACCAGGCCGGATGCGGATGGTCGGATTGAGCTGGCCGTTGACCCGCTTCTGCCAGTTCATTATCGGACTGGCATTGCCCGTGCCTGGTGTATCCGGGCCGTATTCCAGCAGACGATTGACGCCTGCAGGCGTGTAAACTTTCCCTGTGGTATCGACCTTCTGGATGTTGATTTCAGTCAGGGTGAGAAAAAGTTGTTTAAGCGGCTGGGCGCCGTCGGCTTTATAGCGCGGCCAGGCATCGAGGGCGTCGCCGAGCATCAGCAGGCCGGCGAGGCCGCCGTAGACCTGAGAGGTAGTCTGGCCGTGCAGATGGACGTGATACCAGTCCAGCCCGGGGTACTGCTTGCCGGGGACGGTCAGATGCGCCCACATGTGCTGCGGCGCGGCGTCCGTGCCGGGGTCGTTGACCGACTGGTAGACGTTGTCGCTCATCGACAGCGGACTGCCCTCGAAGCCGTGGGCGTGGAAGTTGGTCTGGAACAGCGAATCCGAGGCATGGCCGATGTTGCCGGCGAGCGAGTTGCGCAGGCTCAGCTCCAGGGCTTCGCCGACCTTGAGCTGCAGCATCGGCCCCGGAAACATCGCGGGGTAATGCTTGCCGTAGGCATCGATCCGATAGGCGTTGGCCATGGTGAACGGCTGTTCTCCGTCCGGCTGGGAGGGATTGGGGTACGGCGCATTGGAACTGTAGAGATCGACGTCGCCGTAGCGGATCGGGTTCATCTCGACCCCCGCAGAGACCATGTCCACCGAGGCGCGCAGGCGTCCGTTGCGGCTGCGGATGACCGGAATCTCGATCAGGGGTTGGCCGCTGCCCAGCCCGGTGGCATCCTGGAAGACCAGACTGGGAGCTGGCGTCGGGCTTGCGGTTGGCGTGTCGGCCAGGGCGGCGCTGGCCGCCGCAAGGCCGGATACGACGTATTTCGTTAACTTCATCATCTTTTCTCTCCTAGTTTCCGTGCATCGAATTATTTTTGTAGAACTGCCATCCTGTCCCTGCCGCGGTCTGCGGCGCGCCGGGGCAAGCTAAGCGGTTTTGTTAAACGACCGTGACGTGCTTGAGGCGATGCCTCCTCGGCTTTCCGCCAGTTGCCGGCTGCTTGGGTTTTTGGCACTGCTTTTGCCGTCCGTCCAGGGTTTCGACTTTAGGCTCGGTCGGTGTCCACCCGAAACCGAGCCACGTTAGGCTGGCCGCCAGTCCCGAGCAGGCAATCGCGACGGCCATGGGAGAACCTGCAAATAGCGACTGCCGGTAATGAGATGGCTCCCTTGATCACGGCATGACCTCGTTTTTATTCTGCTAGCCAGTAAGGTTTATGGGGTCAAATATTCGGAGCTCCTATCAGGGTCGTATCGATTGGGGGAACCGGAATAAGTCGTTTGGATCGTATTTCGTCTTGACCCTCCTTAGACGGGACAGGTTGCTGCCGTAATAGGCGTCTTCCCAATCCTTCAACGACGGATCGGGGAAATTTTGGAAAGCGCCGCCACCGGCAATAGGGGTGAGCGCGGCATGGAATCCATTCTGCCAACGGTGGGCGCGGTGCTTGGATTGCGGCGATTGGGTTCGATCCCAGCCGATCCCCAGGTCGAACAGCCACTGGCTGTCTCGGTGGACGAAGGCACTGGCGTCGGAAGGATACTCGTTGACGGCGCCGCCGGTCTGAAACAAGGATAGATAGGCACCGCCCTGGGAACTCTCCCAGCGGCTCATCCACAGGCGGATTTCTTCAATAAAGGCTTCAGGCAGGCTGCCGTTGACGAACCGTGAGCGCGATTGATAGCACGCGGGAGTTCCCTCCTCGGCCAGGAAATATTGCCCTTCCCAGTAAGGTAGGGATTCGATCGTTTCCGAAGCGGCCTTGGTATTTGCCGTCATAGGCGCGATGATCTCCGTAAGCTCCGCTTCAGTTCCGTGGAACTGACCGTAGATCCTCAATAGAATCTCCGGTGGCGAGCCGAATTTCGTGCTCGTGTAGGGTTCCATATAAACTTTGGAACCCAGTCCGTGCGGCGCCGCCTCTAAAGCACGTATCACGGCGGTAATCAGTTCGTCGGATGCGTCCATCCAGGTCAGATCGAATACCGTGATCCGATCGATCGGAAAGGTTTCCAGGGTGAACGCGGTATTGATTCCGAAATTGCCGCCGGCCCCACCGCGGCAGGCCCAGAATAGATCTGAATAATCCGATGCGTTCGCCGTCAGTATCGAACCGTCTGCCGTCACGATCTCGGTGGATACGAGTTTGTCGCTGCCTATGCCGTGGGCGCGCATTTCGAAACCTATGCCGCCCCCCAGCAGATAGCCTCCCGCGCCAACTGTCGTGCACCGGCCATGCGTAATAGAGCGGCCTATGCCTCCCAATGCGGTATAAACCGCACCGTTGAGGGTACCTCCCCCGATAGTGATGCGTCCGCTGGTTTCATCGTAGCTTGCGTCGTTGAGCGACGAGAGATTAATCAAGAGTCCGCGGGTACAGGAATAACCGGCATAGAAATGTCCGCCGCCACGGATGGCCAAAGGCATGTTTTCCTGCTGGCACCATTTCAGGCAGGTGGCGACATCTTCCGCAGTTGCGCACACCGCGACACCTGCGGGTTTGATTCCACGGTAGCGGACATTGTTCGGCATTGACAGGCGGGTATACCCAAATTGTCCGTGACGGACGAGTTGTCCGCTTAGATTTCTCTTCAGTTTCTTCCAAGCATTTGGGGGCGCTTGTGGCGCCTGTGCCGCCTGTGCCGCTGTAGAAGCAAGAGCCTCCGAAGCCGAAAATGCGCGTTCCGATAGGGCACCACCGGCAAGCGCCGCGCCGATCCCCATGAAGCGGCGTCTAGTGATTTCTAGGCGATTGCCCAGGGCAGCTGGTAGTAAGGTTTTCATCCGATTCCCCCATTTCAAATGTTCGGTATCCGCCGTTTCTCAAAATGCAATGCGGTTGCGCCAGCTTGTTGTTTTCATGACTGTATCGCCGGATTTGGGTCAGGAGCTTCTATTAATTTATCCCCCGTTATATTGTTTTGATAGTTATTATCTGATGCCGCGTTTCAGAGGGCTGCTTGTCTGGGTTTGTCCTGTCTTTGCCGTCGTTTTTTCCCGGCAGGCATTGCTTCCGGCACTGGTTTTGGCCGGCCGGGCCAAAACGCCAGCCACACCAGGCCGGCGCTTAGTCCCGATCCTGCGATGGCGAGACTCATGGGGTAGGCCGTGCCGTTCTGATGACCGGCGACCAGGCTGCTGACGAGGAAGGCGCAGCCGAATTGCACGACGCCGATTAGCGCCGAGGCACTGCCGAGATACGGCCCGCTTGCGGCCATGGCGATCGTCGTGGCATTTGCGCCGATGAAGCCGAGCGAGGCAATGGAAAACCAGAGCGGAGCGAGCAGGGCGGTCAGGCTGTTGTGGCCGGCGATGGCGACCAGCACCGCTCCGGACACGGCGTTTAGCGCCAGCGCGGCGCCGAGCAGGGCGGCGGGACTCCAGTGTTTCAAGGCGATGCGGTTGCCCTGGGCCGCGAGGATCAGGCCGGCGGCGATGGCGGCGAACAGCCCGCCGTAGGCTTGTTCGCCGACGCCGTACAGACCGATGAACACTAAGGGCGAGCCGGTGATGAAGGCGAACATGCATGCCTGGGCCAGGCCGCCCACCAGGGTGGGCGCGATGAATCCGCGCGTGCATAACAGGTTCCAGTAGCCTTGCGCGATGCCGGCCAGACCGTCGTTCCGTCTGCGGCTGGCCGGCAGGGATTCCGGCAGTCCGAACCAGACCAGCAGAGCGCCGGCCAGGCCGAAGGCCAGCATGACGGCGAAAATCGCCTGCCATGATGAAACGGCCAGGATCTGGCCACCCAATACCGGAGACAGGATCGGCGCCAGGGTCATCACCACCAACATCAACGACAGCACCCGTGCGCTTTCGCGCTCATCGAACAGATCGCTGACGATGGCGCGGCCGACGATCATGCCTGCGCAGCCGCCGACGGCCTGCAGGAAACGCAGTCCTATGAACGGTTCGATCCGGCTCGTCACCAGGCACAGGGACGAACTCAGCACGTAGAGTGCGATGCCGATCAGCAAGGGGCTGCGGCGGCCGTAGCGGTCGATCAGCGGCCCGTAGATCGCCTGGCCCACGGCGAGCCCGATGAAGAACACCGACAGTGTCGCCTCGATGGCGCCGCCCCCGACCCCGAAAGCCTGGGCCATCTGCGGGAACGCGGGCAGGTACATATCGGTCGCCAGCGGCGGAAAGGCGCATAGCAGCCCCAGAATTAGGACCACTCGGGTGGGAGATACGCGCGATGTTCCGGTAGGAGGTGTCGCCATGCCGGATCCACTTGGACTTTCAGCCGGATATTTTCGGGAACCGCGCGCAGGTTTTTTGCCGTCCAGGGCAGCAGCGGTAAACTCTCCTTGTTGCGATCGCACGATGATTCGCGGCCCGGATGCTGGAGTAAAGCCCTGGCATGCATTTCGCCACAATTTCTGATTCATAGACTTGAACCGGCATTGTTCTCTGCATCCACTAGTTTAGACCGCGGCTTTTGGGAAGCTATGAATTGCCGTTATGCGAAAAACGGAATCATTTATGCGGAAAGTGACGTCGGTTAGAATCGCTGCCCCGTAGTCACGATGCCGCTCATGGAAGCCGTTGCCACTCAAATGAATATCCGCTGGCTCAGCGACCCGGACGCCGAACCGGTGCTGGTCAAGGCGAACCAGAAGGAACTGGTCAGAACCGAGTTGCCGTTCCGGCAAGGCGAGGGGCACGGCTGGATCGAAATGCTGGACTTGGCGTTCGGGATTCATCTTTGCCGGGTCGTGCATCATTTCGAGGCAGGGGAGGCGAACCTGCAGCCGATGTCGGAAGTTGTGACCGAGCTGACCGAGCCCGTGCTGTTCGTGCAGACGGCCCGGCGCGGGCGGGGGGTGCTGCATGACCGCCGGTTGGATGTCAAGCTGGCGCACGATCCCGGCGTGTGCATCTTTCAGCACATGGACCGTATCGATCATCAGCACTGGGCGGATACGTCGGTGACGGTGGAGGTGACGGCCTTAGGGATGAGGACGTCCAAACTGCAGCGTACGCTCGGGGAGCCGATCGTCGGGAGCTTGTTCGATGCCTTGGGTCTGACTCAGCTTCCGTCTGCCAGCGTGCGCGCGGTACCGAAGCACGTCACGGGAATACTGCAATCCTGTTTCGCGGATCATTTGGCCGGGAACCTGCGCAGACTGCACGCCCAGGCCAAGGTGCTGGATTTCATCGTGGCCCTGGCCGATCATCTGGCCGGCGAAACCAAGGGGGAATCGCGCAAGATTCGAGCCGTCAGGCGGCTGCGCGAGGAGTTGGACCAATTGGAGGGAGCGGTGCCGTGCCTGGACGAACTGGCCAAGCGCTACGGGCTGTCGGAAAGGCTGATGAACGAGCTGTTCAAGCAGGAATCCGGGCAGTCGATCTATGCCTACGTTACCGGCCAGCGGTTGGAGGCCGCGCACGCGGCGCTGCAATGCAGCGGCACGCCGTTAAAAGTGCTGGCGGCCCGGCTGGGCTATTCCAACGTCAGCCATTTCAGCAACGCCTTCACGAAGAAGTTCGGCTACCGTCCGGGTAGCCTGAGGCGGGGGAAATCCGGCCCATAGGCGTCGATGGGCCGTGCGGACTACCAGATCAGGTCGTCCGGCACCTGGTAGGCGGCGTAGGGATCGTCCTTGGTTTCCTCGCCGGTGCGCTCCGGCGCGTTTTTCAGCACGACGCAGGAGGCATCCCTCGCTGCGATGCGTTCGGCGACTTCCGCCGGCACCAGTTCGTATTTGCCGTCCAGTTTGACGATCGCGATCTGGCCTTGGGCGATGCGCTTGCGCAGGGCCTCGTTGACGTAGAGGCGCTTGACGGCGCCGCCGTCGGCGAAGTTGAAGGCGACCTCTCCTTCGGCGGGCTGGCGGTTGGCTTCGACGAGCTGGCGAATCTGCGCGGCCAGCGCCTTGCGCTCCTCGGCCTCCTTCTTCTGCAGATT
Source organism: Methylococcus mesophilus (assembly GCF_026247885.1). Classification (NCBI taxonomy): domain Bacteria; kingdom Pseudomonadati; phylum Pseudomonadota; class Gammaproteobacteria; order Methylococcales; family Methylococcaceae; genus Methylococcus; species Methylococcus mesophilus. The sequence goes on along the minus strand of NZ_CP110921.1, from coordinate 677,172 downwards.
CAGTTCGCGGTCGCGCGCGGCTTTTTCGGCCTGGGCCTGGAGCCGGGCTTTCTCGGCCTCAGGGGCGGCTCCCTTGTTTTCGCTGGCCCGCTGGCGTTCTTTGCGCTGGTCCTTTTGCGCTTTCTTCAATTGCTTGTCGTTGACCAGGCCCGCTTTGCGCAATTGTTCCTGGAGAGGGTTGCTCATGGGAGGTTTCCTGTTCGCTTCTCTATCTCGGGGGGCGAATGTTAAGGCTTAAAGGGACTGGGGGGAACCTTGCGCCAGGCCCAGGGTTTGCCGGACGTGGCGGGCGATCATGGCTTCCTCGTTGGTGGGGACCACCAGCACATGGACGCGGCTGTCCGGCGTGTGCAGGATCCTGCCGGCGGCCGGATCGATCGCGACCCCCAGCCAGGCCGAAAGCTGGCAGATGCGGGTGCGCACGGGCGCGGCGTGTTCGCCGATGCCGGCGGTGAAGACCAATGCGTCGAGCCCGCCCAGCGCGGCGCTCAGCGAGCCGATTTCGCGGGCGATGCGGTAGCAGAAATATTCGACGGCCTCGGCGGCTTCAGGCTTGTCGCTGGCCAGGAGATCGCGCATGTCGCCGCTCAGGCCGGACAGTCCCAGCAGACCCGAGCGCTTGTACAAGAGGTCTGAGAGGGCGACGGCATCCATGCCCGGCTGGGTCATCAGGTGCAGCAGCACGCCGGGGTCGATGGCGCCGCAGCGGGTGCCCATGGGGATGCCGTCCAGGGCGGTGAACGACATGGTGGTCGCGACGCTGCGGCCCGCTCGCATGGCGCACAGGCTGGCGCCGTTGCCGAGATGGCAGACGATGGTGCGGCCTTCCGCCGCGGCGGGGTCGATCTCCGGCAGGCGCGCGGCGATGTATTCGTAGGACAGTCCGTGGAAACCATAACGGCGGATGCCGGCCGCCTCGTACTCCCCGGGCAGGGCGAAGCGCCTTTCCACGGCGGATTGGGTGGCGTGGAAGGCGGTGTCGAAACAGGCCACCTGCGGCAAGTCGGGAAATTTCGCCGCCAGCAGGCGGATGGGGGCCAGATTGTGCGGCTGGTGCAGTGGCGCCAGCGGGATCAGCGCCTCGATCCGCCCGACGACCTCATCGGTCACCGGTTCCGGCCGGATCAGGCTGTCGCCGCCGTGGACCACCCGGTGCCCGACCGCGGCGGGCTTGAATCCTCCGTTGTTCCGGGCCAGCCAGTCGAACAGCCAGACCAGCGCATCTTCGTGATTTTCCGCCGGGATCGGCCCTTGAAACAGCGTGCTGCCCTCGGCATCGCGCAAGCTGGCGCACGCGCCGTGGGCGGATTTGCTCCCGAGCCGGTCGAGCAGGGCGGCCAGCAGACGCTTTTCGCCGTTCAGGAGGGAGAACTTGACGGTCGAGGAGCCGGCGTTGACGACGGCGATGGGAGCGTCCATGGGGTTTTTAGGGCAGGGAAGCGGGGCCCAGCCTTTCCCGCTCGTTCTCCATCGCCTTGTCCATGATCTCCTTGTAGAGTTCGACCGCGCGGGCGTAAATCTCCTGGTATTCCGGCTGGCGGTCCACCTGCGGCTTGATGGCCTGAGCGGTTTCGAAGACTTCCCGGAGAAAGCCGATGTCCAGGTCGCCGAGCGGTTCCTTGCGTTCGACTTTCGCTTGGATGTCCAGCGCCCGCGGCAAGCCGTGCGTGGTGAACTCGGTCAGCAGGGCGATCGCGATGCCCTCGTCTTTGGAGACTTCCGTCATGGGGATTCCTTGAGTGCGGTGGGTAAGGGGAAAGAGGAGGGGCATGCGGGATCGCGCCGGCCTCCCCGCGGCCGGTCAGCCCGGCCAGCGCCAGCCGGCGACTTCCGGCACGTCGGTGCCGTGTTCGTAGGCGTACTGGCGGCAGGCGATCTGCTGCTTGCGGAACCTGGCCTTGGCGTGGGCGCCGGAGACTGCGATTTCCGGAATCCGGTCGATGACGTCGATGGCCAGGCTGAAGCGGTCGATCTGGTTGTTGATCGCCAGTTCCAGCGGGGTGTTGATGTTGCCTTTCTCCTTGTAGCCGCGCACGTGCATGTTGGCGTGGTTGGTGCGCCGGTAGGCGAGGCGGTGGATCAGCCAGGGATAGCCGTGGAAATTGAAGATGACCGGCTTGTCCTTGGTGAACAGGCTGTCGAAATCCTTGTCGCTGAGGCCGTGCGGATGCTCGGACTCGGGCTGCAGCTTGAACAGGTCCACCACGTTGATGAAGCGGATCTTCAGTTCCGGGAATTCCTCACGCAGCAGGGCGGTGGCGGCAAGCGCCTCCAGTGTCGGAATGTCGCCGGCGCAGGCCATGACCACGTCGGGCTCCTGACCCTCGTCGTTGCTGGCCCATTCCCAGATGCCTAAGCCCTCGGTGCAATGAGCGATCGCGGCGTCCATGTCCATGAACTGGAGGTGCAACTGCTTGTCGGAGACGATCACGTTGATGTAGTTCTGGCTGCGCAGGCAGTGGTCCGCGACCGACAGCAGGCTGTTGACGTCGGGCGGCAGGTAGATGCGGGTGACGTCCGCGCTCTTGTTCACGACGACGTCCAGGAAACCGGGGTCCTGGTGGGTGAAGCCGTTGTGGTCCTGCCGCCAGACCGTCGAAGTGATGAGCAGGTTGAGCGAGGCCACGTCCTGGCGCCAGGACAGCTGGTTGCAGATGGACAGCCACTTGGCGTGCTGGTTGAACATCGAATCGATGACGTGGACGAAGGCTTCGTAGGTCGAGAGGAAGCCGTGGCGCCCGGTCAGAAGGTAGCCTTCCAGCATGCCTTCCAGGGTATGCTCGCTGAGCATTTCCATGACCCGCCCGTCGGTGGCCAGTTCGCCGCCGTCCTGGTCTTCGGGGAAATACTCGGCGATCCAGAATTTCTTGGCGGCGGCGTAGACGGCGTCCAGTTTGTTCGAGGTGTTTTCGTCCGGGCCGAACACCCGGAAGTTGCGCATGTTCTCCTTCATCACGTCGCGCAGGAACACGCCCAGCGGCTGGGTGTTCGGCGCCTCGATCTGGCCCGGTTTGGCGACTTCGATGCCGTAGTTACGGAAGTTCGGGATGCGCAGGGCCTGTTTCAGATGGCCGCCATTGGCGTGGGGATTGAGACCCATGCGGCGGAAGCCGGCCGGCGCCATTTCCCGGATTTCGGCGACGGGGCAGCCCTCGGAGTCGAACAGTTCTTCCGGCTTGTAGCTGTGCATCCAGCTTTCCAGCAGCTTCAGGTGCTCGGGGTTCTTCGTGACGTCGGCCACCGGTACTTGGTGGGCGCGCCAGAAGCCCTCGACGTTGCGCCCGTCGATCTGGCGCGGCGCGGTCCAGCCCTTGGGCGAGCGCAGCACGATCATCGGCCAGCGCGGCCGCCGGGGGATGCCGGAGGCGCGGGCCTCGGTCTGGGCGGCGCGGATGTCCTCGACGCAGCGGTCCACCGTCGCGGCCATGGCCTGGTGCATGCTTTCCGGTTCCGACCCCTCCACGAAATAAGGCGTGTAGCCGTAACCCTTGAGCAGATTTTCCAGCTCGTCATGGCTGATGCGTGCCAGCAGGGTGGGGTTGTTGATCTTGTAGCCGTTGAGGTTGAGGATCGGCAGCACCGCGCCGTCGCGGATCGGGTTGAGGAATTTGTTGATGTGCCAGGAGGTGGCGAGCGGGCCGGTTTCGGCTTCGCCGTCGCCGACCACGGCGGCCACGATCAGGTCCGGGTTGTCGAAGGCCGCGCCGCAGGCGTGCGACAGCACGTAGCCCAATTCGCCGCCCTCGTGGATCGAGCCCGGCGTCTCCGGCGTGCAATGGCTGCCGATGCCGCCGGGAAAGGAGAATTGTTTGAAGAAATTCAGCAAACCTTCTTCGCTCAAGTCCTTGTCGGGATAGATTTCGGTATAGCTGCCTTCCAGATACAGCGGGCCGAGCACGCCGGGGGCGCCGTGGCCGGGGCCGGCCATGAAGATCATGTTCAGGTCGTGTTTGCGGATGGCCCGGTTCAAATGGGTGTAGGCGAACGAGAGCCCAGGGCTGGAACCCCAATGGCCGAGGAGGCGGTTCTTGATGTGTTCGGGCTTGAGCGGCTCGCGCAGCAGCGGGTTATCGCGCAGGTAGATCATGCCCAAGGCCAGGTAGTTGCAGGCCCGCCAGAAGGCGTGGATCTTCCGGGCTTCTTCCGGGGTCAGCGGAGCGCCGCTTACCGTCGACCGGGCCGGTCCGTAGGCAGTGAGTTGTTCGAGTGCGGCAGAGTAAGAGGCGGAGGTATCCATAGGTGATCTCCTTGACGGAACAGTCATTGGTAAGGGGCGCTTGAAACCGCGATAATCCGGAGCGGGTCCGGCTATTTTGCCCAGCGATTGTGACAAGGCAAGAGGACTGGCGGTTTTCTAGGGCACAGTATCGCCTATGGCCCGGTCCGCGCGCGCAGGAGTTCCGTATGGCGTTCCTGCCGGCCGGTTCACATCGAATCCAGACGCCGAAATTCCATCCGAAGGGAGGCCATGATGAACGACGAACAGATTCCCCTAGATCGCTTGGCCTGGGAGCGGTTCAAGCGGCATATGAGGGTGCTGCTGCACTCCGAGGTCGGCGGCAAGGCGCTCGGCCTGTTCCTGCTGCTGATCGTCTTCCTCGTCGGCATCAACGGGCTCAATGTGGTCAACAGCTATGTCGGCCGCGATTTCATGACGGCCATCGCGGAGCGTAACCGCGCCGGGTTCGTTGAGTACGCCTGGCTTTGGATCGGCGTGTTCGCCGTGGCGACGGTGGTATCGGTGGTCTCCCGGTACATGGAAGAGAGTCTGGCCCTGCTGTGGCGGACCTTTCTAGCCCAGCGGTCGGTTCATATCTACGCGACGCATCGGGTTTACTTCTATCTCGAGGAAAGCGGCGAGATCGGCAATCCCGACCAGCGTATCGCGGACGACATCAAGACTTTTACGACCACGACGCTGTCCTTCACTCTGATGCTGATCAACGGCAGCTTCACGGTCGTGGCATTCTCCGGGGTGTTGTGGTCGATCAGCCCTTTGCTGATGATCGTCGCCGTGCTGTATGCCGCGCTCGGCACGTACTGCACCGTCAGCTTGGGCCGGCCTTTGGTGAAGCTGAACTTCGATCAGTTGGACAAGGAGGCCGATTTCCGCTCCGGGCTGATTTATCTCAAGGAGAATGCAGACGCCGTGGCACTGTCCCGGCGGGAAATTCCGCTGCTGCGGCGGTTGCAGCAGCGCTTGGCCGAGTTGGCCGAAAACTTCCGCGCTATCGTCGGAGTCAATCGGAACGTCGGTTTTTTCGCGACGTTTTACAACTGGATGATCCAGATCATCCCCGCCTTGTTCGTCGCGCCCATGTTCATCCGGGGCGACGTCGAGTTCGGAGTGATTACCCAGTCAGCCATAGCGTTCACTGCCTTGTTGGGCGCGTTTTCGCTGATCGTGACGCAGTTCCAGTCGATCTCGTCCTTCGCGGCCGTGCTGGCCAGATTGAGTTCCTTCAGCGAGGCGGTGGCGCAAGAGGTCCTGCAGAGAAAATCGCCGATCCTCGCTTCCGAAGGCGCGGAGCAGATTGTCTATCTGGGGCTGACGCTGCGTTCTCCGCGCAGCGGACGAATTCTGGTCGAGAATCTGACGGTAGCTTTCTCACGCGGCGAGAGAGTCTTGGTCAGGGCGCCGGACGAATCCGCCAGGACGGCGCTGCTCCGGGTGACCGCGGGGCTGTGGGACGCGGGCGAGGGAGGATTGATGCGTCCGGCTTTAGATCAATTGATGTTCGTGACCGAACGGCCTTTTCTACCTTTCGGCTCGCTTCAAGAGTTGCTCCTGCCGCCGCATCCGCTCGAAGCGGTGTTCATGGGTGCGACCCGGCCGGATTCTGTTGCAGGACTCGGGGCGCCGACAGTGATGGAGGAACAGATTAGCAGAGCGCTGGCGGCCCTGGGGCTGGGGACGCTCTCTACCCGCTTCGGCGGACTGGCAGCCGAGCAGGACTGGAGCAATATCCTGCCTTTAGCGGAACAGCAGCTGTTGGTGATTGCGCGGCTGTTGATCAGCCGTCCCCGTTTCGCCCTATTGGATCGCCCCGCTGCAACTCTGAGCGCTGATCAGCTCGACATGGTCTTGAATCAATTGAGCCGGCACGCTATCGCCTATGTGGTTTTTGCGGAAGATGAAGACCGGCCGGAGCGCTACGATGCGGTGCTGGAACTCAAGGGCGGCGGCACCTGGGAGTGGAAAGTGCTCGCCGCCCCTTAGGATTTGGCAAAGAATAACTTCCCGAAATTAACAGCCGTCGTTCCGGCATGGATTCGCATACGCGCTCTGGCGAGTGCCGGAACCCGGGTTCCAGGGATGGAGTCGCCTGGGAACATCGAGGTAGCCTGGATGCCGGCGATCCTTGCCGGCATGACGGCGCTCTGAACGAAAATGTCGTTCGGTCATTCAGGGAAGTTATTTTCGGCCACATCCTTAGCTAACGGTTCGGGCAAGTCAGCCCAGCGTCACGGTCAGCCGGTTCCGGCCTTCCATCAGTTTCGTCCGCAGTGTATCCAGGGAGACTTCGGCGCCGCCGGTCCGGTACGGATTGGTCGTCCGGCTGAACGGCAGATCGGAACCGTTCAGGCTGAGCGACAGGGGGCCGGAGCCTGAATTCCGAACGGAGTAAACGACTTCGAACTCGCATCCGGCAAGATCCAATTCGACCCGGAGGCCGTCCAATGCTTTCGGAATTACCGGGTCGATTACCAGCTTCGAGCTTTCCGCCCGCAATCCCAGCAAGCCGCGCAAGATCAGGCCCATGCCGATGCCCGCGCCGCTCGAATACACCCGCCAGCCGCCGTCGAGGGCGATTTCCCCGTTTCGAGCCCGGTCGTACTCGGCGTAAGCCTGGTAGCGGTCGGCGAAGGCGGCATCGGAGCTTGAGTAATAGCAGTTGGATTGGCGCAGGGTGGCCGCGGGCACCAGGGTGCGGAGGCCGATGGGGTTGGCCTTGCAAAGCGCCGCGAAAAAGCCTTCCGCATCGCCGTAGCAGGCCAGCGCCTCCGCATAGCGGAGATGGGCGTGGGTGTACATCAGGCCGATTTCGCGGCCGAAGAAACTGCTGCTCTCGGCCCGCTGGAAGTATTTCTGCGGTCCGCCGCGGTAGGACATCGGCCGGTCGAAGAGCCGCGCGCCGTCGGGGCCGAGCAGGTGATCCTCGATGAGTTGGAGGTGCCGCGCCGCCAGCGCGGGCGTCAGCAGTCCGTTACTGATGGCGTGGATCATCGGCAGCAGGCTGTAGGAAAGCCCGGTGGCCCGGTCGCGCGGATGCACGAGATAGCCGATTTCGCCCTCCTCCCCGAAATGGGCGTAGCCGGCGAGGACGCCGTCGGCGATCAGCAGACGTTGGAAGTCTTCCCGCACTCCCTCCGCCGCGGCCTCGAAGGCCGCCGCCTGACCGTCGTGCTGCAAGCGGCGCAGCGCTTCGGCCAGCGTGGTCAGGGTCTGGTAATGCAAGGTCACCGTCCAGGCGCTGCACAGCCTTTCGCGCATGGCCGGATCCACCGGTTGCAGGGAGTCGTTCCAGTCGCCGTGGCCATAGGCGGCCAGCCGGGTGCCGGGAATGGTCCGCGCGGCCACGACCCGCAGCGCGCGCTCCACGTGTCCCCAGAGCGTCGCCAGTTCGGCCTTGTCGTCGCCCTCCGGATGGAAGAAGGGCAGAACCTCATCCAACAGCGCGCCGTCCCCGGAAGCCAACAGGTACTGGGCGAGGGCCAGGACCGGCCAGAAAACGATGTCGCCGTGCGAGTCGCCGGGGCGGATGTTGCGTTCCCGCTCGAAGAACATGAACCATTGTGGCCAGTCGCCGTCCGGATTCTGGTTCCTGAACACCCGGCACAGCAGGTCGCGGACCGGTTCGAACCGGCCCAGGGCCAGCAACATTTCCACCGGCCCCTGGCAGACGTCGCGGACACCCCAGCCGCCGCCCGAATACTGCTCCAGCCCGCGCGGACTGAGGTAGTGGATCAGGGCGTTATGGGCGAACCAGGGCAGGGCCTCCTGCAGGCGCTCGATGTCTCCCCCCAGCGCACTGCCGGTCGGTGGATGGACCCGCAAGGCCGCAGTCATTTCGCGCCAATACTGGCCGGCGTCGGCTGCGGCCGGGGTTGCCGGCACCAGACCGCCGGTGATGCGGAAGCCGGCCGACGAGACCGGGACCGTGACGAGGCACAGGAAGGGTTCTCCCCGGGACTGGCCATCGGCGTAGAGCAGTTCGTCTCCGCCAACGGTCTCCAGCGGGGTACCGGGCAGCGGATCGATGCGGAAGCCGCCGTCCGGGAAGCGGCGGCCAACGTCGGATTCGGGTACCGGGCGAACGAACACCCCCGCCCCGTCTCGGACGAACTGCGCAGGCACGGCCTCGGCGCCGTCGTCGCCGTTGAGGGCGACATGGTTGCAGAGCAGGCAGCGGACGGGCGGTCCGTCCAGCACGTCCAGGGTTACCGAGAGTTCATGACTCCCGGTAGTGGCCTCACTGCGCACCTGCAGCATTCCGCCGGCGTGCTTGTAGATCCAGCGGCAGCCCTCCGGCTGCATCTCGAAGGCGGAAGGCACGTCCAGCAGCCGCCAGCGGCCTTCGAGCTCGACGAAAAGCCGTTGGCCGTGCGCCCGGAACAGGCTCAGGTAACTGTGGGTGGTGGACAGGAAGCGGTTGATGCTCACATGGCCCTGGGTCACCATCGAATGAAACACGCCGGCCATCCAGACGGTAGAGGTCAGGCCGGCCTCGTCGGGCACCAGGCCGCTGCCGGTGCGGAGGATGTGGCCGTGGGGACGCAGCACCTCGAGTTCCTTGGCCCTGAGCACGACGTGGCTGCGGTCGCCGGTGAAGAAGGACAGCAGGTGGCCATGCTCCAATTCCGGCTCCCGCCGGGTGCCGCCGGACAGCCCGGCGATCTCGGCATCGCCGAGATCGAGGGTTTCGAGGAGCGGCGCGGCGCTGAAGAGATTGGCTGACGGCGCGAAACCTTCGGATGGATCCTGCCATGCCGCGGGAGGCGCCGCTTCCGGCAGGCTCAGGGCGCGGTCGACGAAGGCCAGATCGGCGTTGGAGGTCGCCTCCGGGTGATCCGGTTCGAACCAGCCGAAGAAACCCACCGCCGATGCCTCGCCCGGTGCCAGTGTCAGCGGGGCGTCCTGGATCACGGCCATGGCGTGTTCGTGCTGGCGGCGCGAGCCGGGGAGGCCTGCCATCAGCCCCCGTGGCGGGTGGCCGGCGCGGCTCTCCAGACCGTAAAATTGCAGTGCATCGGTGGCGAAACTCCGGGCCCGGTTCAGCGAGCCGATGGCGACCCAGGGAAAACGGCCGCCCATCGCCAGGTTCTGGCGGGAGGCCAGGACCGTACCCTGTGAGCGGTGAGGGAGCGGTGTATGGTCCAGGTATTGGCTGACGTAGTATTCGTTGAGCCGCACCGCGCCGTAGTGCGCCAGCCCGAGATCCTGGGCATAGATCAGTTCCACCGTCTCGGCGCTCCCGCCGACGTTCTCCAGGGCCACGTGCCAGAACCAGGCGGGCGCGGCTTCGGCCAGCACCAGGAAAACGCGGAACCGGATGCCCGCCCATTCCCCCACGACCGACAGCGCTCGCCCGTCGCACCGGAAGTGGCCGGGACTGCGCGGTCCGAGCAGCGGCACGGCCTCGGCCGGCCCTTCGGCTACGCTCAGGGCAGGCTTCGCGAGGCGGCGCAGATAAAGATTGGCCGGTCCTCCCTCGATCTCTGAGCCGGGGAAAAGATTGAGGAGAACATCCCGGTGATCCATGCGCCGGATCGAGCCGTTGGAATTTACCTCGAGTTTCAAACCCGAAGGACTTTGGAGAAAGCTGGTTTCCTTGATGGAGCGCGGATTCCGGGTGTTCATAGGGATTCCTCGACGAGCCGCTGAGCCTCCGCATTTTTGCTGTCGCAAGGACGCCAGCGCAGGGTTGGGATACTGCTCAATTCACTTCCCGCCATTCGTGACCAGTTCCCACCCGGCTCCCGGGTTGTACTCCTTCAAGGTGTTCGCCAGTTTGGCCGTCTCCGGCCCCAGATCCCGCTGGTAGATCTTGCCTTGATGATTGACGATGAACGTCATGACTCCGGACGAACCGTAGTATGCGGGAAAGGCCACCAAACCGAAGCCGGCGATCATGTTGCCGTTTATCACATAATCGTATTTCCCACCGGGCGCATCGCTGCCCTGCCGGGTCAGGATCCGGTAATAATAGCCGTGGTAGGGCCACGATTTATCCGCCGTGCCTTTAGCTTGGTAGCCGGCGGCCCTCGCTTCGGCAACCAAGGGACCCAGAGGGCTTTGCAGTTGACCCGGTTCCGGGGCCCAATAGAGGCCGTCGAACGAGCCCGGCGTGCTGCCGAGCTTTTGCGCATATTCGGCTACCCCGTCGCCATCCCTGTCCGCGCCAGCGTACTCGAATTGGGCCTCCACATAAGCGTTGATCACCCCCAGGGTGCTGAGTTCGTTGCGGCCCACCCGTCGGTTGATGATTTCTTCCTGGCCCTGTTCGGCGTCGAACTGCCAGCTTTCTCCTTGTTTGGTGAGCGGGATCGGGAATGGCCAGTCTGCGGCGCCTACCTGCAGAATGGCGCGGTGATCGTCGATGTTTTTTATGGCGGTCCGTTCTTGTGCTTTCGCCACGAACGCGTCCCGGTCGTTCTTGTCCTGGATCGCGTCTCCCGAAGACAGAAGCTCCGCATAGCGGCTGCCGAACAGATCGGCAAACCGTTTTTGATCTCCCCCACGGGCCGCATCGACCAGGGCTTTAACGGCTTCTTCCGGCGAAGGGAAGCGTCGGGCATCGCTCTCCGGCCGTCTGGAGACGCCGGCCGGTGGAGCAGAACTGGCCGGCGAAGCAAAGCAGGACAAAGGAGCCAGCGCGAATACCGTGAGAAGGAACATTCGAAACGCAGGATGCATGACGGGAACCTCGATCTTGGATGCCAGAAGGGGATTGACGAATGCGGATGAGCCTTGCGCGGGATGTCCGTACGGAGTTCCGGCGCGGACGCGACGTTTGATCTGAATGTTGGATACCGGCGTCATCGGCGCCGACCTCCGCCGCCGCGAAGTCCGGCCCTTTCCCCTCCTCCGCCCCGGTTTTGCCGGTTTGCCGCGCCCATATTGGCCCGGCTGGCCGCTCCGCGCTGGCTGAAATTCTGAGTTCGCCTGGTTTCGCCCATGCCTTCGAAGGCATTCGGCTTGTTGGATTCTCCCATCCGGGCGGCGTTGCCCTGCCGCGCGGGGTTGCGCCCTCCGCCAAGCGCTTGCCCAGGTTGCGGTGCGGCAATGCGCCGTTCGGCCGATTGCGGCTTGTCCGGGGCCTGCAGACGCTGGCGCTGCTCCGACCTGGACTGCCCACCCAGCCGTTCCCCGGATGGCTCCGGCAGGCGCTGCTGAAATCCGGCCAGGGACTCGGTCCGGCGGCTTTGCGCGCCGCGCCGGCTCTCGATCCGGGTCTCCGAGCCGGCCGTCCTGACGCCTTCCAGGGAACTGGAGCCGCTTCCCCGCTTAGAACGGGATTGCATTTCGGCGTTTCCTCGGTTCTGTGCCAGCGCTCCGGCGGATTCGACCGAGGCGTCTGGCCCTTGTGCCAGCCGGCTGCGAATTTCGGCGCTCGACGGTCTGCGCTCGCCGCCTTGCCCGGGCGGTCCCTCCCACTCTCCGGGCTTGCCGAACCCTCGTCTGTCGGCCGGAAGGGCGTCGGGCACGCCCCGGCGGTCTCCGGCCAATCCGGGTTGTGCGGTTTGGCCGAGCCGTTGCTTGACGGGTTCCGGGTACGGCTGGCCCCGCCGGTGGCGGGGGTCGGGCGTCCAGTCCGTGCGCTGACGCAGATCCTTCAGCCGGTCCTGGCGGAAGGTCCCATCCCGGTCGATATTGATCTCGTTGCCCGAAATATTGATATTCCGGTTGCGGTTGACGTCTCCCCGGTCGACGGCGACGCCGCCGGAACCGCCGCCGTACCAGCAGCTTCCGCTTCTGCATACGGCGTTGCCGTAGTAATGGCTGACGGGCGGGTAGTAACCGCCGTAGTAACCATGCCAGTCGTCGTCATCCGCCCATTCCATGATGCCCCAGGTCAGCAGTCCACCGATCAGCGCGCCTGCACCGAATGTCATCCACGGGTCGGTGCCGGAGGTCGTGGACGCCGGCGTCGGTGCGGGGTAATAGGCGTAGCCGCCAGCCGGCGCGGCAGCGGGATAAGCATAGGGGGGCGATGCCAGGGGCGCGGAATAGACCTGTTCGGGGTTGTATTGCGGCACGTAAACGGTATCGGGTTTGGCCGGTTCGATCCCGATCACCTCTTTTCTTTGAGTTGCCGGTGTTGCCTGAGGCTGGCCTTCGGGGGCCTGCACCTCGGTTCCAGCGGCGGATGGCACGGTCTTGGTCGTGACTTTCTGTTCGGCGCTGTCTTTCAAGAAGCCGGATTCCCTGGCGCGTTGCCGCAAGGATTGAATCGCGTCCATCAATTCCGCCGGCTTGGCGAGAAAGGCATCACCGAGTTGGGTTGTCCATTCGAGGTGATCGTTCATCATCTTGATGATCGAGGGTAGCTCGATCAGGCGCTGGATACTGGCATCCCAATCCTTGTCTTTTACGGCGGAGGGCTCGGGGTGGGAACCCAGCCAGCGCGACGCCTGGACCACTTCCAGCGGGTAGGTGGATGCCACCAGCATTTCGGCGAGAAGCGGGTCGGGATAAAGCGCGACAGGGGCAACCAGCGACTCGATTTCGGTGAGCGGATGGCCCGCGTCGGCAGGAGGCCGGGTGGCTTCGGGAGGCGTCGAACCTGAGCTGGGCGTTGCGCCCGGACCCGCAGCGAGTCCGGGGGCAGCCAGCGCCGTTCCGGAAACAGCGGCGATGTGCGCCAAGCTGACCAACAGAAGCGGGGGCAGCGCTCGAAGTGCGGGACGGATGGAATTGCGTTGGGGCATAGGCTTATCCTCGCAGGAACCTGCAGCATGGAAACGGAGAGTGCCACCGCGGGCCACATTCTCCGTTGCCAGCCCGGTGCAGTTCAATGGTCATCGCCATCAAGGCGCTACGATCGGCCCGCCGCCGTCCAGTTTTTCCCTGACCGGCGCAGATGCGGTGCTGTCATCGGTTGCGTCGCGGGTGAAGCCGGGCGGTGCTTTCTGCCAGCGATAACCGTGCCGTGCAAGTTGGTAACCGGTTTCGAACAGCACGTTCATCACCCGGTTGTCGAATTCGTCCGACCGGGTCGTGTCCAACTGGTCCGGAATGTAGGCAAGGTTGAAATCGGCGCTATCGCGCTGGGCAGTCGTGAAAATGCGGTAGATGTCGCCGACTCCCTGAGCCTTGATCAGGGACGAAACGGTTCGAGGGGCAATGGAGCGGATCAGTGGCTTCACCGGCTGCCATGCCGGTTTGATCTGGCTGTTCCGCAGCACGAACACCCGACCTTGCCGGCGCGGGGCCGAAAATCCCAGGCGCTTGACCGCGGCGAGGGGCCTCAGCACCGGCCCATAGAGAAATACCTGGTGGGCGACGCCGCCGTCGACATGCATCTCGTCGTAATGCTTCCCGCCGGCCTCGACCGGGATATAGACCGGTGGAAACACGACCGGCACCGCGGCGGAGGCGATCATGACCTGCCGGAACAGCTTGAGCGCGTCCGGATGGCCCGACTTCGCGATTGCGCCCATGTTCCAGACTACGGGACGCTGGGCATCGAGCGCCGTGGTGCCGATGAAAAGGCGGCGGCCTTTGGCATGCTCGGCGGCGATGTCCGCCAGCATCTTGTCGTCGACGTATTCGGCCGTGAGCTTGGCGAGTGGGTCGCTGAGGCTCAGGGCGTCGGTCTGGAGCATCCCGAACAAGGATTTCAGGTGGAAGATGTCCTGCGAGGAGACCGTGGTGTACACCTTTCTCAGCTTATCGTCGTAGGCCGGCCCCAGAAACGCGAAGGGCGCGGTCAAGGCGCCGGTGCTGACTCCGGTCACCATCTTGAAGTTGGGCCGGTTGCCCGCGGCGCTCCAGCCACACAACAGCCCCGCACCGAAAGCGCCGTCGCCGCCTCCACCCGAAATCGCGAGGAAGTCCACGGTCCCGTTTTGTCGGAACAGGCCGCTGCGTTCTTCCTGGCGGATGGAGTCCACGATATCCCGCTGAAAGGCCGGGCTGAATTCGTCGCCCCATGCTCTTACCCCGGGCATGCCGGGAATCCGAACCTCGGATTCGACTCCGGCCGGCGGCGGCGAGTGCGGCTTCAGCCCGCCGCAGCCTGCTGCCGTGAGCAGCAAGCCCGCGAGCAGGACGCGCTTAGGCCGGCGGTCGGCAGGTGTGCGGAAGGCGGCGATAGGGGTTGCGGCCCGTGCTTCCGAGGAGGTGCGAGCGATTTCGTGGTCCATCCGCTGCCGGCCGCGGATTTCAGAAAGGCCGCAGGGTGAAGGCCGTAGGATCGGTGACTACCTCGCCGGGATTGCGGTTGGCGATCTGGACGAATTGTGCCGCCCAGCGGTCCATGATGCCCTTGGCGGGGCCGTACCAGGTCAGGCGGGTCAGGTCGAGCGGGCCGACGTCCGCCATGTCGCGGTCGGCGAAAGTCGCGACCACCTCGCCGGTCTGCAGGTCGCGCAGCCGGCCTTCGAAGGCGGCCCGGCGCTGGTTGACGGCGCCCGCCGCGCTGCCGGTGCCGATCGGCCCGGCCCAGCTCAGGGCGTGCAGCACCGGCATGGAGGGGTCGATTTCGATCAACGCCAGTTCCAGGCGCAGCGCCGGGTCCTTGTGCTGGCCAGCGCGCTCGATGATCTTGAAACGATGCTTGGGATCCTCTTTGAACGCTTTCACGACCTGGTCGTGGAAGTATTGGCCCAGTTCCGCGATGTCGGATTTGACGTCGCTGACCCATGCCGCCGAACTCAGGTTGTGCAGCCAGTCCATTTCCATCATGTACTGGGTGTTAATCGGTGCGACCACCAGCTCCCGGTAGCCGCTCTTGTCGAATCCGGGCTTGATCCAGACTTTCTGGAACGGCAGGTCCGCGCGTTTGGTCTGGCGACCGGGTTGGGCGATGAAGCCGGCATCCGGTGCCGGTTCGACCGCCGCCGTCTTGGCTGTACCGGAGGCCGACTGGAGACTCGAACAGCCGGCGGTGGCGGCAGTGAGGGCCAGGACGAAGGTGTTGCGTAATTTATGGCGCATGCGATTGATATCCGGTTTCGGCTCGATGGACAGGAAGGCGGGCGAGACAACTCCGGCTGGAGGATAGTTGATCGCCCAGGGGAAACCAAGATCGGCGTTAGCTCCGTGGCGGCGTGTTTGCTACCTTAGGCCCGATGTACCCTTGATGACGCCGCTGCCGGGCGAAAATACCGAGCGTTGCTTCCGGAGATTTCTGAATGCGTACCCTTGTCGCGCTTTTCCTCGCCGCCCTCATCGCCGGCTGCGCCGCCTATGGCCGATACCAGTTGGACCAGCGCTACGGCGCGCCCGACCCCGGCCGTTTCGACCAGTCCCGGAGCATCGCGGCACTGCCCATCGAGTACCGGCGCGACGTCAAACCCATCCTGGACAGCCGCTGCGTGGTTTGCCATGCCTGCTACGATGCGCCCTGCCAACTGCAGTTGGGAAGTTACGACGGGGTGACGCGCGGCGCCAACGGCGAGCGGGTCTACGATGCCGCCCGCCTGCTGGCAGCCCAGCCCACCCGTTTGTTCCAGGATGCCGCCAGCAATGCCGAATGGCGAAACAAGGGATTCCAACCCGTGCTCAACGAGCGCAACCCCGGCGCCAAGCCCAATCGTGAAGCAGGCGTGATGGCGCGCCTGCTGGCCCTCAAGCGCCGGTTCGATTTCCCCCGATTCGGCTCACTGCCCCAGGATCGCTACGATTTTTCCCTGGACCGCAGCCAGCAGTGCCCGGCCATCGAAGAGATCGGCCGCTTCGAATCGGAGCACCCCGAATGGGGCATGCCTTACGGACTTCCGCCGCTCCCCGAGCGGGAAAACCGCACGGTCACGGCGTGGCTGGAAGCAGGCGCTCCCGCCGCCCCGGAGCCCGCCCTGACCGGGGCGCAGCGCGATCAGATTGCCCGCTGGGAGGCATTCCTCAACGGCGCCGATGCCAAGACGCGCTTGATGAGCCGCTATCTGTACGAACACTGGTTCCTCGCCCATCTCCATTTCGACGAGCTTCCGCCTGGCGACTACTTCGAGCTCGTCCGCTCCCGCACGCCGCCGGGTCGGCCCATCGATCTCATCGCGACCCGTCGCCCCTACGACGATCCGGGCGTGGCGCGGGTTTACTACCGCCTCCGCCCGCATCGCCCGGCCCTGGTGTCCAAGACCCACATGCCTTATGCCCTCGACACGGCACGCATGGCGCGCATCAAGGCGTGGTTTCTGGACGAGACGTATGCGGTGAAGGCGCTGCCGTCCTACGATCCGAAGGTCTCGGCGAATCCGTTCATCGCCTTCGAGCAGATTCCGGTACGTTCCCGTTACCGGCTGTTATTGGACGAGGCGCAGTTCACCGTCATGAGTTTCATCAAAGGGCCGGTGTGCCGGGGCCAGGTGGCCCTCAACGTGATCACCGACCACTTCTGGATCGGGTTCATGCATCCCGATAACCCGACGTTCAACGAAACCTCGGCGTTTCTGGCCGACGTACTGAAGGAGGTCAGCCTTCCGACGGAACAGCAGAGTAATGCGCTTCTCACCAAATGGCTGTCTTATTCGCAGGGTCAGACCGAATATTTGAAACGCAAATCGGAACTGACGAACCGGCGATTCACCGGCAGCAGCAGCCCGAGCCTGTCGATGCTGTGGGACGGCGACGGGACCAACGCGAACGCCGCGCTCACCGTGTTCCGTCATTTCGACAGTGCCAGCGTGGTCAAGGGACTGCTGGGCGACCGGCCGCAGACCGCCCTCATCATGGGCTACACCTTGCTGGAGCGCATCCACTACCTCCTGGTCGCCGGCTTCGACGTCTACGGCAACACCGCGCACCAGTTAGAGGCCCGCCTGTATATGGATTTTCTGCGGATGGAGGGAGAGCTGAACTTCCTCGGCCTGCTGCCGGGGGGAGACCGCAACGCCGTGCGCGACCTCTGGTATCGCGGGGCAGGAGGCGAAGTGAAGTCCTATCTCAATGGCAGCAAGGCCTATTTCACCCAGCGCACGGGCGTGGAATACCGGACCGGCGATCCCTTGCCGGAACTGTTCGGACTCTGGAAAGCGCATCTCGCGCCGGTGTTGGATCATCGCTACGACCTGGCCGAAAACCCCCGGGACGACCCCAACGCCGACCTCTTGAAAAAACTCGCCGGCTTGCGGGGGAGGGTGCTGTTCTTTCTTCCCGAATCGAGTTTCCTGACGGTCCAAGGCGTGGACGGCGTCGACCGCCATTACACCCTGATCCGCAACAGCGCCCACAGCAACATATCCGAGCTGTTTTCCGAGGCAAACCGGCGGCTGCCCGACGAGGACACCCTGCTGGTCACACCCGGCTTCATCGGCGCCTATCCCAATGCCTTCTACCGGCTTAGGAGCAACCGGCTGGCGGCGTTCGTCGATCTGGTCAGCCGCCTCCGGTCGGAGCAGGGTTACGCAGCACTCGCCGCCCGCTTTGCCGTCCGGCGCACGGATCCGGGCTTCTGGGCGCACGCCGATGCCTTGCACGAAGCCTTTGGCAAGGCCGACCGGGTGGAAGCGTCGCTGTTCGATTTCAATCGCCTCGAAAACCGCTAGCTCAGTGCTTGAACAAGAGATCGAAGGTTTCCTGCTGGTGGGTGTCCAGGCCCGCCGTCATGATCTGCACGTTGAGAATATTGCCGTTGATGAAAGCCACCCGGCAGGGGATTTTCAGCAAGGCGTTGGTCAGACCGGGACCGCGGACGGTGAGGGTGAGTACGCCCCGGTCTCCCGGCTTGGGGCGGCGCGGAACCGGTGTCAGCAGGGCCGCGCTTTGCAGCGAGACATCGACGGGGGACAGGTCCCGAGTGGTGCCGCTGATTGCCGAGCTGCCGGAAAACTCGACCCGGCAGGCCAAGCGGAGCTCGCGGCGGGCGGCATGGACGCGGGCCTCGGTCATCGCTACGGCTCCGCGCCGGAACGGCCTTGCTTCTCCGCATACATGGCGGCATCGGCCCGGCGCAGCAAGGTGTCCAGTCCGGTATCGGATGCTTCGCGCATCGCTACGCCGATGCTGGCTCCGACGCCGGGCCCGGAAGCCGAAACCGATCGAAGCGTTCGGACGATCCGGGCGGTAACCCGGCGGGCGCCGGCCTCGTCCGTGTCCGGCAGGAGCGCGGCGAATTCGTCGCCGCCGATCCGCCCGACCAGGTCGCCCGCCCGCAGTCCGGCACGGCAGGCTTCAGCGACCCGAGTGATGGCGGCATCGCCCATGTGATGGCCGTAGCTGTCGTTGATGACTTTCAAATCGTCGACATCGACGACCAGGGCTGCCAGGGGACGGCCGGAATCGCGCGCCTCGGCCAGTATCGCCTGGCCCCGCTCGAAAAAATAGGCGCGGTTGCATACATCGGTGAGGCCATCGCGGGTGGCGCGGTAATGCAGTTCTTCGGTGCGCTTCGCCACCCGCCGTTCGAGAGTCTCGTTCATCCGCAGCAGTTTCTGTTCGGCAGTGCGGCGTTCGCTGACCAGGGCCCCCGTGGCCAGCGTGGAGGTCCCCAGGGCTACCACCAGCAAGCCGACGTTCAGCAAGGGCTGAGTGCTTCCCAAGAGATGGAACGGCCCATGCCGTAGCAGGGTGCCGCCGATCGCGACCAGTGCCACGGCCGACAACAGGGCGGTGGCCGCATGCAGCGAACTGCGCACGGTCAGCCACAGAACCGGAGCGAACAGCAGGTAGGGAAGTCCTTCGAACGGGTGCACCGGCGCACGGATTCCCAGAAATACGACGGCGGCGAAGACCAGCGTCGAGACCGCCACCGTGATTGCCTCCCAAGGTTTGCCCGGCAGCGGGCGCCCGCGGCGCCTGCCGCACCAGAGGATCAGCGTCGGTCCCAGAAGAAAAATGCCTCCCGCTTCGGAAAGGTTCCAGCGCCACCAGGCGCTGTCTACGCCGGTCAGCGGAACGAGCCCGGAGGCGACCGCGAGGGCGACCCCCGCAGAGGCCGCAAGGCAGGCCGGTACGAGCGCGCCGAAAACGACGAAGCAGACCACGTGGCGCAGACGGAAGAAAGGCTGTCTGGAGCGCGTCGTCCAGCGGACGAGCAGCGCGCCGAGAACCGGGGTGGCGACGTTGACCAGGGATGTGGCCGCCGCCAGGAGAAAGGGTTCGCCGAACAGTCCCCAATTGACGAAGAAGGCGCCGGCGAAGATGCCGGGCCACAGCCGGGTGCCGCCCAAGAGCGCCGCCGCCAGGGCGATGCCGGCCGGCGGCCAGAACGGCGAAGGGAAGAAGCTGTATCCCGCGAGCAGCGCCGAGGTGCCGAACCCTGCCGCGGCGTAGGCAAGGGCGACGGTGACATTGTGCAATTCGATACGCATCGTTCGGGCTGGCAAATTTTCAGCGAAACGCCGAGGGGAGTAGCCGAAGTCCGGCTTCCGATCTTCGTGAAGAGAGACGCATGAAGTGTAAAGCGTAGGCCGCTTCCGGTAGAAGCTCTCGAAGCGCCCATCGATGGGGGGCGCCGAGCCCAACCCGACGCAGCGACACCCCACGCGATACGGCCGTACCGCCGGTCGCGGCGCAAAGTCTAGTGCAATCGGCCGGTTGCTGTCAGCAGGCCGATTGCCGAAACGCCGCCGGCCGCAGACGGCCCGCCGAACGACGCGTGCGGTTAGATGGCTCTTGCCCGACGGCAGTTAGGCTGTAAGTGGCCGTCCTTCGAAAATTCCTGCCTTGCCGGTGGACCGTTACTTTGAATCCTTTCTTCATCAGCTTTCATTTACTACCGATTGCGGCGGTGCTACTCGAAGGGGCCCTCGAGTATTGATCCCTTCTTCATCAGGTCTCAGTTACTACCGAAGGCCTTCCTGGAGGCGCTGGAGCAGCGCATGTCTTAATCCCTTCTTCATCAGGTCTCAGTTACTACGCATTGAGTGAGCTGGCACGGGTTTACAATGTGACGTCTTAATCCCTTCTTCATCAGGTCTCAGTTACTACCGCATCAAGGTGGATTCCGAGTTCGCCGTCCGTCTTAATCCCTTCTTCATCAGGTCTCAGTTACTACCGAGCAGAAGCGCAAGGCATACGCTGAGCAAGAGGTCTTAATCCCTTCTTCATCAGGTCTCAGTTACTACACTACAATGAACGCAAATACTTCAAGCACTGCTAGTCTTAATCCCTTCTTCATCAGGTCTCAGTTACTACCACATCTATCGCCTAACTCTCACTGATGCCGGACTGTCTTAATCCCTTCTTCATCAGGTCTCAGTTACTACTGCTTCGTCATTTTTCTCCTTTCCAATCATGGGTTTGCAACGGGGGTTGAAGAAAAATCGCTGGTTCCAAAAGCTGACTCCTGTGAGCTGGGCTTTCTCGGTCTTCAAGGCTCTTGGCCCTCACGTAGTAAACCATCGGTGTGCGCTCCGGACAAGGCGGGCGGTTCAGATTTTGGTCAGGGAAAGCAGGTCGCATTCGCTGTCGATAAGAAAAACGCCTTCGGGAAAACTCTGGCGGCCGAGGCGGATGCGTTCGCCGTTGAGAGGAAAGGGATAGGCGCGGACGTCGTCCCGGCGCGGATCGATGATGTCTTGGATGGTTTCGAGCACGCGAGCCAGTTTGCGGGGCGAGAGTTCGACCACGAACACGGAATATTGCAGCGGCATGCCAATGCCACTGAGATAGCGGTGCAGTCGGGTCAGCCGACGCGGATCGGCGATGTCGTAGCTGATGATGTGCAGACGGGGGGCGTTGAAGGCCATGGTTCAATTCATTTCGATCAGCCAGCGGTGCATGCGGCGGGTGATGCTGTGACTGAGCCAATCCAGCCGTTCCCGCCGTTGTTCGAACCAGGCCAGGATTTCACCGGGTTCCGGCGCCTCGGCGATACGGTTACGCCGGAGCCGTGATTCCAGCCAGGCGGCGCAGGGCAGTTCGAATTCCCACTGCAGCAGCCGGACCCAGCCGGCTACCGGGTCGAAACCGAGCGAGGCGCATAATCCGAGGTCCACGCCGAGGTCATGCTGGGTTTGAGTGACGTAGGCGTCGAGGAGATTGCGCAGGTGAGCGCCGATGGCCCGGTACGCTGCATAGCCGCCCATTTCGCGTGCGGAATGCAGGAACAGCCGGCGCAGTTCGGTGGCGGTCAGATCCGGAGCCGGGTCGAGGCCTGCCCGACGTAGCTGGGCGCGGACGGCGCTGCGTTCCACGCTGTTGAGCCAATCGGCATACAGCGAGTCGCGGTCGGGATGCTGGAGGAATTCGGCGAGACGCTGGGCGAAGCGGTCGTGCGCGGACGGACGGGCGCCGAGGCAGCGCATGGCGACTGTGCCGTCCGTGCCCAGAAAGGTGACGGTGATCCCCGCTTCGACGCACAGCAACAATGCCGGGAGGCTCCATTCCACGCTGCGGGTGGAGACGACCCTGGACAGGCGAACCAGGGGATACCAGCGCGCGGCGTGCTCGGGCTGGCTGATCCGCAGTGCGGTTCCGTCCACCGTGACTTGAATGCCGGTACCGTAGAGGTAAAGCGGTTTCATGCGCCCGGACTCCGTTGGGCGTCGTGGTCTTCGATGAGCCGCATGGCGATGCGGTGGACGTAGCGCCGGAGTAAGCGGCGCAGGGGGCGGCAACGCACTTCGAAGGTGCTGTAAAAGCGTTCGCGTCCGGCTTTGCCAAGCAGGCAGGCATCGCTGTTACGGGTGAAGTGGTCTTCGCGCAGGACACGGTCGGCGAACAGCCGCCAGACCCATCCGTCAATGTGGGCACGCAGGGGTTCGATCAGATCTGCGGCCAGCGACTCCCGGTTGTAGGCGGGTTCGTGATAGAAGCCGACGTAGGGGTCCAGCCCGCCGGCATGGCAGGCGGCGACGGCTTCGAAGTGGAGCAGGGTGTAGGCCAGCGACAGCACGGCGTTGACCGGATCGCGTGGCGGCCGGCGGTTGCGGCCGGTGAATCCGAGTGCCGGGGGAAACAGGCTTTGCATGGCGCCGAAATGAGCGGCGGCGCCCGCCCCCTCCAGTCCGCGCAGGCTGGGCAGGGTGCCGGCTTCGAGGGTCTGCGCCTGCACTTTGCCGAGCAGTTCGGCCAGGCGGTTGTAGGCATCGGTGAGCGGCTTGCGGCAATCGGGCCGCAGCGGCAGGGCGTCTGCGAGCATGCGCTGCTGCGCACGCAGCTTGTGCAGCACCAGCGTACGGGCCCAGCGGGCGCGGTAATCGGCGTCGTGGTACCAGCGGTACTGGCCGATGCGGCGCCAGGCATCGCCTTGGGGGCGGCCCAGCACGGTGGCGAGGTGCTTGCCATGGCGGCCGCTGAGCAGGACCAGGCTGATGCCTTCTTCGGTGAGGGCGCCGATGGCGCCGGTGGTCAGGGTCGTGGCGCCGCGAATCACGACCCGGTCGATCAGGTTGATCGGTACCGTGCCGCTTTTGGCGCCGTTTTCATAGAGACAGAGATGCTTGCCTTCGTGGCGGAGTTCGAGGTCTTTGCGGTCCAGATACAGTGTGCCCATGGGAATGTCATCCGACGTAGTAGTACTCGGGATCGGCCGGCGGGATGGCAATGCCGAGGACGGCGACCTTGGGTGCCGGATCGAGCCGGATCAAGAAGAAGCGGTCTTCGGCGGGGTTGATCACTCCGCCGATGTCTTCCAGCAGTTGGCGTTTTTCACTGGCGCTGAGAAAACATTCGAACACCGATTTCTGGCCGCCGGTGCTGTAGTTGCGCAGCACTTTCAGCGCGGCCCGCAGCCGATTGTCGTTCGAGATGTCGTAAGCGCCGAGGTAGAGGGTGCGTTTCGCCATGACGCAACATTACCGGGCGAAGGGCGGGGAGGGTGGGGTGGCAAGCTTGCCGGGGGAGCCGGCTTCGACTGCGCTCAGCCGGTGGCTTTTGCTTGCCGTTCCCCGAGCGGTGACGAGGGGGCTGCCGGTTTTAACCGAAGAGCGCCTTACGAATCTGTTGGAGCGTTGTCCGGAGCTTATTCGCGTCTGTCATCGCCTGTCGCACATCGTTGTCGTTGGTCCGCAGTCCGTGCGCCATGGCGTTGCGCAATCGGGTGAGCAGCTTGAAGCCTTCCCGATCCCGATGGTCAGTGCGGGCTGCCTCTCGTGCCTGGTAGTCGTTGATGTCTTCCCTGCGCCCGTAGACCTGGCCGGTGATGAAGCTCTCCTGCAGGAAGATCGCGCTGCGCAGGAAATCGGAGCGCTCCAGCGCGGCATCCGCCAATGCCAGCTCCCAGTCGGCGCGGCGGGGTTTGCGGCACCACGCGAGGCGGCGCAGTAGCTCGGGTTGGAACAGTCCGCCGATCGGCGTATTCAGTTGCTCTATCGCTGAATAGACGGTGTTGAGCGATTGCTGGGCCTGGACCGGATTGCCGGTGCGTTCACGGAAGGCGGCCAGGCTCAACTGTTCGGCTTTTCCCTTATCGAAGTTTTCCTGCTCGAGCAGAGGGGCGAAAACGCCATAGTCCCCGTCCTTGTCATAGGCGGCCAGGGCTTGAACCCAGTTCATGAGCCGGAGCAGGCCGTTCAGACGCACTACGGGAGTGGCGTTTCCGCTCTCCATGCCGAAAGCCCCATAGTAAATATCGGCGATTTGGGCTTTCTTGACCCGCTCCAGATATTGGGCGGCGACCAGCGCCAGCATCGGCAGCGTCCGGAAGGCGTGGGTGATGTCCAGAAAAACCTCGTCGCCCTCCTTCACGGTGTCGGCGAGCCTTCGCAGTACCGCAACCTGTTCTTCCTGGCTCACGGCATAAGGCACGATGGCCGGGTATACCGGCACGCCCAATCGGTCTTCCAGCAACGGAGTGAGTTTTTCGAGCAGCGCATCGTCAACCCGGTTTGCCTGTGCGGCGTCAAGCAGTAGCAACCGGGCTTCTTCATGTTCGCCGGCTTGGGCCTGATGCTCGATGAATACGTCCCACATGCTGCCGGAGGTGCCGAGGATGACCAGCCGGTCGGGCCGTAGATGTTCAGCCAGGGCCAGTCCGAAGTAGGGGGAGGTGCGTTCGCTGCCGTCTTCGAAACGGTAGGTCGCGGTTTGGTAGCCGGTAGCGGGGTTGAGTTGGCCTTTGCCGAGGAAGCTGATGAGGGTTTTCACGGGTGTGCTTGGTTCCCACGGATCGGTTTGTTCGGAACTTACATTCCAGGATTTCCCGTTACGGAATCGGTAGTCCGCTGGCAATGCCGAGCTTCGGTTTCGTCTCCAGCATCACGACCGACGGGACCGTACGGCCGTCAAGCCGACGGGATGGCCCGCACCTCGAATTGTTCCAGGCGCGCCCCGAAGCGGCGGAGATCGTCGGCGGAAAGTTCCCGCCCGCGCCATTCCCCTGGCAAGGCCAGACTGAGGTGCAGATACCGGCCGCCGCGGGCGCAAACCTCGGCGGCGAGGTTGACCGGCAGGGTGCCGAGCACCGTATCGCCCGGCTCGACTTCCGCCGGATCGAGATGGTCGGCCAGCCGGTCGACGCGGATGCCTTCCTGTTCCGCCCAAACTCGTGCACCTAAGTGGCGGGTGACCAAGAAGGTGGTCATGCCATCTCCAGCCGTATCAGGGTTTTTTCGCACACGTAGGCTGTGACTTTGATGAACTGATTGGCGAGTACCTTCTTTTGAATTTCCGATGGCAAGGTTTCCAGCAATTCTTTTCCTTGTGGCGCGAGGGCGGAGGCGCTCTTGCCGTCCTTCTCGACCGAGAGCGTTCCGTTGTTCCGGTTGAATTTGATGCGCGCACCGGGCCATGGAACAGCCTGCTCGGCTTGCCGCTCTTCCTCCTGTTTTCTGGCGATTTCCTTCAGTTGTTCTGCACGTTCCGCGGCTGCGGCTTCCTGCGCTTGGCGCTGTTTGTCCGAGCGCATCGCCCCATATCCCACCGCCGTCTTGGCGCCGAAGCCGAGCCATTGGAACGCGTGCTCGAACGCGGCTTCGATCAGTTTTTGCCATTGGCCATCGATGGCAAGCTTCGGTGAGAGACGCTTGAGATGCGCGGGGTCGCATTGAACGTGGAAGGTGAACCCGGAGCCGGGCGGCACGGTGAGGAAGCTGATGGGGGTGGGCTGGCCGGAGTCGTGGGGGGATTGGCCATCCTGGTAATAATGCTTCTGGTGCGGGGTCATGATTTCGACCATGAGGCTGTCGCCTTTGATTCGGGGGATGACGTCCCAGAAGCTCAGCGCGCCGCGTAAGTGCTCGGTATCGCCGTTTTTCGATTCCAACCCGAAAAGGATGTCGACGACGGACAGGCACTCCCTCTCTGCCAAGTCCCTCTCCCCCTGGGAGAGGGATTTAGGGTGAGGGTGCTCTTCGTCCCAGCCGTGCGTTTCTCCCCATTCGCCCGAAGCCAATTCCCGCGCCGCTTGCCGCAGCACGCCCTTGACCCCGCTGCCCGGAAGATAGGGCAGGCCGTAGGGATTGAGAAAGGCGAACCCGTTTTCCAGCGGGTGCTCGTTGCCGAGGCCGGTGGTGAAGGGGGCGATGGATTGGGCTTCGAGGCGGAGCGTGCTTTCAGACGACGCAACGGCGTCAAAACATCGTTCTTGCCGGGCAATCAGCGCCTGCATGGTCTTCTTATCGTTGTCGCCAAGACGCTTGACCCCATCAAGTGGTTTGTCTCTCGTTTTTGACCAAGCAGCACCTTCCCAAAGCGTTAAATACATTCCAAACCGCATTCCCGGCGAAGCGTCCTGAAAGTCGTTGCCCAAATAGGTGGGTACGGCGGCGATGCTCATGGCGTTATCCTTTTGTGATACGCTGTCTTACATTGTTTGGGAGATTCCAGCATGTCCACACTCACCATTCGGCTCGACGACCAGCTTGACCAGCAACTGAACCGGCTTGCGGCGCAAATGCACCGTACCAAGAGCGACCTGGTGCGCGAGATGCTCCGCCGCGAGGCGGCGCTGGAAGAGTTGCGGCAGACACGGGCGCTGTTGAAGCCATACGCTGATCGCGCCGGATACCTGACGGATGAGGATTTCTTCCGCGACTTCTCGTGAAGATATTTGTCGACACCAACGTCTGGTTGAGCGGACGGTTCCGGCCAGGACTGTGCGCGGAGCTGCTGGAGGCGCTGGTGGAGATGGACGCGGTCATCCTGTTGGACGAACGGGTATTCGGCGAGTTCAGGAGGATTGCCCGCGACAAGCTGAAGGTGGACGGCGACACCGTGGCGCGCGCGGAGCTGTTCTTCCGCCAATACGCAGTGGTCGTGCCTGCCGCCGGCCAACCCGCGGCAGGCATTCCCGACTCGGACGACGCCTGGATCATCGCGGCCGCCCTGTCTGCCGGCGCCGATTGGTTCGTGACCGGTGACAAGGCACTGCTGGCGCTGGGCGAAATCGAGGGCCTGCCCGTCATCGCACCGCGCGAGGCGTACACGCGTTTGCGCGGCATCTGCTGAACTGCCAAAGCCGTTCATTGCGGCTTCCTCGCGGGGGCCATCTGGCGCATCCAACGCAGCCAGGCGAAGGTAGGTCAACTTGTTGGGAATTGGATAATGAATCTGGTCAACATTCATGAGGCCAAGGCGCATCTTTCGGAATATCTCGCTGCCGTTGAAGCGGGTGAAACGGTGGTGATAGCTCGGGGAAACAAGCCGATCGCACAGTTGATGCCGATCAAGCCGGGAGAAGCGGAGAAACACCGCTGCCCCATCGGCCTGACCAAAGGGATGGGCTATGTGGGCCCTGAATTTTTCGAGCCGCTGAGCGAGGAAGAACTGGGCTTGTGGGAAGGTTCGTATATGCTGCCATCCGACCCGCTGAATCCAGACTTTGATCCAAACTGGAAGCCCGAAGCTGAGGACAGGAAATGAGGCTGCTGCTGGATACCTGCAGCTTTCTGTGACTCATTTGGGATCAGCCCCTCTCACCGGGCCGGTGCGCGAAGTGCTGGCCGTCCGATATTTTTCAACCCTTCCGCCCATCCACCGAGACCTCTTTGATCGCATACTGATCTGTCAGATCATCGCTCAAGGCATGGCACTCGTTACGCCGGACCCGATGATTCGGCGTTACCAGATCAAGACCGTGTGGGATGGCTGACATGGGTTCGATTCCATACGCTCAGTGCCACGCTTTGGCAGGTTTTGTGGCGTCCATTCGGGAAATCAGCTTTCCAGCGCTTCCAGGCCGGAGCGGAATTCCGCCTTGCGTTCCTTTTTCGATGGCCAATCGGTCCAGTTCTTGATGGTTTCACGCAGCAGCGCGGCGGCTTCCCGGCGCGTCGCCGGCTCGGTCCAGCCAAGGGCTGCCTGGAGGAGTGCGCGGCGTTTTTCGTCGAATTGACTGCCGGGCTGGTAGCGGCCTTTCTGCCTTTGGTCGGCGTAATAGACGCGAAACTCCTCGATGGCGCGCAGTTCCGGTCCCATCGTTTGCAGCCGCTGCTCACGCTCTGCCCGTTCTTGCTCGGCTCGGGCCTGCTGTTCGGCTGCCAGCCGGGTACGTTCTTGTTCCTCGCGGTGCTTTGCCGCTACGGCGGCGCGAGTTTTTTCGGCCTGAACGGTCTGCGCCTGCAGGCGCTCCGCCAACTCGCGCGCCCCGCCCAGGCGTTCCTCGCACAAGGCCTTCAGTTCCGGCCAATCGGTTTCGGGTGCGTCCAGGGGTTCGATTTCCATCAGCAGCCAGCCGAACGGCAGCAGGCCGGTTTGTTGGTCCTTGGTTTCGGCGGCGAGCCAGAGGGTTTTGGCGGCATCGGCGTCATCGGCTGGTTGACCCTTGCCTTTCAATATTTTGATCTTCCGGGTGCCAGAAACCGTCATCGACTCGGCGCCGCTATGGCGTCCCACCCGCAGCACGAAGGTTTGACCGGCCTTGAGTCTGTCTTGAGACTGCTTCAGCGTCTTCTGAAGGGCTTCGCACCATTTGTGATCGGCGAAGCCGCGTTCTTTCAGAGCCTTGGTTTCCCCGGCCAGCACCGGGAGATAGAAGCGGTTGCAGGCCGTGGCCAACGCTTCCACCGTATAGCGAAATTCCCGTGCGGGCATTTGCTCTTGCCGGGGTAAACCGTCGAGCCGTTGCAGATTGAGCTGCCCGGAAAATGTCCGGTAGCGCCAGGGCGATACGCATTCCAGAATCTGGTACAGATTTTCGCCCATCGCTCTGCGTAACTGGCCTTTTTCGTCCTTGACCGGCGTTTTCTTGCGGTTCACGGCCAGATGCACCGAGGTGGCTGTGAGTCCGGAAGACTCTCGCCAGGCCGAATCCGACAGTTGTACCAAACGCAGCGGATCGCGTTCCAACTTGAGCCTCCGGCTGCCCGGATCGCGATAGCTCAGCAAACGGCCCTGGAACTCATGCAAGCCCTTGCGTTCGTCGGGCAGTGCCCGGTTTCCTCCATTCACCTTATCCAGCAAAGCTGTCCGTATCGCGCCCTTCAGCGAAGATCCGAACAGCACCGGTTGGCGGCTGATCGGATTGAAGGCGGTGCGGTCGATTTCCAGGCGGTTCAACACTTGTCCGCCAGAGCTTTCCTGATTGGCGGTTTGACCCACCCGGCTTGCATAAAGACTAGCGACTTGGGGCAGAACCGGCACCCGGTGGACTGCCCAAGGCAGCAGTGCTTCCCTGCGGTTGTAAAAAAAGCCCTGCATCGCCTTGATCATCTCCTCGTTCGGCTTTGCGCTGGCGATCCGCAGCAGTTCCTTGCGCTCCCCGGCCGACAGCGCCTCCGTCACCGCGCCGCTATCAAATTCATGGAGGATGCCGCCTTCGATGACATAATTGGTTGGCTGGAAGCTTTCACCGGTGCCGATGTGAATGGGCGAAAGGGGGGTGATGTGTAGCCGATAACTGGCGAAAGCCTTCATGCGGCCGCCTCCCTCTGCGGCAGTTGGATGCCGATGACGGGCGCATAGCCCTGGTGTACGGTGCCGGGTATGGCGCGGGACAAGGTATTGCCACCGCCCAAGCCCTGACCGATGAATGCCCCTCCCGTCGATTCAGCTCCCGCACGCGGGATAGGGGCGAACACGGCGCCGGTTTGAGCCAGCAGGACAGGGGTCTTGAACGGATGGCCCTGATGCACCCCGATATCGCCGTGACGGCCGAAGCGGGTGAATATCCGATAGAAGCTGCGGCTGGCATCGAAGCCCAATCCCTGCGGCGCGCATGGGGCCAGCGTCAGCCAGGCATCGGTGCTGGCTGGCTCGGGCCAAGCGAACGGCTCTATGCGCAGCACCTGGAATTTGCCCAGACCGATGCTGGCATCGCGGCCGAAACCGAACGTCCCCATGTCGCCGAACAAAGCTTCTAGCTCGCCAGCGCTCAGGCGTGATTCGTCCAGTCCGGCGTACACCTCGAGCACCGAATCCAGGCCGTACCAGAGCTGGCTCATGGCATAGGGAGCGAACTGGCCTTCGCCGGTGGTGCCGGTCTGGCGGTGGATGGTGTTGTGCGGCTGGGAATGCTCGCGGGGAATCGCGCCGGCGATATCCCCCGGAGCCTTGCAGTGTCGGACCCATTCGGCGACGGGGGCAGTGGCAAGCTCCAGAGGCATCCAGACTCGCTTCTTCGCTGCCTTTCGGTCTTCGTTGTCGATAGTCTCAAACCAATGTCCGGGCAGGGCGGGACGGGGCAGATGACCGGCCGGCAGGGCGTCGGAAATCACGGCGAAGGGTCGGTTAGCGGTATAGCCCGTCAGCAACTCACCCAGCCGTTCCTCACTGTAGCGGTTGCGCGCAGCCCAGCACAACTGGCCGAACAGCATGTCGCCCAGGGGTTCCGAACCGAAGGCGGAGAGTGGGCGCAGGGTGAGCCGGTAAAGGTTCATGTCAGTTCCTGAAGTTCGGTGCCTGCCGCATGAAGATTCGCTCTTTCAATCACCGCCCCCTATTTTCAGGCAGCTGCATTGAAGCGGATTTCCCGCAGTTGCGGCAGCCGGTCTTCCCCGTCCAGTTCCAGCCGGGTGAATTTCAGCTTGCCATAGCCGCGCGAGCCGGACCCGCCCAGGCCGGTCAGTTCCAGCAGTTTCAGGCCTTTCCACACGGCTGCCAGCAGGTCACCGTCGGTATCGTGGCGCCGGAGGGTCAGACTGAACTCGAAGCGTGCCCCAGCCGGCACCCGCTCGGTGTTGCGGGGATGTTCGGCCACGCCACGGATGCGGTCGATCATGTTTTCCGACTTGTTCTCGGTTAGTAACAGGTTGCGGCCGTTCATTTCCTCGATCCAGCCGGGCTCCAGAGCGCAGTCCCAGAACGCCAAGCGGGTGGGGCCAATCTCCTTCACCAGGTCGCTGTAGTGATTGCCGCCCTCCGGCGCGCCGCCGAACAGCCGCAGCAGGTCCTTGGCGGTCTCGCGCTGCGCAGGCTCCATCTTTCCGATGTGTTTGAAGCCCAGCGGATCTCTGTCGGTGATGCCTACCACGCCCAGCTCCCATTCGAGCAGACTGCGGATCTTGCCCTTGAGGCTGGAGCCGGGGATGTAGGGGTGCTGAGTCAGCGGATGCTTGATCACCGGGTTGTCGGTGCCGCCGATGTGCATCTCGGTGTTGCCGGAACCGATGTGCAGGCCGGAGACCAGTTGGAGGGTGCCGGTGAGCTTCTGGATGGCGATGAGTTTCATGGAGGGTGTCCTTGTCGTCGGGGGCGGTTCAGTTGTCACCGCGTAATTGCTTGTAGAAGCCCATAAAGGCTTCCCAGAACAGCTTGCAGGTGCCGAGTGCCTTGGCGTCCGTGACTTGCGCCAGAGTATGGTGCAGCAGACCGACGAATGTGGAGTCGACAAGCTTGCGGCCTTCGGCATAGGCCGCCTTGGCGTTGATCATGCGGATGAAAGGCAGGCACTCGTTGAACTTGTCAGCTTGATGTTCCTTGGGAGCTTGGCTCACTCGGGTTTCCCACAACACCAGCTCGTCGTAGAAACGGCGCAACTGAGTCGATTTATTCCTGTTCCGATCCGCGTCGGCCACGGCCTGCGCCATATTTTTTGCCGTCTGGCAGAACAGCTCGGCGTTGATCGGCGCGAACGTCACCGTGCTGGTGTCCAGTACCGGCGGCTGGGGCCGATACTCCGGGGCGCGCCCGCCCTGTCCCGTGTTATGCCGCTGTCCGCGATTGTCCGCCATGTGTCTCACCTCAATCCCGTTGCTGATACAGATAGGTAAACAGGGCGATCTTGTAGGCCGCCCCGAATTGTTCGATGCCCTTGTGTGCGATCTCCGCGGCTAGTTCGCCTTGCAAGGTGCGGCGCTTCCGCTCGGTGCGTTCGCGGTCCTCGCCGCCCTTGATGCGCGATTCCAGCATGCGCCGGGTGCGGTAGGCGAAATAGGCGTGCCAGAGTGCGTTTTCCGGATGCTGGCTCACTGCCGTCGCCATGTCGGTCAGATTAAGCAGACCGTAAACATAGCCGGTCGACAATCCGAATTCACCGGCGAGCCGTTCCAACTCCGTCTCCTGCGTAAGAATGGCGTCGAAGTCTTTCCAGCTTACCGGCTGGCCAAAGCAGGTGACGGCATTTTTTGCCGGACCCGCGTCCGGGGCGTCGGCCGGACGATAGGCCTTCGCCGCCTCCAGCCCCTCTTCGGCGAGCGCCGCCAACTGGCGGATCGGCAGACCTGGTTTGGTCATGGATAACCCGGCGGAAAAGTGGATTTCCGGGTTATGGGCCACGTAGCTGGCGAAATCGCTCTTCATGCGCTGCGCCAGTTTGAGGGTCGAATGCCAAGGGCCGATCAGGAAAAAATCATCACCGCCGGCGAACACGGTGTAGATGTTGCGGTAGCGCTTAACGCCGCCGTCCTCGCCGTGTTCGCACAGCCAGGGCAGGTAGATGGCGAAGAAGGCGTTCATCTGCCGCGAAAGTGCCGCCATCTTGGCGAAACTCGGTCGCTCGAGCCCTTTTTGGAATATTTGTCCCAGATCGTCCACGTCTCCCTTCAGCGTCATGAGCGCTTCCTGCCCATACCAGTTTCCGTTAGGGTCGACCTGCCGGTCATCTCGCGCCAGATGGTTCAAAGTCTTGATTTCATTCGGGTGGGGATCGAACGTTGCCGGGTTTTCTATACCGCGGTAGCGTTCCGCTTCCCACTCGTTGACGGCGTCGAAGCGCGGCACGTAGGCATTGATGTGGCGGCGGGAGTAACCTTTCCACAGTGGCGCGTCCGGCGATTCGGGGAGGGAAAAATCCCAGCAACGGCGCAGATTGGCGGTTTTCGCCTCGCGCCCGAATCGGCCGCTGTCATCCTCGCCGGTGGTAAAGCTCACATGAAAGCCGAAGATCGGCAGGCTAAGGCCGCGGTGGTTCAGGCGTTCGACGGATATCAGCACGCGCTGCCGGTTTGCCAGCAGGTGCCCGGTCTTGATCTGGTCCGCCGCCATGGCGCCGATCTGCATGCCGTCTTCTTCGACCGTTGCCGGGGAACGCCCATCGATGCCGCAAACTCCTTTTGAGGTGAAGGCGTTGAGAAAATCCCGGAACAGCGGGTCGGCCGGGGTCTCGCCGCACAACCCGAAGCGCCTGAGCTTGGCCTCATCCAGTTGCTCGAACAGACGCTTCATGAGCGCTCGGAACGGACTTTCCTGATCTTGTTTGCCGGCCTGGAAGTCCCGCGATCGAGCCGCCAGCATGGCCAACCCGATGCCGGATTGGCCGTAAGTGTGGCGCAGGAACCAAACATCGAATTCCGCTTGAACCTCTGCCACCGTAGCGCGGGCTTCTGCCGTATTCGGCGCGACGATCAGGAATTTGCCCGCCGCGTTCACGACCTGGCTGGTCGGCGGCAAGGCGAGCTTCTCCAGCAGCCGTAGCGCTGCCAGCTCGGTGAGCAGCGAGACGTAGAAGGAGCGTCCTCGCAGCAGCTTGGCGGCCCGCTTCTGGGTTTCGCCGCCGCTGGCGAAGATGAAATCCTGGATGCCGAAGAAATCGCCCTGGATCAGCAGGAACTTCTCGCTCTCCCAAGCCTCGAGACTCTCGCCGCTGTCAGCACGTTGGCGGTCCCACTGCACGCGCAACTGTTCCCGGATGGCGTCAGTGTCCTCGCCCCG
Organism: Methylococcus mesophilus; assembly: GCF_026247885.1. Classification (NCBI taxonomy): domain Bacteria; kingdom Pseudomonadati; phylum Pseudomonadota; class Gammaproteobacteria; order Methylococcales; family Methylococcaceae; genus Methylococcus; species Methylococcus mesophilus. The sequence continues at coordinate 644,096 of NZ_CP110921.1, read as the reverse complement.
GTCCTGATGGAAGCGCCATAGCGCTACCGCCAAGGCCGCCGTAGTCCGGGAATGGTCGTAAAGCGACACTTCCGGTTTGACCTGCCCGGCGGTGGCCGCAGGAATGGCGTGAGTGAACGTCTGCCAGAGGCAGTCGAAATGGTCCAGCCACAGCGCCAAATCGGTCCGGTGGCTTTGCGGGATTTTTTCCAGATTCGCCCTGAAGCTGTCCCAAAGCTCGAGATATTCGCCCTGGGCTTTCTTGCTGTCGGCCTGCTCCGCGCTTTCGGCCAATACCGGAAACAAGTACTTCGGCGACAGCGGCTTGAGAGGGTAGCGATATTGGGGGGCCGATTCCGCATTAGCTTTGGGTTGAAGGCGAATCCCTTCGAGCAGAGTGAGCTGCCGCTTGGTGTAATGATTGAGCTTTGGCTGTTCCTCGTCCGGCGCAGCATTGTAGGCATCGAATTCTTCACGTTCGAAGCCGGACGCGAGCCGATCCGCCGTCGCTACGATCCATTGCAGATAGGTGCCTGGCCGATGATGTCGAGCGGCGGCGTTGATGATGGAGTCGTCGACATCACGATCGCGCCAGGGAGCGAACGGCGTCATGTGTTCCCCTACCAGATTAGGCAGGTGCTGTTCCAGCAAATCGAAACCGATCGAGGTGTAAGCCGCATGGATGTGAGTATGTCGACCGTTGAAACTGGGGCAGTGGAGTTGTTTTTCCAGCGCGATGCGTGTGGTCCCATCGGCGCGTTTTTCATTGGCTTCGCCTATACGGGCGCGTTCGGCGAACTTACCCAGATCGTGAAGAAAAGCCGCCAGCGCCATGCGGCTGGAAGCGTCGAGCCGTTCCTGAAGGGTCAATGCCATGCTCCTTTGATAGATGCGCGGTCCGTATCCGCCGCAGTGCGCCTGGGTGTTAGCAAGGGCCGGAAGTGTAGTGCAAGCGGCTGATCCCTGTCAGGTATCGCAAGCTTGCCGGATGAGAACGGGGCGGGGGTACGGGAAGGGAGTGCTGGTTTCGCCTCTGCCCCGAAACTAAAAACTCGTGGACACCTAACGAGCGAAGCCATCGAGCTATCCGATGAGTTATCCGTTGAAAAACGATATCAAGCCGGGATGTCAGCAAAATCATCGAGCACCCGCCGATAGATTTGGGCATCGGCGGCGCGGAGCAATTCCGCCTTGTCAGGCGCCGGCAGAAAGCCGTGGGTGAATCCCTGCCGGATCATGGCCAGCGCATCCCAAAGACAGAGTTTGCCGCCGCTCATGCGCGCCGCCGCCAGGTATTCATCGCTTAAGCGGGTGCGGCTGATGCCGGGGTTATCGGTGCACAAGGTCAGCGGCAGTCCTTTTTGCCAGAGCTCCAACACCGGGTAAGCCGGGCAGCCCTGGCTCGATTCCACGGCGGGATCGCGGTAGCCGACGACTTCCCGATTCGAGGTCGGGCAAAGCTCCAGGCAAATGCCGCGGTCGCGGAAGCGCTCCGCCAATTGGGGATGTTCGGCAATGCTGAGTCCGTGGCCGATCCGGTCCGCGTGCAGATGATAGGCGGCCTGCCAGATCGATTCGGCCGATTCGCCTTCGCCGGCGTGGATGGTGATCGGGAGGCAAATCTCGAATGCTTTTTTGAACGGGCTGGCGATCTCCTCCGGCCGGGTGGTGCCCTCGTCGCCGGCCAGGTCCAACCCCGCCACGAAATCCGGCATCGCCTCCTTGGCTTGCACGGCGAGCTCGATCACCTGGGCGATGCGGTCGCGCTGGCGGCGGTCGGCGATGACGGTGAAGGAAAAGCGCGGAACCGGGCCGTCGGCGGGACAGGGCAGGGCCTTGTGCAAGGCCTCGCGCAGTTGCCGCAGAAAAGCGAGGCCATCGCCGTATTTCTGGGGGCTGCCGCGTAGCTCGACATACAAGAGCCCTTCATCGAGGGCCTGGCGGACGACCGCGCGGGCATACGGCTCGATGGCTGCCGGGTGCGCCAACAGAGCGGAACCGGACAACTCGCCGGGACGTTCGTAAGCGGCGAATTTCAGCGGATGCCTTTCGCGCAGGGCAATGCGCGGCTCGGTGACGCCGTACAGATTGCGGTGGAGCCAATCGTCGTCGGCTTCCACCAAGAGGGCTGCGGCGCAATGCGACCGGGGCTGCGGCGCTGCGCGGAGCTGGTTCGGCCAGTCATCGGGCCAGTCCGGGGTTTGGAGCAGCGACGCCACACGGGCCAAAGCCGCAGAGCGTTCGGTGTCCGTCAGCGTCTGCCAGATCGCCTGGCCGACGTCCCGCTGGGCGGCGAGGTCGAGACAGCCCCCCAAATGCCGGTGCAGATCCGCCTTGGGCAGGCGTTCCAGCCAGCCCCGGTGATCGGGCGCAAGCGGCGTGGCGCGGAGCGCTTCGATGGTGCGAGGCGGCAGGCGGTACAGGCTGCGCCAGTTTTCGTGCTGCTCGGCGTGGCTCAGTTGCTGCAGGTAATTGCCGAGAAGGCGGCTCCCCGCGGTGTCGCGTTCGCCCAACTCCTGCGCCAAGGCACAGGCTGGCGGTGCGGCCCAAGCCAGAACGGCCCCCGGCTCGGGCAGGGGCAAAGGAAAGCGGCCGGCGGAGACCGGCGGACGCTCATCCAAGGCGACGTCCAACAACTCGCTGCGGGGCGAAGCCCCGGTGGCGATCAGCGGCAGGATGGTTCCGGCGCAGCTCCGGCCTGCGTCGACCGTGGCGGGAAGCGGGCGGGTCAGGAATTCCGGCTTGGGATTCTTCAATACCGGCGGCATCTCGTTTTCGATCACATGCAGCAAGGCCTGGCAGCCGAACACCGAAGCGGCCCGCTGCAGATCGGCGCTCATGGTCTTCCGCCCGCCGGCCAGCGACAGCAGCACTTGCCCGCCTCGGGCGTGATCGTGGGCGAGCAGCGCCGCGCGGAGGATCAGTTCACGCATGTGGTCGCATTCAGCCTGGCTGGCGAGCTGGTCCGTGCCTTGTGCCTGCCAGATTCGCAGTGCGACCGGGAAATCCAGGCAGCGATGCCAGTCGAGCAGAGAATCGATGCTCTCGCGGGTTCTGTCGCCTTGCGTCGTGCACACCCAGATCTCGTCGGGTGCGGCCAAACCGTAGCGGGAGCGCAGCGCGGCGAGTTCCTCGCTCGCCGGATGATTTTGCAACAGTGGCAGACGGTCGGGGGCGAGAAAGCCGTATGCCTCGGGGATGACGGCCCAGGAGGCGCCCAAGGTGCAAAGCAGGATGTGAGTCATTCGCCGCGCTCCGAAACATGCCGGGCGGCAAGCCGGCTCCACAATTCGAAACGAGGTTCGGCAATGATTTCCGCCGCCGGGAGGAAACCCATGCCGGCCAAGGCAGGATCGACCGACCGGGGCGGCTCGGCGCCTCGCCAGTCCAGCAGATAAAGCAGGCCTGCATGGACTCTGCCGATGGGGGAAACTCCTTCGTAAATCCAGGCCAGGGGTTGGTGGGGCTCGGGCGGCGGTTGCCAGTTCAGCTCTTCGCCGAGTTCCCTGAGCAGGGCGTTCCATACGGTGGCAGCCAGGGTGGCATCTTCGTCCTCCCGGTCCACATGCCCACCGACCCCGCAACTGAAACGTTCCCGCAGCCGTGCATCACCCCCTCGGCGGCGGTAACACCAAAGGGCGCCGGAGCCGTCCCGCAGCAGGGCATAAGGAATGATCTGCAGGTAGCCCTCGTCGCCCTCGGCATCGGCCCGCCGCAGCCAGACAGTCTCGGCAGGCCAATGCTTCATGGCACGGGACCAGGCCGCGTGCGGATCTTGCTCGTCCGGCGGGGAGGCTTTGCCGGCTTTGGCAGGAGACCGTGCGGAATCATCCGTCATCACGGTTTCCAGGGCCGACCAATAGGGCTGTGGGATGACGAGAACTTCGCTTTCCATGATTACGTGACGAGGGGAGCCGAGGCTAACTTTCCAAAGTGTCCAGACCGGAGCGGAAATTCGCGTAGCCTTCCTTTCCGCCGAGGCGGGCGCGTCCGCCGACTTTCCCTGGATAGCGAAGAACAGCCGCCGGCGCCATCGGGCTCGACGCGTCGAGACGTTCCTGAAGGATCAATGCCGTGCTCCTTTGATCGAGGGGGGCGTATCCGCCGCGGTGCGCCTGAGCATTCACGGCGCCGCGAAGTGTAGTGCAAGCGACTGATCCTTGTCAGATATCGCAAGCTTGCCGGGTGATGGCGGGCGGAGCGGACGGGGAGTGCCGGTTCTACCCCGGCGGTCTTAATCCCTTCTTCATCAGGTCTCGATTACTACGCGGCTGTGCTGAACAGCCAGATTCCGAATGGCGGTCTTAATCCCTTCTTCATCAGGTCTCGATTACTACCGACTAGACTATGAACGCTGATACGCTTGCTCTAGTCTTAATCCCTTCTTCATCAGGTCTCGATTACTACCCTGAAAAGCTAAACACAACTGATGAAGAAGTCTTGTCTTAATCCCTTCTTCATCAGGTCTCGATTACTACCGCTAGAGCGACACTAACAGACTGACTTGAGACTAGTCTTAATCCCTTCTTCATCAGGTCTCGATTACTACCGAATGCGATTCTTGCGTCCGTCGAGTTGGTGGAGTCTTAATCCCTTCTTCATCAGGTCTCGATTACTACCTGGGACGGATAGACGAATACGTTCGCGCCTGTCGTGTCTTAATCCCTTCTTCATCAGGTCTCGATTACTACCTGCTTCGTCATATTTCTCCTTAAAAATCATTTTGTTATAGAGGGGGTTGAAGAAAAATCGGCCGCTCGAAAAGCTGACTTTCGGCAGCCATGCGCGAACCGGCGCCTCGCTGGATTTTGACGGCGCAGGTTCCAGGCCGTAGTTAAGCATCGAGGCCGGTGGTGAGCAAGCCGCGGAATTCACTCGCCGACTTGGTCGGTATGCGACATGGGATTCCGTGGGGAGGCAAAACACGGCCGGTAGGTGGGCAAGTGACCGGAGCGATGGGGTACTGGGCATCGGAGCGCGCCGCCAACGAGCTTGTAGCCGGTATTCATGGCTTCGGAGCGTTCTGTCCGTTGCCAAGCTGTGCTGCCTGCGGACAGGTGTGGGCCGGCGACCGCGAAGATTGGTTTCTTCATCAAGGTGTGATTTCAGGAACATGTCGCGCTCGAAGGTCTGGCGCCGTGGTGGCCGGTGTGGAGGTCGGTGTGCGGGGGGCGGCTTCAGCCTTCGATGCGGCCGAAGCGGATGGCTTCCGGCGGGAGGGTGAGGCCGAAGCGCCGGGGGCGTCCGCCGTCGTGACCGATCAGGTAGGGGCCGGCGGCATGGCCGAGCAGGTCGTCGATGCGGCGGTGCAGTTTGGATTTGGTCTGCTCGAAGAACGCTTTGTCCATGCCGTGCCGAAGCCGCTCTTGGGTGCGGTCGCCGTCACCCATGGCGCCGATGATTTTCATGTATTTGCTGAGGTAGGCGGCGGCGTAGTCGGGTTCGGAAACGCCGTCCGAGGGGCAGCACAGCGCCGGCGCTTGCGCCAGCCGGCGGCGGGCGAACCAGGCGAGGAAGGCCAGTTGAGTCGGGGCGAGGGTTAGGCTGAGGCCGCCGGCCTGGATACTCCGGCGTTCAAGATCAATCGTCAATTTGGGCTGGGTCAGCGAGGATTGAGCGGCGTCCACCACGTGCGAGAAGCGGGCGCGGCCTTTGAGCAGGGTCTTGGGGAGGTTTTGCCGCAGCCGGACGAAGGGTATGTCGGCCAGGGTGACGGCGGCGGCCTTGGTGTCCAGCGGCCGGCTGTCGGCGCCGGTGGTATAGATGATGCGGCTGGCCGGGGTGGGGTAGAAGAAGTCCGGGTACGATTCATACGGCGGCATCGCCAGCACATGGGAGAGCTGGTCCTGGGGCCGGCCATACAGCGAAAGGGCGTAGCCCGCGTAGAATCCCATAGATTTGCGTCCGCCGGCCAGCGAGACGTGTAGCTGGGAGGCGTCGTCGTCGGTGAGGTGGCGGATCCAGTCGGTGATGGTGTCGGCGGCGGCGATGTTGTCGCTTTCGGTGCGGATGTCGGTCAACGCCCGCCCGGCGCCGTCTTCGAGGACGTGCAGGCAGGATTCGTCGAATCGCATGGCCGGCAGCGCGTAATCCCGCCGCAGCCGGTGGAACCAGCCGGGCTCGTCGCTGAGCAGGGTGAGCCGGGCGCGTTCGATGCCGTCGGCGGTGGACAGGAGATGGATTTCGGTCGGCAGGGCTTGATCCCCTCGACGGCGAAGGGCATAGAGGGTTTCAGTGACGACTTGCGGCGTGAGGCCGGTCACTGCAAGCAGAATGCGCCGGGGGTAGGGGAGTTCTGGCGTTTCCATACGATGCTTAGGTCGGGCACGGAGGCGGAGATATGCGGAATCAGGCCGTCGCCGCGGGCTGCGGTACGTCCGCGGGTTCGGTGTGGAGCCGGTAGCGGCCCAAGCCCATGCTGGTGGCCTTGCCGGCGTGGGTCCATTGGCCCAGCCAGAGGTAACGCCAGAACGGGGCGAGGGCCGTGCCGTCGAGGACGAAGCTGCCTGTGAGTCCGCCCATCTGCATGGTGGTGTCTTGCCGGGAGGAATAGCGGGTCCAGTCGTGCCAGGCCAGCTCGGCTTCTTTCACGACGAGGCTGCGGGCCTGGGCCATGAGACCGGCGAAATCGGTTTCCAGGGGGGTGTCGGTGTGGAAATAGCTGAGCATGGAGAGGCGCCGCAGCAGCGTGCCGAACAGGTCGGCGAAGCCGAAATCCCTGGGGCCGACCTGGTGCTCTTCCCGGCGCAGGCGCAGGGGGGTTTCCAGTTGGACCCGGCAGCGTTCCGGCGGCGGCGGGATGACGGGGATTGAGGCCGGCAGCGGAATGAGCGGCTGTTCGGCGGTCCAGATCGGGTGGATGCCGCCGTTGCCGTCGGTCTGTTGGATGGCCTGGAGTTCGAGCCGGTTGTCCCGTTTGCCGATGCCCTGCCGTCCTGCCTGTTGCAGGGCGTGTACGAGGTAAGGCAACTGGCGTTCGGCCTGGCCGATCAGGGTCAGGCCGAGCCGGAAGACTTGGGGCTCGGGATTGGGCTGCACGTCGAGCACGAACGGATGCGGGGCGGCATTGTATTTCCGCATCTTGAGGGCCGCCGCCGGTGGCGGTGTCTCGAATACGTAGGAGTAGACGCAGGCGCGGTAGAGCAGGCAGTCCTTGCAGGGGGTGCCGCGGACCACGCAGACCGCGCGCTTGAGCGCATGGCCGAGGGCGCCGCGCCAGGCGGAGCCGGGATACTCGGGCAGCCGGACCGGCAACTCGGAGGAGAATTCGAAGCGATAGCGGGCAATGGGCAGACCGGGCCAAATCATTTGGCGAAGGGTGCGGCTGGTTGATGTCGAAACGGATCATAGCACCACCCCGGCGGGCCGCCTTGTGGCGGCAAGCTTGCCGCCGCTTTGTGGGCTCACGCGGTGATGGAGAATTCGGGCCGGTGTCACGTCCAAAAATACCGAACGAGGTGGAAGAACAGGGGAGCCGCGAAACACAGCGAATCGACGCGGTCCATCACGCCGCCGTGCCCCTCGATGAGGGCACCGTAGTCCTTGACGCCGCGGTCGCGTTTGATCGCCGACATGACGAGGCCGCCGCAGAAACCAGCGATGCAGATCGCAAATCCGGTCAGGCCCGCCTGCCAGGGCGTGAACGGCGTCGCCCACCACAAGCCGGCGGCGAGGGCCGATGCGGACAGTACGCCCCCGATGAGGCCTTCCCAGGTCTTGCCGGGGCTGACGGTGGGCGCGACTTTGTGGCGGCCGACCGTCTTGCCCCAGACGTACTGCAGCACGTCGCTCATCTGGACGACCAGGATGAGGAAGATCACGAGTTCGGCATTGCGTCCCTCAAAACCCGGTATTTCCAGGGCGAGCAGCGCCGGCGTGTAGCTGAGGCAATATACGCAGACCATCAGGCCCCACTGGGCTTTGGCGGTGCGTTCGAGGAAGTTTTCGCAGTCGCCCGCCAGCGCCGATCGCACCGGCAGGAACAGAAAGGCGTAAACCGGGATGAAGATGGCGAACATCCCGTACCATCCGCGGGCGACGAGCCAGTATTGCGCCGGCGTGATCACGAAAAACATCCAGAACAGGGCGCGATGGTCGCCCCGTTTGGTCGGCGTGAGGGTGATGAATTCGCGCAGGCCGAGGAAGGACAGCAGGCCGAACAGTACCACCGCGCCGACCTGTCCGAGGGCGAGTGCACCGCCGAAGATGAACGCCATCACCCACCAGGCGCGGGTTCGGGCATTGAGGTTGGAGACGGTGGCGCGTCCCGCCTCGGTCTTGATTCGGGCAGCCAGGATTGCGCCGATGACCGAGGCCACGACGAGCGCGCCGAGAATACCCGCAGCCAGCCAGAGGATGTGCCGGTCCATCGTCATGGCGAAAATCCTCCGAGGCGGCACAGTGCCGCATGGGTGCGCCGCAGAAAGTCTTCCTTCGTCTCGTCTTCCTCCCGCCGGATCGGCGCGCCGATCGTGATGCTGCCGAGCATCGGCACCGGGAAGATTTCGCCTTTGGGAAGCACGCGGTTCACGTTGTCGATCCACACAGGGATGAGTTCGGCCTCCGGGCGGCGGGCGGCGAGATGGTAGATGCCGCTCTTGAATTCCGCGGGTTCTCCACCGGCCATCCGCCCGCCTTCGGGAAAGATGATCAGCGAGCTGCCGGCATCCAGCGCGGCGAGCATGGGTGTGAGCGGATTGTTCTTGACCGTCACGTTCCGGCGCTCGATCAGCACGGCGTTGAAAACGCGTTTCGCCAGATAGGGCCGCACCAGGCCGCGCGACCAGTAGTCGTGTGCGGCGACGGGCCGGGTGATCTTGCGCAGCGCCTCCGGCAGCGCCGCCCATATCACGACCGCATCGAGATTGCTGGTGTGGTTGGCGAAATAGACCCGCTGCCTGGCGTCGGGCTCGGTGCCCTGCCAGTGGGCGCGGATGCCGGTCAGCAGCCGCACCAGCAGGATGACGAAGGACTTCGCGATCACGGCTTGGCCTCCAGCGCCCGCACGACCCAACGGGTGCGCCGCAGGAGAGTAGCAGCGGTGCCGGCGACCAGTATCACGAGCGCGGCCATCAGCACCCACGCCTGCCAGTCCGCGAAGCACGCCGCGGCCGCTGCGAGCGATGCGGCGGTGACGACCGCCATGCGATGCTGTTTGGCCATCGGCCCGAGGAAACATTGACCGGCGCCCGCCGCCGCGCCGAGTGCGCGCACATAGGCGGTGCCCAGCGCAAGGGCCGTGGCCAGCCAGCCCAGGGTCGGGCCGTAGGGCCACATCGAGCTTGCATAGCCCAGACCGGTCAGGATGAAGGCATCGGCAAACCGGTCCGGGAGTTCATTGAAGATTTCGCCCGATTTCGTCTTGAACCCGCCTTCGATGGCGACCATGCCGTCGAAGAGATTGCACAGCAGCCGCAGTTGTACGCACAGCGCCGCCGTCACGAAAAGAACCGCCGCCCCGGCCGCCTCGCAGTAGGGCGTCGCCGCCAGACATCCGCCTGCCCCAGCGGCGAAGACGGCGCTGAAAACCGAGATGAGGTTGGGACGTATGCCGGAGTAGGCGAGCCAGGACGCGATGGAAGCGGCCCAGCGCGTGTCGCGGGCTTTGATCGGGCGGCGGCTGAATTCAAAGTCGGACATGGTCGGGGGAGTGAAGGCGGTTATGGAGCCGGGGACGGGCGGAACATCGTTGCAAGATGGGTGCGCAGCTAGCGGCCGGCGGCCGGCAAAGCGGCGGCCCGGTGCTGGTTGTCAGCGGTGGTGGGCGAATGTGGCGTGTTCGCCGCTGCATCGATCAGCGGCTGAGGGAACAATCCGGCCGCGAGGACGAGCAGCGCCGTGACGGCCAAGGCGGTTCGGGCCGCCGGATGCAGTGCGAGCCGATGCCCGGCGTCAGCCGGCTGGATCATGGCCAGCACGACCCGGAGGTAATAGTAGATGCCGATGCCGCTGCCGACGACGACGGTGGCCACCAGTGGCCAGGTCTCCGCCTGCACGCCGGCGGCGAAGACGTAGAACTTGCCGACGAAGCCGACCGTGAGCGGGATGCCCGCCAGAGACAGCAGGGAGAGCGTCAGTACCGCGGCGAGCCAAGGCGAGCGCCAGAACAGGCCGGCGTAGTCGCTGAGCCGGTCGGATTCGCGGGCGTCGTCGGAAATGGCCGAAATGGCGCCGAAGGCCGCCAGGCTGGTGAGCGTGTAGGCGGCGAGGTAGAAGGCGATCGTTTCCGCCTGCAGGTCCCGCCGCAGCAGCCCCGCGGCGACGAATCCCACCAGCAGGTAGCCCATGTGGGCGATCGATGAGTAGGCGAGCAGGCGTTTCAGGCTGTCCTGCAGCAGCGCCAGGAGATTGCCGGCCAGGATGGACACGACGGCCAGCAGTCCGAGCACGCAGAGAAAGGTTTCCGAGCGCTCGGCATGGACGGTGGTGAAAAACCTGAGCAGCAGGGCGAACACGGACGCCTTCGACACGGTCGCCAGGAAGGCGGTGACCGGCGCGGGCGCGCCCTGGTAGACGTCCGGCGTCCACAGGTGGAACGGCACCAGCGACAGCTTGAAGCCGATCGCGGCCAGGATGAGGAACAGGCCGGCGAGAGCGAGCGGCTTTTGCTCCAGTTCCGCGCCGCTCGCGCCGATCTGTTCGAACGAGAGCACGCCCAGGTCGCCGTAGACCAGTGCCATGCCGAACATGAGGAAAGAGGAGGCGAGTCCCGACAGCATCAGGTATTTGATGCCCGCTTCCAGCGGGCGGGAGGCCCGGACGCTGTAGGCGATCATGGGGAACAGGGAGATCGTCAGCACCTCCAGGCCGAGGAAGAACATGGCGAGATGGGCGCTGGACACCAGCAGCAGTGCCCCCAGGGTCGAGGTGAGGAGCAGCACGAAGATTTCTTCGTTCTCATTCTCGCGCCGGCGGAAATACGCCAGGCACAGGAGGGCGACGGCGAGCGCGGCGAGAAGCAAGAGCGCATGGAAGAACAGGCCGTAGGCGTCGACCAGCAGCAGGTCCGTGACCCGGAGCGGTGCGACGGACAAAGCGTGGGGCAGGGTGGACAGGCTCGCCAGCAGCCCGCCGACCGTCAGCCAGAAAATGAGGCGGAAGCTCCGCCGGATCGCGATGGCCAGCATCACGGCGACGGCGGCCGCCGACAGAACGATGAAGGGGAGCAGGGCGGTGAATGCGTCGGCGGTCACGTCAGGTTCCTCGCTGGGCCAGGGTCCGGGTCAGTCCGTTCACCGTGGCGTCGGTGTAGGCCAGCATGGATTGGGGATGGAGCCCCATCCAGGTCGTCGCGGCGATCAGGAACAGCATCACCCCCATTTCGCGCAGGCCGAAGTCGCGGATTTCGCGGGGCGAAGCCGGCCCGTGGAACGCCCGCTGCATCACGTACAGCGCATAGACCGGCGCCAGGATGAGGCCGAGCGCGGCGAACGCGGTGATGGCGGCATCGACGCGGAAGCTCCCCAGCAGCACCAGAAATTCGCCGACGAAATTGCCCAGCCCAGGCATGCCCAGCGCGGCGACCGAGAAGAACAGGGTGATCGCTCCGATGCGGGGCGCCAGTGCCCACAAGCCTCCCATCTTGTCCATGTCGCGGGTGTGCAGCCGCTCCTGCAGGGCGCCGGCGACCATGAACAGCGCTGCCGCGCTGACGCCGTGGGCCAGCATGGTCATCACCGCGCCCTGCAGTGCTTGCGCATTGCCGGCGAAGGCGCCGAGCAGCACGAAGCCCATGTGGCTGACGCTGGTGTAGGCGATGAGGCGCTTGAGGTCGGTCTGGGCGAAGGCGAGCTTGGCGGCATAGAGGATGCTGACCGCGCCCAGCGCCATGGCGAAAGGCGCAAAATCCTGCGCCGCACCGGGAAACAGCGGGATCACGAAGCGCAGCAGGCCGTAGGCGCCGGTCTTCAGCAACACCCCGGCGAGGAGGACGCTGCCGCCGGTCGGCGCCTGGGTATGGGCGTCCGGCAGCCAGGTGTGGAAGGGAATGGCTGGCAGCTTGACCGTGAAGGCGACGAAGAAGCCGAGCATGATCCAGCGGGCAGCGCCGGGATAAAGATCGGCCTCGAGCAGCTCGAAATAGTCGAAGCTCAGGGTCCGCGTCGTCTGGTAGTGCAGAAACACCAGACCGAGGATCGCGATCAGCATCAAGAGTCCGCTGACCTGGGTGAAGATGAAGAACTTCATGGCCGCATAGGCCCGGTTCTCGTGGCCCCAGATGCCGATCAGGAGATACATCGGGATCAGCATGACTTCCCAGAAGAAGAAGAACAGGAACAGGTCCAGGGCGAGGAACACCCCGATGACCCCCGCCAGCGTCCACAGCAGGTTGAAATGGAAGAAACCCTGGCGTTCGCGGATCTCGGTCCAGGAGCAGAGCACCGCGGCGAAGCCGAGAAATACCGTCAGGGCGACGAGCAGCAGGCTGAGCCCGTCCAGAGCCAGATGGAAGCGGATTCCGAAGCGCGGGATCCAGGCCCAGTCGATCTGCGCCAGCCAGGCGGTTTTGGGCGCGGCGCCGGTGTCCGCGAACAGGGACAGGACCAGCGCGGCGTCGACGGCCAAGGCGGCCAGCGCCAGCCAGCGCGGAGCGTCGTCCCGCCAGCGCCCGGCCGGGAGCGACAGCAGCCCGCCGATCAGGGGAACCAGGATCAGCCAGAGCAGGATCATGCCCATACCCCCACGGCCAGGACCAGCGCGGCTCCGAACAGCATACCGGCGGCATAGCGCCGGAGCTGCCCGGTCTGGGTGGGCACCAGCAGGCGGTGGCCGAGGCGGGTAAGGGCGACGATTCCCTGATACAGCCGGTCGACGGCATCGCCCTTGTTCAGCCTGGCGAGAGCGACGAAAGGCAGGACGAACAGCCGGTCGTACAGCCAGTCCATGCCCCAGCCGCTGAACCACAGGCGGCGCAATGCCTCGCCTCCGGGGAGCTTCAGCACGGCTTCGGCGGAAGCGGTTCCGGCGCGGTAGACGAGGTAGCCGATCGCGACGCCGAGGAAGGGCGCCGCCGTGGTCAAGAGGCCGATCGAACCGCCGGCTTCCCCCTCGGCTCCGCTCGGGGCGAGCTCGGTGCCGGTTTCAGGCAGTGCCGGGAACAGGGGCAGCTTCGCCAGTCCCCCGGCCAGGGAAAGAATGGCGAGGACGACCAGCGGCACGCCGATATTGGAGTCATAGTGCGGGCGGGCTGGCGTCCGCTCCGTGCCGAAAAAGGCGACCAGGAGCAGCCGGGTGCTGTAGAGGCCGGTGAGGACCGCGCCCGCCGTGCCCGCGGCCCATAGCCAGGGGCCGGCAGCGCCCGCGCCATGGGCGTTGAGCAGGATCTCGTGCTTGCTGTAGTAGCCCGAAGTGAAAGGCAGGGCGACCAGGGCCGCCAGGCCGACGACGAAGGTCCAGAACACCAGCGGCAGGCTGCGCCGCAAGCCCCCCATTCTGAAGATGTCCTGTTCGTGGTGCAGCGAGAGGATGACGGCGCCGGCGCCGAGGAACAGCAGGGCCTTGAAGAAGGCATGGGTGGTCAGGTGGAAGATCGCCGCGGACCAGGCGCCCACGCCCAGCGCCAGGAACATGTAGCCGATCTGGCTAATGGTGGAATAGGCCAGGACGCGCTTGATGTCGGTCTGGGTCAGGGCGCTGAAGCCGGACATCAGCAGGGTGATCGCGCCGATGACAGCGACCAGGGTCTGTACCTCGGGAGCGAGGGCGAACAGGGCGTGGGTGCGGGCGATGAGGTAGACGCCCGCCGTGACCATGGTGGCGGCGTGGATCAAGGCGCTGATCGGCGTGGGCCCGGCCATGGCGTCCGGCAGCCAGACTTGCAGCGGCAACTGGGCCGACTTGCCGACGGCGCCGCCGAGCAGCAGCAGGGCCGCTGCGGTGGCCAGGGTCGAGCCCGCCGGCCATTGAGCGCTCGCCCTGGCCATGGCCTCCTGGATGTCCAGCGTGCCGAGCTGGGCGAACAGCAGGAAGAGGCCCAGCGCCATGGCGGTGTCCCCGACGCGGGTGACGACGAAAGCCTTGCGGGCCGCGTAGCCGTTCTCGGGTTTCTCGTACCAGAATCCGATCAGCAGGTAGCTGCATAGCCCCACGCCTTCCCAGCCGAGGTACAGCAGCGGCAGGTTGTCCGCCAGCACCAGGATCAGCATGGCGAACACGAACAAATTCATGTAGGCGAAGAAGCGGGCCATGCCGGGGTCGTCTGCCATGTAGCCGGCGGAATAGACGTGGATCAGGAAACCGACCCCGGTGACCACCAGCAGCATGTTGAGCGACAGGGCGTCGAGGTAGAAGGCGAAGTCGACGCCGAAGTCGCCCGCCGCCATCCAGTGCCACAGCGTCTGCCGGAACAGCCGGGCCTCCGGAGCCAGGGCCAGAAGCTCGAAAGCCAGGGCTGCCGCCAGGGCCGCCGACAATCCGACCGAGCCGGCGCCGATCCAGGGAACGTAGGCCTTGGGCAGCCGGCCTTCGCTCCCGGTGAGGATCAGGAAGCCCGCCAGAGGAAGGAAGGGAACCAGCCACAACAGATTCAGCATGACGACTCCTAGCCTTGCATTTCGCTCAGGCGATCCGCGTCCAGCGTCTTGTAACGCCGGTAGATCTGAAGCACCAGCCCCAGGCCGACGCCGACTTCGGCGGCGGCGAGGGTCAGGATCAGCAGGAACATGATCTGGCCGTCGGGCTGGCCCCAGCGCGACCCGGCGGCGATGAAGGCCAGCCCCGCCGCGTTCAGCATGATCTCCACCGACATCAGCATCACGATCAGGTTGCGGCGGATGAGCAGGGCGACGAGGCCCAGCACGAACAGAACCGAGGCCAGGAGCAGCGCGTGTTCGAAGGGAATTGGCGCCATCGCTTCAGCTCCCGGACCTGAGAGGGCGGCCCAGGTGATAGGCGCCGACCAGACCCGCCAGCAGCAGCATGGAGGCCGTTTCGACCGCCAGCAGATAGGGGCCGAACAGGGCGATGCCGAGCGCTTTGGACTCGACGATCCGGCCCGCCTCGTGGGCGCCGGAACGCGTCAGGGTGATCAGCAGCTCCGCGAACAGGACGGTGCAGAGCGCGGCGGGTCCGTGCCAGATGCCGGGACACAGCCATTGTCTCTCCTGCTCGATGGTCTTGCTGCCGAGATTGAGCATCATCACCACGAACACGAACAGCACGATGATCGCCCCGGCGTAGATGATGACTTCCAGCACCGCCGCGAAAAAAGCCCCCAGCAGGTAGAAGATGAAGCCCGAGGCGAGGAGCGAGACGATGAGATAGAGCAGGGCATGCACGGTGTTGCACTGGATCACCACCATGAAGGTGGCGGCGACGGCGACCAGGGCAGAGAGGTAGAAGAGGGTCAGTTCCATGTCGGTGCCTGTGGGGTTACGGTCAGGGCAAGAGGCTTCGGACGTCGATCGGGTGTGCTTCGTTTTCCGCCTCCCCCTTGTCCTTGCCGGCGATGGCCTTGCCCGCTACCCGGTAGAAACCATAGCCCGGATACTTGCCGGTGCCCTGGATCAAAAGGTGCTCCTTTTCGTACACCAGGTTGCGGCGGTCGTATTCGCATAACTCGAAATCGGGGGTGAGCTGGATCGCGTAGGTCGGGCAGGCTTCCTCGCACAGGCCGCAGAGGATGCAGCGGGAAAAGTTGATGCGGAAGAATTCCGGATACCAGCGGCCGTCAACGTCCTCGGCCTTCTGCAGCGCGATGCAGTCCACCGGACACACCGCCGCGCAAAGGTTGCAGGCGACGCAGCGCTCCTCGCCGTCGGGGTCGCGGGTGAGCACGATGCGGCCGCGGTAGCGCGGAAACAGCTTCGGCCGCTGTTCGGGGTACTGGACCGTGTCCGCCCGGGTGAAGGTGTGCTTGAGCACGATCCACAGGGTGCGCAACTGGCTGATCATCTCGCTTCCTCCCTCATGGCGCCGACAGGCCGACGGCCCCGGTGACGACGATATTGACCAGGGTCAGCGGCAGCATCACCTTCCAGCCGAAGCTCATGAGCTGGTCGTAGCGCGGCCGGGCCAGCGCCGCCCGCAGCAGGACGAAGAACAGGATGAAGACCAGGGTCTTGAGGACGAACCAGGCCAGAGGCGGCAGGAAGCCCGGCCCCAGCCAGCCGCCGAAGAAAAGCGTCACCAGGATGGCCGAATTCAGGGTGATGCCTAAGTATTCGCCGACGAAGAACATGCCGAACTTCATGCCGGAGTATTCGGTGTGGAAGCCGCCGGTGATCTCCTGCTCGGCTTCCGGCAGGTCGAAGGGCGCGCGATGGCATTCCGCCACCGTTGCCACCAGAAATGCGAGGAAGCCTGCAAACTGTGGCAGCACGTACCAGCAATCCTTCTGCGCCTCGACGATCTCCCGCAGGTTGAAGCTGCCGGACAGCATCACCACGCCCATCGCGGCCAGGCCCATGAACACCTCGTAGCTGATGCTCTGGGCGGCGGCGCGCAGGCTCCCCAGCAGCGAGTATTTGTTGTTCGAGGCATAGCCCGCCAGCACTTGGCTGTAGACCGCCAGGGAAGACAGCGCGAAGAAATACAGCAGGCCGAAGTTGAAGTCGATGACGCCCACGCCCGGTGCGAACGGCACGACGACGAAGCCGAGCAGCATGGTCACCATGACGACGGCCGGCGCGATGACGAACACCGGCTTGTCGGCGAAAGGCGGAATCCAGTCCTCCTTGAAGAAGATCTTGACCATGTCCGCCACCACCTGCCCCAGCCCCAGCGGGCCCACCCGGTTGGGCCCGAGCCGGTCCTGCCAGATTCCGATCAGGCGGCGCTCCACCCAGATCAGCCAGGCCGCGACGACCACGACCGAGAGCAGGATGCCGACGACGACATAGGGCGATCCGACGGTCATGGCGTAACTTCTCCGGGCTTGTTCGGCGTCCATGGCCGCGACGCGGTTTCCAGGAAAGGCAGGTCGCGCAGACCGGCCGGCACGCCGGCGATGCCGGCCGCGAGGCCGGGGAGGAGCTTCACCGGCAGCCAGACGTCCGTAGCAAGTTCGACTTCTTCGCCTTCGGCGAGACCGAGGCGGATCGCGTCCGCGGGGTTGAGGGCCACATAGGGATGCGGTGCCCGTTCCGCCACCGCGGGCGAGTGCATGCTGGTCTCGTCGCTGCCGAAGATGCGGTGCAGCGGTACCAGCCGCAGGGCGTCCGAGGGAGCGGCGCCGGCCTCGGGCGGTACGAACCACTGCGGGCCGGTTCCGCCGTCGCCAATCAGGCGGATGCCGGGATCGCCGCCGCGCAGATGACCGCCGGCTTCGTCCTGGAACTTGCCGACCGACTGGTTCGAATTCCAGCCCGGCGCCCAGACGAAGGGATTCAAGGCCGGCGGATGGTCCTGCGCGGCGCCTTCCATGGAGAAGGCCAGCGCCGAGTCCGCGTCCTCGGGCTGCTTCGGTTCATGGATGCGGACGTCGGCCAGCATCGCGGTGCGTCCGCTGTAGCGGTGCGGCTGGCGCGGAATCTTCTGGCCCGCGATGCGGAAGGCCGCTCCGGGCGCGCAACCGGTAATTTCCCGGAACACCGGCAGCGATTCGGCCAGCGCCCGGCTGAGATCGTCGATGCGGGTCCAGGGCCCGAGCCAGCGCCAGGCGTCGCGGCTGTCACCGATGGGGGGCATTGCAGAGAAGAAACGCTGGGCGCGGCCTTCGCTGCTGACCAGTGTCCCTTCGGTCTCGGCGAAGCTTGCGGCGGGCAGCGCAAGATCGGCGCGCTCGGCGGTTTCGTGCAGGGTATGGTCGATCACGATCACTTGTCTGGCCCGCTCGAGCAGGGCGTCGACCGCGGTCCGGTCCGCCCGCCGGTAGAGATCGTTTTCCAGGATGAGCAGCGTGTCGGCTACTCCGGACTCGATGGTCTGGAAGGCGTGCGCCAGAGCTTGCGCCTCCATCATCGCCAGCCCCAGGCTGTTGCATTCCGGCACGGCGAAATGCACACCCGTGGGTCGGCCCTGACGTTTCGCCGCCAGCGCAGCGGCGATCTGGCCCGCCGCCCGGAGCACCTCCTCGCTCAGACAGCCGGTGCCGGATACGATCAGGGGCCGTTCGGCGCCTGCCAGCGCGTCGGCGATTTCCGCAGCCAGCGCCTCATGTTCGGGCGTCAGGCCCGCAACGGCCGGCGCCTCGGAGCAGATGTTGTGCGCGACGGCGAAGCCCAGCCGGGCGATGGCGTCGGGGCCGGCGCGGCAGGTCCGCGTAGCGACCTCGTCCAGCCGGGTCGGCCCCGGACTGGCGACGAACAGCGGGCTTTTTTCGGCCTGGGCCGCCTCACGCACGGCGGCGTCCTGCCAATGCGGGATGCCCAGACCCTCGGCGATGGCATGGGCCCGGCTGCGCACCGCCTGGCGTAGCGCCAGCGCCAGCCGCGGCGCGGTCTGGGTCAGGTCTTCGCCCAGCACCAGCACCGCATCGGCCCGTTCGGCTTCGCGCAGGGACACGAGGTGCACCGGGAAATCCCGGACGATGCCGAGGAGGGTTCGAAGGCAGCCGTGTTCGGTGTCGCCGATGCCGGCATGGAAACGCTCCGCGCCGACCAGTTCCCGCAGTGCGAAATTGGCCTCGAGGCTGGCGCGGGGCGATCCGATGCCGATGATCCCTCGCGCGTCCCGGATCGCGGCGGCGAACCGGCCGGCGGCGATGTTCAGGTCCAGCGGACCTTCCTCGGCCGAGCGGGCCTGATGGAGGCGCGCCGGGCCGTTGACGAAGCCGTAGCCGAAGCGGCCGCGGTCGCAGAGGAAATAGCCGTTGACCTCGCCGTGATAGCGGTTGACGATCCGCCGCAGGCTGCCGTAGCGCTCACCGGGGCTGGTGTTGCAGCCGATTCCGCAGTGGACGCAGATCGAAGGCGCGGTCTGCAGATCCCATTTGCGGCTGTAATGCCGGCTGAAGGTCTTGTCGGTGAACACCCCGGTGGGGCAGACCTCGACCAGATTGCCGCTGAATTCGTTCTCCAGTACGCCGTCCTCATGGCGGCCGAAATAGACGTGGTTGTGCGAGGCGAACACCTGCAGGTCGTCGCCGCCGCAATAGTCCTGGTAATAGCGGACGCAGCGGTAGCAGGCGATGCAGCGGTTCATCTCGTGGTTGATGAACGGCCCCAGGTCCTGGTTGCGGTGGGTGCGCTTGAGGCCGCGGTACTGGCGGAAGGTATGGCCGGTCATCACGGTCATGTCCTGCAGATGGCATTCGCCGCCTTCTTCGCACACCGGGCAGTCGTGCGGGTGGTTGGTCATCAAGAGTTCCAGGATGCCGGCGCGGAAATTCCTGGCGTTTTCGCCTTGCAGAGATATCCGCATGCCTTCGGTCACGGGCGTCATGCAGGCCATCACCAGCCGGCCTTGAGTGTCGTCCGCATCCTTGAACTGGATCACGCCGCACTGGCGGCAGGCGCCCACCGAGCCCATGGCCGGATGCCAGCAGAAATAGGGCAGATCCAGACCGAGCGAGAGGATCGCCTGCAGCAGGTTGTCCCCCGCCTTGACCGGATAGCGCTTGCCGTCGATTTCGATGTGCGGACTCCTTCCCTGGGGTCCGTCCTCCGGACCCGCCTTCGGCGGTCCAAAATCGTTCCCTACGATTTTGTCAGGCATACACGCCTCCGCGGGTGCTTTGCGGCTGGAGATAGCGCTCGAAATCGGCGCGGAAGTATTTGAGGGCGCTCTGCAGCGGTTCCACCGCGCCGGGCGCGAGGGCGCAGAAGGTATTGCCGGGGCCGAGCAGTCCGCACAAGCGTTCCAGGGTGTGGAGGTCCTCCAGTCGGCCGCGCCCTTCGATCAGCCTTTCGAGCAGGCTGACGGTCCAGGGCAGGCCATCCCGGCAGGGCGTGCACCAGCCGCAGGATTCCTGGGCGAAGAACTGTTCGAGATTGAGCACCATCCTTACCGGGCAGGTCCGGTCGTCCAGCAGGATCATCGTGCCGGTGCCGAGCCGGCTGCCGGCCTTGCCGATCGAGCCGTAGTCCATGGGGATGTCCAGGTGTTCGGGCAGCAGGAAGTCGGTGGACGCGCCGCCCGGCATGTAGCCCTTCAAACGGTAGCCGTCGCGCATGCCGCCGGCGTGTTCCTCGATGATCTCGCGCGCCGTCGTGCCCATGGGCAGCTCCCAGGCGCCGGGGCGCTTGACCCGGCCGCTGACGCCGTAGATCTTGGTGCCCGGCTCGCCGGTCCGGCTGAGTCCTTTGTACCACTCCACCCCGTTGCGGAGGATGTGCGGCAGGTTGCACAAGGTCTCGACGTTGTTGACGATGGTGGGCTTGCCGAACAGGCCGGACACTTGCGGGAACGGCGGCTTGGCGCGGGGATTGGCGCGTTTGCCTTCCAGCGAGTTGAGCAGGGCGGTTTCCTCGCCGCAGATGTAGCGCCCGGCGCTGGTGTGCAGGCGCAGGTCCAGGCTGAAACCCGAGCCGAGAATGTTCGCGCCGAGCAGCTTGTACTCTTCGGCCTCGGCGATCGCCCGCCGCAGCCGGTCCGCCGCGAGCCGGTATTCGCCGCGGAGGAAGATATAGGCGATGTTGGCCTGGATGGCGTAGGAAGCGATGGCGACGCCTTCGATCAGTTGGTGCGGATCGCCTTCCAGCAGCAGCCGGTCCTTGAACGCGCCCGGTTCCATTTCGTCGCCATTGACCACCAGGTATTTGGTTTTTGGCGCGTCCTCGCCCATCGGCACGAAACTCCATTTCATTCCCGTCGGGAAGCCGGCGCCGCCCCGGCCGCGCAGCCCCGAATCCTTGACCTGCTGTTGCACTTCCAACGGCGCGAGTTCGGCGAGGGCTTTTTTCAATCCTTCGTAGCCGCCGCCGGCCCGGTATTCGGCCAGGCTGGCGGCGGAGCCATCGGGCTTGATGTTGCGGGTGAGCGGCTTGTCCATCAGGGCGCTCCGGTTTCGCCGAGAATGTCGTCCAGCTTGGCCGGATCGACGTTGAAGTGGGTCTCGTCGCCGATCATGAGCACCGGCGCCTTGTCGCAGGCGCCCAGGCAGACGATGGGCAGCAGGGTGTATTCGCCGTCGCCGGTGGTTTCCCCCAGCCCGATGCCGAGCCTTTCACTCAAATGGCGGCGGTTGTCTTCGGCGCCCAGCATCCAGCAGCTCACGCTGTTGCAGTAGTGGATGACGCGCTTTCCCACCGGACGGCGGTAGATCAGGTTGTAGAAGGTGGCGACGCTGTCCAGGTCCGCCGGCGATATGCCCAGCACTTCGGCGACCTCCCTCAGCAGTTCGTCCGAAATCCAGTCATGCCCTCGCTGGGCGATGTTGAGTGCCTCGATCGCGGCCGCGGAAGGGTAGGGGAAGTGACCGGCTTCCTGGCGGATGGCTTGGATTTCGTCGGGTGTGAGGATCATGCTCCGGCTCCTTCAGCGGTCCACGTCGGCCATCACGAAATCGATGCTGGCGAGGATGGCGATCAGGTCGGCGACCATCATGCCGCGACTCATCAGCGGGATCATCTGCAGGTGGGGAAAGGACGGGGTGCGGATGCGGGTGCGGTAGGACATGGTGCCGCCGTCCGAGGTCAGGTAATAGCCGTTCAGGCCCTTGGTCGCCTCGATGGTCATGCAGGCTTCGCCGGGCGGGATCACCGGGCCCCAGGATACGCTGAGGAAATGCTGGATCAGCGTCTCGATGTCGTGCATCGTGCGTTCCTTGGGCGGCGGCGTGGTGAGCGGGTGCTCGGCCTTGTAGGGGCCGGACGGCATCTGGTTCACGCACTGCTCGATGATCCGGAGGCTCTGCCGCATCTCTGCCACCCGCACCGCGCAGCGGTCGTAGCAGTCGCCGTTCGCGCCGGTCGGAATCTCGAATTCGAAGTTCTCATAGCCCGAATAGGGCCGGGCCTTGCGGTAGTCCCAGGCCAGGCCCGTGGCCCTGAGCCCCGCGCCGGTCACGCTCCAGTCGATGGCCTCCGCCGTGGTGTAAGCACCGATGCCGCGAGTGCGGCGCTGGATCAGCTTGTTGGCCATCACCGCCTTGTCGTACTGGGCCAGGCGCTTGGGGAAGTAGGCGATGAACTCGCGGATCAGCCTGTCCCAGCCTTCCGGCAGGTCCATGGCGACGCCGCCGATGCGGAAGAAGCTGGAATGCATCCGGGCGCCGGTGAAGGATTCGATAATCTCGAACACCTTCTCGCGGTCGATGAACATGTAGAAGATCGGCGACATCTGTCCCACGTCCTGGGCGAAGGTGCCATAGAACAGGAGGTGGCTGGCGATCCGGTAGAACTCGGAGATCATGACCCGGATGACCCGGGCGCGCTCCGGCACTTCGATCCCGGCCAGCTTCTCCACCGCCATGACGTAAGGCAGGTTGTTCATCGAACCGCCGAGGTAGTCGACCCGGTCGGTGTAGGGGATGTAGCTGTGCCAGGACTGGCGTTCCCCCATCTTCTCCGCGCCGCGGTGGTGGTAGCCGATGTCGGGTACGGCGTCGACGATCTCCTCGCCGTCGAGCTGGAGGGCGACCCGAAACACGCCGTGCACGCTGGGATGGTTGGGCCCTAAGTTCAGGAACAGGAAATCGGTGTCCTCGCTCCGGCGCTGCATGCCCCATTCCTCGGGCACGAAGCGCAGGGCCTCCTGCTCCTGCTGTTGCACATCGTCCGGCAGGCTGAACGGTTCCATCTCGGTGGCGCGGGCGGGGTGGTCCTTGCGCAAGGGATGGCCCTGCCAGGTCGGCGGCATGATGATGCGGCGCAGGTTCGGATGCCCGTGGAAACGTATGCCGAACATGTCCCAGACTTCCCGCTCGTACCAGTCGGCGGCGGGGCAGACCGCAGCGATGCTGGGGAGTGACGGATCGGATTCCGGGAGGGCGACTTTCAGCCGGATGTCGGCGTTGCGCTCCAGGGAAATCAGATGGTAGACGATGGTAAAGGCGCTGGCGGGCAGGCCGTCCCGATGCTTCCGGGTCCGTTCGTCGACGGCGGTCAGATCGAACAGCAGGGCGTAGGGGCGGTCGATCTCCCGGCGCAGGTAGCCGACGGCGGCAACGAGATCGCCGGGATTGATCCACAGAGTGGGGATGCCGTCGGCGGTGATTTGCGGGATAAAGGTCTCGCTGCCGAAGCGGCGGCACAGGTCCGGGACGATGGTTCCAGCATGTTCCGTCATCGAGGCTACCATGTCCGGATTCCCTCTCGTTCAATCCAGGCTGAACGGATCGTGCAGTTCGGAGGCCCGATTGCGCTCGGCCTGTTTGAGGTCGCGCCGGCTGGGGGCGGGGGCTTTTTCGATGCCTTGGGGGCCGATCACCCAGCTCAGAGGCCGTTCCTCCTTCCCCACCGATTCCTGCAGCATTATCAGCCCTTCCAGCAATGCTTCCGGCCGCGGCGGGCAGCCCGGCACGTAGACGTCCACCGGCAGGAACTTGTCCACGCCCTGGACCACGCTGTAGATGTCGTACATCCCTCCCGAGTTGGCGCAGGAGCCCATGGAAATGATCCACTTGGGTTCGAGCAATTGGTCGTAGAGGTGTTTGACCACCGGCGCCATCTTGCGGAACACCGTGCCGGAAATCACCATCAGATCGGCCTGGCGGGGGCTGGCGCGGATGACTTCCGAGCCGAAACGGGCGATGTCAAAGCGGCTGGTGAACGCGGTCGCCATTTCGACGTAGCAGCAGGAGAGGCCGAAGTTGAACGGCCAGATCGAATTCTTGCGGCCCCAGCGCACCAAGTCGTCCAACTGGGCGAACAGGATGTTGCGCCGCAGGGCTTCCTCGTAGGTCTGCCGGCCCGGCTGGGGGGCCGGGGTCTGGTCCGCTCGTGTCAGGCTCCAGCGCATGGGGGCTCCTACAGGTGGATTTTGGCTTCGACGATGCGCTGGCGGGGCGTGCGCCAGTCGAGGGCGCCGATCCGCCACAGATAAACCAGCGTGGCGGCCAGGACGCCGATGAAGATCAGGATTTCGATGTAGCCGGGCCAGCCGCTTTCGCGGAAGGCGATGGCCCAGGCGAAGATGAAGACGGCTTCGAGGTCGAAGATGACGAAGAAGATCGCGATGAGGTAGAAGCGGACGGAGAAACGGAGCTGGGAGCTGCCCACCGCGACGATGCCGGATTCGTACGGTTGTTCCGTCGCCTGGGTGCGGCGGGTGCGGCGTTCGCCCAGGAGGGGAGGTAGCGCGAGCATCGTGCCCACGACGATCAGCACCAGCCCGAAATAGAGCAGGAGCGGCCAAAGATCGGTATGTGGAACGCCAGCGGAACTCATGTACTCATGTCTCCCGATGTTCGCGTAAGCATCACCCGCCGGGGCGGACGATGTACCACAAAGCTGGCTACACTTTCGTCAAGCGGAGCCGGGTTGTCAATCGCCATTATGGAAGCGGGCCATAGCCCGTTACCAACGCGTTCCCGCGGGGCCGGTGAGCCCGGGATACCCGTACGGCCCGCATCAGCCGGGCGCTGAGGATCCCGGCTTCCCTCCTTTGTTCCGCTCGCTCCAGCGCTGGGTGATGACGTAGAACACCGGCACGAAGGGGATGGCCAGGATGGTCGAGGCCAGCATGCCGCCGAACACCACGGTGCCGATCGCCTGCTGGCTGGCCGCGCCTGCGCCGCCGGCCTTCATCAGCGGGACGACGCCCAGAATGAATGCGAACGAGGTCATGATGATGGGCCGGAACCGGCGCCGGGTGGCTTCCACTGCGGCGTCGGCGATGGCCATGCCCTCGGCGCGCAGTTCCCGGGCGAATTCCACCACCAGAATAGCGTTCTTGCTGGCCAGCGCGATCATCAGCACCAGCCCGACCTGGGTGTACAGGTTGTTGTCGAAGTGCCGGATGATGAGGGAGACGATGACACCCACCAGGGCCATGGGCACTACCAGGATCACTGCGGCGGGGCTGGCCCAGCTTTCGTATTGGGCGGCCAGCACGAGGAACACCAGGACGATGGACAGGGCGTAGATGTAATACGCCTGGTTGCCAACCTGCTGTTCCTGGAATGCGGTTGCGGTCCATTCGAAGTTCATGCCTTGCGGCAAGGTGTTCTTGGCGACCTGCTCCATCAGCCGGATCGCTTCGCCGGAACTGAAACCCGGGGCCGCGGTGCCGAAAACCGGCGCAGCCGGATAGAGGTTGTAGCGCGTAACGAGCTCAGACCCCAGCTTGTGGTTCACGGTCAACAGGGAGCCCAGCGGTACCATTTCCTCCCGAACGTTCTTCACGTACAGATTCTGTATGTCCTCCGGACGCAGCCGGTAGGGCGCTTCGGCCTGCACGTAGACCTGGAACGACTGGTTGAATTTGTTGAACAGATTGACGTAAGCCGACCCGAGATACGCCTGCAACGTGGCAAACACGTTGTTCATCGGAACTTCCTGCGACTGCGCCTTGGTACGGTCGATATCGAGATAGAGCTGGGGACTGCGATTGCTGAAGGTCGAGCCCACGAAGCCGATGCCGGATTGCGAGGAGCCGGCGCGGGTCAGTTCCAACACGCCTTTCTGCAATTCGGGCAGGCCGAGGCTGCGCTTGTCTTCGACCATCATCTGGAAGCCGCCGGCCTGGCCGAGGCCGCGGATGGGCGGGGGAATCATGATCGCGAACTGGGCCTCCGGAATGGCATCGAGCTGCTTTTTCAGGCCGCCGAGAATATGGCGCTGATCGAGCGCTTCGCCGCGTTTGTCCCAGTCCTCGTAAATGATGAAAGTGGTGGAAGCGTTCGAAAGGTTGGCGGTATCGAGAATGGACAAGCCGCCGATGACGACCCAGGCTTTGATACCGGGGCTTTTCTTCAGGACTTCGTCGAGCTTGCGGCTGGCTTCCCGGAGTCTGGGCTGCGCGGCGCCGTCCGGCAGGCGAGTCATGATCATCGCATAGCCCTGGTCCTCGGCGGGCAGAAAGCCGGTCGGGTGGATGCTGAACAGCCAGCCACCAACGGCGATGACGGCGAAGAAGACGGCGGCCATCATTCCGGTCCGGTTCACCATCCAGCGCACCAGCCGGGTATAGGCCGCTTCGATTTTCGCGTAGACCGTGTTGAATCCGCGGTAGAACGCATTTGGACGGTGGTCCGCCGGCCTGGCCTTGAGATAGAGAGCGCACTGCGCGGGTTTCAGGGTCAAGGCGTTGATGGCGCTGATGACCGCCGTGGAGGCGATCACCAGGGCGAACTGGCGGAACATCTGTCCGGTAATGCCAGGCAGGAAAGCTGAAGGCAGGAATACCGCCGTCAGCACCAGGGTGATGCCGATGACCGGGCCAGTCATTTCGCTCATGGCCTTGATCGACGCCTCCTTAGGCGTCAGCCCCTTCTCGATGTAATGCCAGGCATTCTCTACGATCATGATGGCGTCGTCGACGACGATGCCGATCGCCAGGATCAAGGCGAACAGCGTCATCAGGTTGACGGAAAAACCTAGCATCGCCATCGCGGCGAAGGCGCCGATGATGGTCACCGGCACGGTCGTCGCAGGCACCAGGGTCGCACGCCAGTTCTGCAGGAACACCATGATGACGATCAGCACCAGTACGCCGGCTTCGAACAGAGTCTCGTAAACGGCGTGGATCGATTGTTCGATGAACTTGGTGGTGTCGTAGTGGATGGCGTACTTGAGCCCGTCCGGGAAGTCCTGGCTCATTTTCTCCATCATTTTTTTGATTTGTTCGCCGACGTCAATGGCGTTGGCGCCGGGCAGGGTGTAGACCACGATCTGGGTCGATTTGTGGCCGCTGACCTCGGCATAGTTGGCATAGGTCTGCTGACTCAGCTCGACCCGGGCCAGATCCTTCACGCGCACGATCCGGGCCGTATCCTCGCTGGTGACCGACTGCTGCGGTTTGTTCCGCGTGGTCTTGATGATGATGTCCTCAAACTGCGAGATCTCGGACAGACGGCCCAGAGCGTTGATGGTGAACTGGTAGGGTTGGTCTTCGGGTACTGGCGGGCCGCCGAGCTGGCCGGCCACGACCTCGACGTTCTGCTGCTGAATCGCGTCGGCCACGTCCTTGGCCGTAAGGCCGTAGTAACGCAGCCGCTCCGGATTCAGCCAAACCCGCATGCTGTAGGAGCCGGCACCGACGACCCGGATCTGGCCGACGCCATGGATGCGCGCCAACGGATACTGCAGGTTGATGACGGCGTAATTGGAAAGGTAGGTCTCGTCGAAGCGCTCGTCG